>CAYODK010000154.1:0-14030 GCA_964402695.1 uncultured Verrucomicrobiota bacterium
CTACGGAGGCGCGGGGGGGACCGCAAGCCCGGGGTCCCCCGGGATTGCGGAAGCCTGGATCGGTGGATGGTGGCATCTTTCCGGCCGCCCCCGGTCGCTTCCGGCCTGCCGCAGCCCGTTCTTGTGACGCCCGTAACAACAACGCCGAACTTTTCTCAAATAAGGCATTGACGGTCGCATATGCGGTTTCGTACTTTCGCAATCATGCGAGTACGCAATTTCGAGATCTTCGAGCAGCAGGCGAAGCTCTGCGCGATGATGGCCAACGCGAAGCGGCTGGCGATCGTCGAGATCCTGAAGCGCGGCGAGGCCAGCGTGGGCGACATCGCCTCGGCGCTGGGCTGCACGATCAGCACGGCGAGCCAGCACCTGCGGCTGATGCGCGACAAGCAGGTGGTGGTGGCGCGCAAGGACGCGCAGACCGTGTTCTACCGGCTTCGCAATCCCAAGGTCATCCAGTGCTGCCACATGGTCCGCGAGCTCCTGCTGGAGAGCTTCGCGGCGGGCAGCCGGCTGGCGAAGGACTTCGACCCCGACCACCTGATCGAGGACTAGGCCGCAACGAACCACCCCGGGGGACCGTGCCATGAGCGACGCCAACGACACCCGCGACGAACTGATCAAGCAACTCCTCGCCCGCGTGGAGGCGTTGGAGGCGAAGGCCCCGAAGGACGCCCTCGCCCTGGGCGTCATGAGCGGCGACCTCGACTACACGATCGCCTCCTTCATCATCGCGCTCGGCGCCGCGGCCTACGACATGGAGGTGGACATGTTCTTCACCTTCTGGGCGACCGCCTCGCTGCGCGACCCGAAGAAGTCCGCGAAGAAGAACCTGCTCGACACGATGTTCGGCATGATGCTGCCGCGCGGCTCGAAAAAGCTCCCGCTCTCCAAGATGCAGATGATGGGCATGGGCCCGGTCATGATCCGCAACGTCATGAAGATGCACGGCGCCAAGTCGCTGGAGGAGCTCATGAAGGACGCGGCGGACTTCGGCATCCGCATCCACGTCTGCACGATGTCCATGGACGTCATGGGCATCAAGAAGGAGGAGCTCATCGACTACCCCCACATGGACTTCGTGGGCGTGGGCACCTTCGTCGACATGTTCTCGAAGTCGAAGCAGTGCTGGTTCATGTAGGGCCGGCCGGGACGAACGCGACAACACGGAAGGAACGAAAGCCATGACCAAGGAAGAACTCGAGGCCCTGACGGTGGCGAAGCAGGTGGATGCGCGCGGCACGGCCTGCCCCGGTCCGCTGCTCGAGGCCAAGCGCGCGATCGCGGCCTGCCCGGTCGGCGGCGTGATGGAGATCCTCTCGTCGGACGAGGGCACGAAGGAAGACGTGACCCGCTGGTGCGGCAAGATGCAGCACACCTACCTCGGGGACATCGAGGCCGACGGCTACTGGCGCGTCTTCATGCGGCGGACGAAGTGAGATGAGCGGCGGCGCCCCGGCCGGGCCTGAGAAGCGGATCCTGGTCTTCTCGACCAACAGCATCTCCGACCCCGGCATCGATCTCGCGGGCAGCGCGCACCTGCACTACTCCACGAACGTTCAGGTGATCCCGCTGCCGTGCTCCAGCGGCGTGCGCCCCTCGTGGATCGCGCACGCGCTGGAGAAGGGGTTCGACGGCGTCTTTGTCGCCGCCTGCGGGGGCGATTGCGCCTACCTCTCCGACTGCACCGACCGCACGGGCCGCGTCATCCGGCAGAGCCAGGACCTGCTGAAGGCGCGCGGGCTCAATCCCAAGCGGCTGAAGATGTCCGGTCTCTGCTCCGTGTGCGCGGACAATTTCGTGAACCACATGGCGAATTTCCGGAAGGAGCTCGCGAAACTTGACCCCTCCTGATCCCGCCCGGAAGCTCGATCACGACGTGCTCGTCGTCGGCGCCGGCACGGCCGGCATGGAGGCCGCGAACTCGCTCGGCGACATGGGCTACCGCGTCCTGCTCGTCGAGAAGAAGCCCAGCGTCGGCGGCCGGACGATCCTGCTGAGCAAGGTCTTCCCGACCCTCGACTGCGCGAGCTGCATCGCGACGCCGAAGATGGCCGCCACCGCGCACCACCCGAACGTGACGCTGATGGTCTACAGCGAGGTCGACGGCGTCGCGCGCAACGCCGACGGCACGTTCCGCGCGTCGGTCCGCCGCAAGGCGGGCTACGTCGACTCCGCCGCGTGCACCGGCTGCGGACAATGCGCCGAGGCGTGCACCGTGCCGATGGTGGACGAGTACAACTACGACCTCGTCGCCCGCCGCGCCGCGCACATCCCGTTCCCGCAGGCCGTGCCGAAGAAGGCGGTCATCAGCCGCAGCGGCTGCGCGCCGTGCCTGCACACCTGCCCGGCGGGCGTGAAGCCGAGCGGCTACGTCTCGCTCGTGCGCGCGGGGAAGATCGACGAGGCCTTCCGGCTGCACCTGGAGGACGCGCCGCTGGTCGGCAGCCTGGCGCGCGCCTGTTACGCGCCCTGCGAGGGCGAGTGCACCCGCTGCGACCTCGAGGGCACGGTCCACATCCGGGCGATCAAGCGTTTCATGGCCGACCGTTACTACGCGACGCACCCCGAGCCCGAGTACGGCCCGCCGGAGACGCTCCTCGACACGCGCATTGCGATCGTCGGCTCCGGCCCGGCCGGGCTCTCGGCCGCCTTCCACCTCGCGCGGCAGGGCCACCGCGTCACGGTCTTCGAGGCGGAGCCCCAGGCCGGCGGCATGCTGCGCCACGGGATGCCGGCCTACCGCATGCCGCACGACGTGCTGGACCGCGACATCCGGAACATCACGGCGCTCGGCGTCGAGATCCGCACCGGGACGCGAGTGGAGTCGGTCGCGTCGCTGAAGGCGCAGGGATTCGCCGCGGTCTTCGTCGGCGTCGGCAACCAGGTTCCCAAGGTGATCCCGCTGCAGGGGCGCGACCTGGCGAACGTCACCGACTGCATGCAGTTCCTGAAGGACTCGAAGGACGGCGGCGAGATGCCGGACCTGCGCGGGAAGCATGTCGTCGTCCTCGGCGGCGGCAACGTCGCGCTGGACGTCGCGCGATCGTCGGTCCGCCTCGCCACGGCGAGCACGACGATCCTCTGCCTCGAGGACCGCGCCCGCATGCCGGCGCACGGCTGGGAGGTGCAGGAGGCCGAGGAGGAGGGCGTCCGCCTGCTGCCCTCGGCGTCGGCGAAGCGCCTGCTGACCAACGCCGCGGGCGAGCCGATGATCGAGTACCGCGCCGTCGCGTCGATCGACTTCACGCCCGAGGGCCGGATGACCGGCTTCCAGGTCGCGGAGGGCACCGAGCAGCAGGTCCGTGCCGATGTCGTGATCCTCGCCGTCGGCCTGGGGCCCAGCACCGCGCCGTTCGCGGAGGAGCTTGCGCTGACGCCGCAGAAGACGATCCGCACGGATCCCGAGACGCTGCAGACCTCCGACCCGCTCGTGTTCGCCGGTGGCGACGCGGTCCTCGGGCCCTCGATCGTCACCGAGGCGATGGGCCAGGGCCGGCGCGCGGCCTACCACATCGACCGGATGCTCCGGGGCACGACCGGCATCGTCCCCTTCTGGGACAAGCCCGCGAAGGTGGAGAGGGCCTCCGTCATCCAGGGGTGTGCCTGCTCGTTCAAGCCGGCCTCGGCCCCCCGCCGCCGTCCGCCGCGGGAGCGCATCCAGAGCTTCGAGACCTACGAGGACGTCTACACCGAGGCCGAGGCGCGCGACGCCGCGAACCGCTGCCTCGGGTGCGGCGAATGCTCGCAGTGCCAGCAGTGCGTGAAGGTGTGCCCGGCGGACTGCATCGACTTCTCGATGCGCGATGAGAGGCTCGACGTCCAGGTCGGCGCGGTCGTCGTCGCCACCGGCTACGAGATCCTCGATCCCGGCCGCAAGGAGCTGATGGGCTACGGGCGCTACCCGAACGTGATCTCGGGGCCGCAGATGGACCGCCTGCTCGCGCCGACGCGGCCCTACAACGCCGTGCTGCGGCCGTCCGACGGCAAGGTGCCGGACAACATCGGCATCGTGCTGTGCAACGGCTCGCGGGACCACACGGTGGACAACCCGCTCTGCTGCCGGATCGGCTGCATGTACTCCGCGAAGCACGCGCAGCTGATCATGGGCGCGCTGCCGATGGCGGACATCACGATCTACACGATCGACGCCCGCGCGTTCGGCAAGGGCTACGACGAGTTCTACGAGCAGTCGCGGGCGATGGGCGTGCAGTACGTCCGCGGCAAGGTCGCCCGCGTCGAGGAGCTGGAGAATGGAAACCTGAAGGTCCACTACGAGAACATCGCCGGCGGCGGGATGCAGACGATGGAGCACGACCTGCTCGTGCTGACGGTGGGCCTGCTGCCGAACCTGGAGTCGCTGAAGCTGGTGCGGGGCGAGACGCCGGCGGCGGACGCGCTGGCCTACGTCCGCGAGCCGGACCCGGTCGCGGAGCCCGGGCGCACGAGCCTGGAGGGGGTCTTCGCGGCCGGCACGGTGGTCGGTGCGCGGGACATCCCGGACACCGTGCTTCACGCCGCCGCGGCGGCCTCGCAGGCCGCGGCCTACGTGGAGAAAGTGAGGGCCGGGGGATGAGCGCGAGCCGGCGCATCGGGGTGTTCGTCTGCCACTGCGGCGGCAACATCTCGGACTACGTGGATGTGAAGTCGGTGGCTGACGCCGTCGCCTCGGAGCCGGGCGTGGTCGTGTCGAAGACGCACACGTTCACCTGCTCCGACGCCGCGCAGCAGGAGATGATCGACGACATCCGCAACGAGAAGCTCGACGGCCTCGTCATCGCGTCCTGCTCGCCGAAGCTCCACATGTTCACGTTCCGCGGCATGGCGGAGCGGGCGGGGATCAATCCGTACCAGTACGTCCACGTCAACCTGCGCGAGCAGTGCTCGTGGGCGCACACGGACGACCCCGCCGGCGCGACGCGCAAGGGCGCGGCGCTGGTCCGCGCGGGGATCGCGAAGGCGGCCTTGTCGCGCTCGCTGCACGCGCTGCGCGTGAAGACGGCGCCGTGCGTGCTGGTGATCGGCGCGGGGATCTCCGGCCTGCGCGCGGCGCTGGCGCTGGCGGACCTCGGCCTCGAGGTCCACCTCGCGGAGCAGGCGGACGAGCCCGGCGGCGCGGTGCGCCGCTGGGGGCCGCTGGCGCCGGACGGCCAGTCCGGCCGCGAGGTGGTCGACGGTCTCCTGGCGCGCGTCCGCGCGAGCCCGCGCATCACGCTTCACGCGCGGACGGAGCTCGTGGCGAAGAGCGGCAGCATCGGTGATTTCCATCTGACCCTCCGCTCCGCGGACGGCGCCGAGACGGCCCTCCACGCCGGCGCGATCGTCGTCGCCACCGGGTTCGACTCCTACGAGCCGAAGCCCGGGGAGTTCGGCCGCGGGATCGAGGGGGTCGTGACGCTGCCGGAGTTCCGCGACGGCGCCGACGTGCAGGGCGGCACGTTGACGTTCCGCAACCGCACCGTGAAGACGGTCGCGTTCATCTACTGTGTCGGCAGCCGGCAGGCGGAGAGCGAGACCTGTCCGTCGCCGAACGCCTGGTGCTCGCGGTTCTGCTGCACGGCGGCGACGCACATGGCGGCGCAGATCGCGGCGCAGGAGGCGCGCGGCGGGGCGGCGGTGACGCAGGTGCACCTCTACCGCGACATCCGGACCTACGGGCACAACGAGCTGGTGTACGAGGAGGCCCGCCGCGGCGGCGCCCTCTTCCTGCGCTACGGCGACGCGGCCCCGCCGACGGTCGAGAAGGCGCGCGAGGGGCTGCTCGTGAGGGTGAAGGACGAGCTGACCGGCGGCGCGGAGATCGAGATCCCGGCGGACCTGGTCGTCCTCGTGACGGGCATGGTCCCGCGGTCCAACCCGCGGCTGATGGACGTCCTGAAGCTGCCGGTCAGCAAGGACGGCTTCCTCGGCGAGATCCACATCAAGCTGCGGCCGGTGGAGACGGTGATCGACGGCGTCTTCATCGCCGGCGCGGCGCAGAGCCCGAAGTCGATGGCGGAGAGCGTCGGCTCGGCCCTGGCGGCGGTCGCGAAGGCCGGCGCGCTGCTGAAGAAGGGCTACGTCGACCTCGAGCCGCTGATCGCGCGCGTCGACGCGGACCGGTGCCTCTGGTGCGACGAGTGCCTGAAGGCGTGCCCCTACGGGGCGATCGAGAAGGTCTCGTGCGGCGGGAAGGAGATCGCGCAGGTGGTGGCGTCGCAGTGCAAGGGCGAGGGCGCGTGCGTGCCGGTGTGCCCGCACGGCGCGCTGGACATCGAGGGCTACACCGACGCGCAGATCACGGCGATGATCGACGCGGGGATCCGCGGGGAGGCCGTGCGATGAGCGCGCCCCGGCCCCCGATGCGCGGCCGCGCCGAGATCCTGCGCGACGAGATGGTGCAGAAGGACCGCATCGCCGCGGCGCTGCGCGACGGCCCGAAGACGATCCCCGCGCTGGCGGAGGCTCTCGGCGCGCCGGCGCACGAGGTCGTCTGCTGGGTCATGGCGATGCGCCGCTACGGCCAGGTCGAGGAGAAGGGCAAGGCCGACGGCGACGGCTACCACGCGTACGAGCTCAAGGAGTCCGGCGCCGCCGCCGGCGAGCCCGCGAAAGGCGGATCCGCATGAGGATGTCCACGCAACTGGCGGCGGAGGCGAAGCGCGCGGAGGGATTCGACGCGCAGGCGTGCATGAGCTGCGGCGTCTGCACGGCGGTGTGCCCGATGGGCTACGAGGTGCTGCCGCGCTCGCTGTTCCGGATGGTGCTGCTCGGGCTCGAGGAGAGCGTGCGCGAGCACCTGCCGAAGATCTACTCGTGCCTGCTGTGCCGCATGTGCGAGGCCAACTGTCCCGCCGGGGTGCGGATCGCGGAGAACGTCCGCAGCCTGCGCAGTCTCATGAACCGTCGCGAATACAAGCTCACCTGAGGCCCGCGCATGCCGCTACCCACCGGAGTCATCCTCGGAGTTCTTGCCGACAACCTGTCGCGCCGCGGCAGCGTGCTTCCGCTCTCCGCCGCCGCGACGACGCGCTGGGCGCGGGGGCTCGACCTGCCGCGCGGCGGGGCGACGGTGCTCTACACCGGCCACATGTACCAGCTCATCCCGACCATCGAGGCGATGGCCGGCCAGATGGCGAAGCTGGAGAACTCCCCGCTGACGAAGTGGTTCGGCCTCGGCCGGATCGCGAACCGCTTCGTGAACCTGTCGTTCTTCATGGGCCTGCTCGCGTCGCGGAGCCAGCAGCGGGACTACGACCGCATGCTGCGCGGCATCGCGCAGCTGCTGCGGAAGGCGGGCGTGTCGTTCGGCTATCTCTACGGCGACGAGATGTACTCCGGGGCGCTGGTGTACGACGAGGGGATGGACGAGACCTTCGGACGCCACGCGCGCCGGGTCGCGGAGGTCTTCCGCCGCCACGGGGTGAGGGAGGTCATCACGGTCGACCCCCACACGACGAACATGCTGCGCGAGGTCTATCCGAAGTTCGTGCCGGGCTTCGACGTGAAGGTCCGCAGCTACCTCGAGGTCCTCGCCGAACGGGCCCCGGCGGTCGAGCGGGCTGCGGAGGGCGAGCTGGTGATCCACGACTCGTGCGTCTACGCGCGCTACGAGAAGATGATCGATCCGCCCCGCGTCCTGCTGAAGCGCGCGGGGCTCACGGTGCGGGAGCCGGCGCTGGCCGGCGCGGCGACGCACTGCTGCGGCGGGCCGATCGAGGCGCTCTTCCCGGCCGAGGCGCACCGGATCTCGACGAACCGGATCGCGCAGCTCCGCGAGGCCGGGTCGCGCATCGCGACGATGTGCCCGATCTGCCTGGTGAACCTCCGCAAGGCCGCGGCGGGAACGGCGGAGGTGGCGGACCTCTCCGAGGTGCTGGCGGCGGCGTACGGCGGGGAAGGGGAGGAGAAGTGCGGAAACTCCAGACTCCAGGGAAGCGGGACGTGAGAAGGGGGAAGAAGGAGGAAGCCGGCCACTCCCGCCCTTCCGCCTTGGCCCTTCTTCCTTCCTTGGAGTGTGGAGTCTTTCACTCTAGATTTCCGCCGCCCGCGCGCGAAACGCGCGGACGGCGGCATGCGGGCGGCCGATGGGTGTCGGCCGGGCACCGCGGGGGGCGGGACCGAACAACCAGCAGGGAAGGGATGCGGGGAACAAGCATGAACAAGACCATCGTCATCGCCGGACTCGCCGCAGCGGGCGCGCTCGGCTGGGCCGCGGCGTCGCGGGCCACGAACGGGATGGACCTCGAGGGCTACGGACCGATCGCGCAGGGCCAGGGCGGGGTATCCATCGCCAACGACAACGGCACGGCGGCCGTCATCAACAACCCGGCGACGTTGTCGCTGATGCCGGACGGCGCCAGCCGCATCGACATCGCGTTCGGCATGCTCGGCCCGGACGTCGAGGCCTCGGCGCCGGGACAGGCGACGGCGCGCTCGAACGGGGACGCCTACTTCATGCCGGCCTTCGGCTACATCACCCGCGACGGCGACTTCTCGTACGGCGTCGGGGTCTTCGGCCAGGGCGGCATGGGCACGCGCTACTCGGGCGAATCGTTTCTCGCCCTGAACTCGGGTGCGCCGGTCATGTCGGAGGTGTCGGTCGGCCGGCTGATCGTGCCGCTGTCGTACCGCGTGTCCGACAGCCTCTCGGTCGCCGGCACGCTCGACTTCCTGTGGGCCGGGATGGACATGCGGATGGCCATGACCGCCCCGCAGGCGATGAGCATGCTCTCCGGGACGCCGACGCTCCCGATGCCCGCGCTCGGCGCGAACAACTACCTCCGCGTCGACTTCGCGGACGATTCCCAGTTCACGGGCGATGCGATGGGCTTCGGCGGCGGAGTGAAGCTCGGCGCCCTGTACCACGTGACCTCCAAGGTCCGCGTCGGCGTCATCTACCATGCCGAGTCGGAACTGGACGACCTGGAGAGCGACAGCGCCACGCTGTCGTTCGGCGACATGATGACCGGCACGTCGATGGGCGCGATGGAGGGCGAGATCGAGGTGCACGACTTCCAATGGCCCGCGATGTTCGGCGGGGGGGTCGCGGTCGACGCCACCGACCGGCTGACGCTGTCCCTCGATGTCCGGCACATCCTGTGGGAGGAGGTCATGAACAGCATGGACATGACCTTCACGGCCGACACCGGGGGCTCGGTGTCCTTCTCGCTGCCGCAGGCCTGGGAGAACCAGACCGTGTGGTGCATCGGCGCCGCGTTCAAGGCCACCGACGCGCTGACGCTGCGCGCGGGCTACAACTACGGTGAAAACCCGGTGCCGGAGGCGAACGTCCATCCGCTGTTCCCCGCGATCGTGGAGCACCACATCACGGCCGGCGCCAGCTACGCGATCGATGACCAGAACTCGGTCCATGTGTCGGTCGTCTACGCGCCCGAGACCGATGCGACCGCCGCCAGCGGCGTCACCTCGTCGCACAGCCAGTTGAACGCGCAGGTGATGTACAGCTACGCGTTCTGATCCGCGGCGCGCGGAGGAAGGAAGGCCGGGCGGGGGGAACCCTGTCCGGCCTTCCGCTTCCGCGGACCTTCCTTCGCCGCCCCCCGGCGTGACGGGACAGGGCCCCGTCCCCGGCGGGCGTCTCGCGGCCGGCGTTGTCATCGGGCGGCGTGCGAGTATATCGTGGCGGGACCATGCCGGTATCGGTCATCCTCTACGTGCTGATCCTGGCCGCCTCGACGGTGCTGGCCGTCGGCGTGGCGGTCCTGGCGCTTCGACGTCAGGCGGGGAGGCCATCGGCGTGGCTGGCGGCCGTGATGGCGGCTGCCGCGGGCTGGGCGGTCGTGGCGGCGGCCGAGGCGGTGGTGCCGTTGCCGACGATCCAGGTTCTCCTTTCCAAGATCCAGTACCTTGCCGTGGTCTCGGTCGCCCCGGCGTGGCTGATGTTCGCGCTGGCCTACGCCGGGAGGACGCCGGGGCGGGTTCGTTTGCGCGAGGCGCTGCTCTGGCTGCCCTCGGTTCTCACGCTGGCGCTGGTGTGGACCAACGAGTGGCACGGCTGGGTGTGGCGGGCGTTTGGCGAGCCGCCGTCGCAACGGGGTCCGTTGGTCTACCATCACGGGCCCGCCGTGGTCGCGTTCGCCGCCTACTCCTATCTGCTGGTCCTCGCGGGCACCGCGTTGATCCTGCGGACGGCCTACCGGGCGCCGCCCGGCCACCGCCGCCACGTGATCCCCGTCGGGGTGGCCGCCCTGTTGCCCATGGTCCTGAACCTCAGTTACCTGAGCGGGACGGCCCCGGCCCCCGTGATGGACCTCACGCCGGTGGCCTTCGCCGTGTCCGGGGCGCTGCTGGCGTGGGCGCTGATGCGGCAGCGGTTTCTCAGCGTTCCGCCCGTCGCGCTGGCCGCTCTTTTCGCGGGCATGCGCGAGGGGGTTCTGGTGGTCTCGGCCGACGGCCGCATCGCGGCGGCCAATCCGGCCGCCCGGGACATGCTGGGGCTGGATGCGGATCCAACGGGCAGCGTCCTCGGCGTGCTGCTGGCCGGCCACCCGGCCCTTCTTGAGGCGATCGGGGGCGCCGGCGCCCGCGACCTCGCGCTGCCGTCGGCCGGAGGTCCGCGGCGGTTCGACGTGTCGGTCGAGCCCCTGGGTGCGGGTCCGGCCTCGTTCACGGGCCGGCTGGTCACGCTGCGCGATGTCACCGCGGAGCACGAGGCGGCCGAGGCGATCGGGCGGCGCGAGGCCATTCTCGAGGCCGTGCGGGAGACCGCCACCCGGTGGCTCCGGCACCCGGCCTGGCGCGACGGGATCCGGGAATCGCTGGGGCGGCTCGGCGTCGCCGCGGACGCATCGCGGGCCTATGTCTTCCAGGCCGAGTCCGGCGCGGCCGGCCGGGTGCTGATCTCGCAGCTGTACGAGTGGACGGCCGCCGGCGTGGCCCCGCAGATCGACAACCCGCGGCTTCAGCGGACGACCTTTGCGGCCCTCGGGCATTCGCGCGTGGAGACGATTCTCTCCGCGGGCGGCGTCTTCTCCGCCATCAAGCGCGACCTCCCGGCGGCGGAGCAGCCGGAACTCGACGCGGAGGACATCCGCTCCATCCTGCTGGTGCCGATCTTCGCCTTCGGGCGGTGGTGGGGATTCATCGGCCTGGACGAGTGCCGGTATGATCGCGCCTGGGCCGATGCGGAAACCGGGGCCCTGCGGACCGCCGCCGAGGCCTTCGGCGCCGCGATCGAGCGGGAGGATGTGGACGCCCAGCGGCGCGAGAATGCCGAACAGCTGCGGTTCATCATGGACAGCATCCCCGGGATCCTGTGGGCCGCCGACCGGGACCTCAACCTCACCGTCCTCTCCGGCAGCGCGCTGCCGTCCCTCGGCATGGCGCCCCTCCTGCAGGGCCCTGTGCCGCTGGCGGGGGTCGCGGCGAAGGCGGGCCTCGGCCCCGACACCCTGGAGCGGCACCGTCGCGTCCTGGCGGGGGAGTGCCTCGATTACCAGCTCGAACTCCGCGGCCGGCGGTTCGACAGCCACCTGCGCCCCCTTCGCGGGTCCGGCGGCGCCGTGGAGGGCGCCATCGGCATCGCCCTCGACATCACGGAACGCACGGCCGCCGAGGAGGCCGTGCGGCGCCTAACCGACCGGTTGCTGCTGGCCGCCCGCTCGTCGGGGATCGGCATCTGGGAGCTCAACCTCCCGAGCCTGGACCTCTTCTGGGACGATCGCATGCGCGAGGTCTACGGCTGGCCCGCCGCCGCGGCGGTGACGGTGGATGCCTGGGTGGCGCTCATCCATCCGGAGGATCGCGACCGGATCCGACACGAGGGCGAGGTCGCCATGGCGACGCAGACGCAGGTGGCCTTCGAATTCCGGATCATCCGCACGGATGGATCGGTTCGCTGGATCCGCGCCCACGGCACCGTGGAGAGGGACGCCGCCGGCGTCCCGCGGCGGGCGGTGGGCACGAATCTCGACATCACCGACATCCGGCGGATCGAGCGCGACCAGGCCAGGCTCGCCACCGCCGTGGAGCAGTCCGCGGAGGTCACGGTCATCACCGATCCCGAAGGCCGGATCGAGTACGTGAACCCCGCGTTCGAGCGCACGACGGGCTACCGGCGCGAGGAGGTCCTCGGCCGGACGCCGTCCATCCTCAAGAGCGGGCGGCAGGACCCCGCGGTGTACGCGGACCTCTGGGCCACGGTCCGGTCCGGCCGGACGTGGTCGGGCCACTTCGTCAACCGCCGGAAGGACGGCACGCTGTACGAGGAGGACGCGACGATCTCGCCGGTCGTCGACGGCGCCGGCCGGATCGTTAATTTCGTCGCCGAGAAGCGGGATGTGACCCAGGAACGGCTGCTGGAGGCGCAGCTCCGCCAGTCGCAGAAGATGGAGAGCGTCGGCCGGCTGGCCGGCGGTGTCGCCCACGATTTCAACAACAACCTGCAGACCATCCTGGGATTCTGCGAGCTTCTGCTGCTGCAACGGGCGCCGGGGGATCCGGAGCGCGAGGACATCCTGCAGATCCAGCGGGCGGCCGACAACGCCCGGCGGCTGACCGCCCAGCTCCTGGCGTTCAGCCGGCGCCAGCTCATCCAGCCGGCCGTCCTCGATCTCAACGGGCTGATCGGCGAGCAGCAACTCCTGCTGGGGCGGACCCTGGGCGAGGACATCCGGCTCGATCTGCGTCTTGCGACGGGCCCCGCGAGGGTGAAGGCCGACCCCGGCCAGATCCAGCAGGTCCTCCTCAACCTCGTCGTGAATGCGCGCGATGCGATGCCGGCGGGCGGCCGCCTCCTCATCGCCACGTCGCACCGGGAGTTCTCGGCGGCGGACGAGCAGCCGGGGGCGGACGTGCGGCAGGGCCGTTTCGTGTGCCTCTCGGTCTGCGACACCGGATCCGGCATGTCGCCCGAGACCGTGTCGCACCTGTTCGAACCGTTCTTCACCACCAAGGAGGCCGGCAAGGGCACGGGGCTGGGGCTCGCCGTGATCCACGGAATCGTGAAGCAGCACGAGGGGTGGATCCACGTGTATACCGAGCCCGGCCAGGGCACGGAGTTCAAGGTGTTCCTGCCCGCCGTCGACCCGTCCCCGGAGGCGCCGGCCCCGCCGGCCCCGGCCGGGTCGATGCCCCGCGGCCGCGGCGAACGCCTCCTGCTCGTCGAGGACGAGCCCGGCCCGCGGCTGATCGCCGCCCGGGTCCTCCGCGAACACGGCTACCAGGTGGTCGAGGCGGGCGACGCCGCCGACGCTCGGCGGATGTTCGGAGAGGAGCCCGCATTCGCCCTCGTGATCTCGGACGTGGTCCTTCCCGACGGCAATGGGGTCGAACTGGCGATGGCTTTCCGCGAGGCCCGGCCGTCGCTGCCCGTGGTCCTCATGAGCGGCTACGCCGATGACCGCGCCCGCTGGCCGGACATCCGCGACCGGGGGATGCCCTTCCTCCAGAAGCCGTTCTCGATCGTCGAGCTCCTGGACACCGTCGCGCGGGCGCTGGCGAAACCGGCGGCAGGCTGAACCCCGGTTTCCGATTCCTACGGCGGTGGCGCGTGCCTCGGGCGCCGGCGGAGAAGCAGCGCGGCGCACCCCAGGCCAAACAGCACGGCCGTCCCCGGTTCAGGGATTGCGTTCAGGTGAACGACGAAGGCCTCCAGGTCGGATCCCGTACGGGTGCCGAGACCGGCGATGGTCAGCCCGTCGGCCGAAACGCCGCGGGCCTCGATCAGGCGGGTCCATCCGGAGGCCGCGAGGTCGACCCCTTGCGAGGCCAGCACGTCCTGCAGCAACCGGGTTCCGTCCGCCTCGGTCCACAGGAATGCCTGGGAGATTCCGCCCACACGGGCGGTGCCGACGATGACTTCGCCGCTCTCCGAGGCCGAGTAGGCGACCCTGGGCGAGCCGTTCGACATCGTTCCCAGCGACGACATCCCGGTCTCCGCCGTCCATCGGAAGGCGATGCCGTCCAGCCAGCTTGTGCCGACGACCGTTCCCCCATCGGGCGACACACCATGGGCTTCGCTCCAGTACGCGCCCCCGGGAAGATCGCCGAGCCCGAGCATGCCGCCCGCGGCCGTCCACCGGAACGCC
>CAYODK010000155.1:0-8170 GCA_964402695.1 uncultured Verrucomicrobiota bacterium
GGCGTTGACTTCTATACACACGACCAGCGAGAGCGAGACGTTGGCGGATCCCATCTGTGCGAGTGGAAGTAGGTATGTACGCTACAACGTCCAGCGTTCGTGTTGCCTTTCTGACCATTCTCGCCATGTTTGTGATTGGTATCATTCTGCGTTTGCTTGTACCCGCCATCACGGGCCGACACGACACCCTGGCAAGGAGACGCGCGTACAGCGAGATGGTTGGCCTTTTACAACTCCTTCGTGACTACAGCGCCTCTGCCGCCGATGGACAGTTTCCACCGTCGCTCGGCAGTCTGTTCGCGGAACGAGGGAGAGAGAGCGGAGTGGAGGGTCCTGCCTCTCTGACAAATCGATACTGGTACACGCCGGGGCCGGCTAATCAGCGCCGCGACTCTGCCACCCCACTTCTGATTGAGCGAACGAACAATTATCGGCGCTACTACGGTGGCGTCGTCGCCTTCTCCGCGTACAACATGCGATGGGTCGACCGAGATGAACATCTTAGCTTGATCGCCCGTTATGCGCAGGCCACCGGGGGCGCGGCAGAGTGTTCATCGCAAGGCAGGATCCCTTGACAGACAAAGATGCGCGAGGCGCGTAACCAGTTTCACTGGTATCCAATGAGTCGATTGTTGGCAAGCGACATCGAGCATGATCCCTTCGGAGACACGCTCCGAAGCACGGGTCCGAGGGCCTCCGGGAACCCGTGGAGGTTCTCAACCAAGTACACGGATCAGGAGTCGGGATGGCTGTACTACGGATATGCGCGCGACGTGCTCACCCGGATCTCCGACCACTGTTCTTCGATCTTGACCTGGCTGGCGTTGACTTCTATACACACGACCAGCTAGAGCTAGACGTTGGTGGATCGCATCTGTACGTATGGAAGTAGGTATGTGCTCCAAAGCCTCCAGCGTTCGTGTTGTATTTCTAACGTTACTCGCAATGTTCGTGATGGGTATCATCCTGCGTTTGCTTGTCCCCGCCATCTCTGGCCGACACGACACACTGGCAAGGAGACGAGCGTACAGCGAGATGGTGGGCCTCATGGAGCTCCTTCGTGATCACACAGCCTCTGCGGCCGATGGACAGTTCCCACCATCTCTCGGCAGTCTGTTCGCAGAACGACGGAGAGAGAGCGGAGTGGATAGTCCTGCTTCCCTGACAAGTCGATACTGGTACACGCCGGGGCCCGCTAATCTGCGCCGCGACTCTGCCACCCCACTTCTGATTGAGCGTACGAACAATTATCGGCGCTATCACGGTGGCGTCGTCGCCTTCTCCGCGTACAACATGCGATGGGTCGACCGAGATGAACATCTGAGCTTGATCGCCCGCTATGCGCAGGCCACCGGGAGCGCGGCAGAGTGTTCACCGCAAAGCGGGAGTCCATGACACACCAAGAGGAGCCTGGCGCCTAGCGAACTCATCGCCCGAGGCTGGGGCCTTGATGTCGCATAGGTCGGTGGCACGGTCTTCCGTAACACATGGGGCGACGGCGTGTCAGGACCTTGGTGACGGTGTCGAGGGCATGAACTATGACGTGGGGCATACATCACTGGGGCGGGGCGCGGGAGCTTCCGGCGGCCGGTCGATCCTCCCTCGCGCTACGCTCTTGGGCTGAGTGCCTTGCGCAAGTCGCGATCGTCCTAGCGATGGTTGTCCCTTGGTCAGCTTGCAACCACCGATCTCGTGCACCCCACGCTCAGACAGAGTTGATCGTAAAAGCTGTGGCTCGTGCAATCGCTGACCGCTATCATGAGGATGGCGTACTGGAGACAAATACTGTAGCGCTCTCGAATCCCGACCCACGCGGCAAAGTCTATCTCATTGGACTTCCGGCCGGGCGCCCATTGGACGGCTGGGGACGACTTCTCCATATTACGGTTACCGGGAGCCCACCCGTACTGACAGTCCGATCACTTGGCGAGAACGGCGCAGCCGATAGCAGGTCGACGTCGGACGACATTGTTGCAGGCCCCCTTCGCCTCGATCACAAGGATTCCGGCCCGTAGATTGCAGTCCCATCTTGGGAACTCTGACATCCCGGTGAATGCGCATTGCCCAACGTCATCGAGTACAGGTTCCGAGCGCGGGCATGGCTATGATCCCTTCGGAGACACCCTCCGGAGCGCTGGTCCGCGGGCGTCAACGAACCCGTGGAGATTCTCAACCAAGTACACGGATCAGGAGTCCGGATGGCTGTACCATGGCTACTCGTCGCCTTCGCTGGCGACCGCGGCGGCGTGCCAACGCAAATCCTGTATTGGCTGGACTTTCTGGGAATACGACCAGGCGCCGGGCAAGTGGGCGCCGCTGGACGCCTTGCGACGTTGATTCCTGTTCGCGCAGGATTTTCGGTCCGCAACCCATTTCTGACAAGGGGCTAGTGATTTCGTCGCGAATCTCACCCATTGACGCCCCCCGCATCCGTGATAGCCTCCGATCGTGCGGTGACAGCCGCGGGGGCAGGATTTCGAGATCGATAGGGGCATGAACGCCAACTTGACCAGTAGCCCGAGACCCATGAAACACACCAAAGAGCAGGCGAATCAGGGCTGAGACCCACCGCTTGCTAGGTCATCCGGGCGAGGCCGGACGGACGCACCAGGAGGCCGGTGCGTCGCGCGAGGCCCCGAGGGGCGTGAGAGCGCCGGCTCGTTTCCCGCAGCCGCGACGGGCGGGGTGTGCTCCGGATCATCCGGGGCCGGCCCACCGCAGGGGCGCACAAGGGGCGCTTGGGGTGGTGGCGGATGCGGTCGGCAGTGTTTCGCGCAGGACTCGGGTTTCCGTTCCCCGAGAACGGATCCCCGCTCGACATTCGACGGCGGATCGGCCGGTGGGCCGCGCTCGCGCCCACGGCGGCACACTTCCCCTGGCACCTGGCGAAGCACCTCTACCGCGTCCTGTGTTTCGCCGAGGCGTCCTTCTTCTTCGCCGAGTGCGTCCTCTTCTGTTGCCGCGAGGCCGCGCGCCGCGCGCTCCATCCGCTGAACCCCGGCTACAAGCGCCTTCTGCTGGCCGCGATCATCAAACACCGGATCGAGTTCGCGGCGATCTACTACGAACACCTGCGCTACCGCGTGAAGGAGTACCTGCTAAACCACGGCCTGGAGCAGTGGCCGGAATGCGAAGGCGTCTCCCCTCTCGGATACGGTCCATCGCTCCTGCCGCGCGAGGAAATCGAGGCCAACCGCCGCGACCTGCTCGCGCTCATCGAAGGCACGTCGCGCTGGTACGAGCGAACCATCGCCATCATCGCGACGCGCAAGACACTCGACGGCCGCGCCAGCGGCCATGAGCTTCACCACTGGGTCGGCGGGGCCGCCATGCCGGATCCCATCGACGTGCCGGTGACGGTGGAGGACGAGGGCGAGGCGCTTCTCATCGCACCGGAGAAGGACGATGCCTTCCCGCTCATCCAGGCGGGTTGGGATCTTCCGGAGTACCCGGTCGACCCGGAGAGCCTCAGCTTCGACTTGCCGTCTGTGCCGGCGCCTGCCGTCTCCGCGATGTCCCCGCCGCCGGCCGTCATGCCCCCCACCCGCCTTCTCGCCGTCCCCGCGCCGCAGATCGTCGCCGCGCGCATGCTGCAGTCCGGCCTTCTCCTGTCGGCGGGCTCGCTTCTCGATCAGATGAAGCCGGCCGAGCGCGAACTCGCGAACTACCTCATCTCCTACAAGCACCCCGACAAGCGGATTCCGCTCTCCTATGCCGAGATCGGCCGGATGCTGGGGTGCTCCTACGAGTCAGTCCGCCGCCGTCAGCGGGCCCTGGAGCAGAAGCACCCCCCGCTGAAGCGGCTCATCGCCGCGGCGCGGTCGCGGAACAACAAGGGCGCCAGCCCTGCTTCGATCGGCGGCCGTGACGCGGCCTCCGACCTCCGCTGATCCTCGCCACCCGCCCGCCCCAAAAGCCCGTGTCACGCCCCGTGACACGCCCCGTGAAATCCGTGTCACACCCCCCCCGTGATGTGACACGCACCGATTTTGCGGTGTCACGCCTGATCGGCGCAATCGGCTTCCTTCAAGCCGGTTAGCTGTTTCACACATGTCACGCCCTGGGCGTCACGGTGTGACATCTCCCCCTAGGGTTGGAAAGGCAAGCGGGTGACGCAATGAGCAACACGGCCAGTCTGACGAACGAGATCCTGCAAGCGCTCCTGACCGCAGACGACGCCCGAAAGCGGGCCGCGCTCCGGATCCTCCGGGGCGATGTCCCGGAACCGCCGGTCCCGCGCCCGGAGCCGCTGCTCACCCTGAAGGGTCTTTCCCGCGTGCTCAATCTGCACCCGGCCACCGTCTGGCGCTGGCGTGTGCCGTGCCGACGGATCGGCGCCCGGCCGCGATACCGCATGAGCGAGGTCGAGTCCTACATGGACTCGCCCGCCTTCCAGGAACGCCTGCGCGAATGCCAGGCGGAGCGGCGGCAGCACAAACGCGCAGGCAGCGCCACGGACTCCGCCCGATGAGCAATCCCCGCGACACGCGCCGCGCTGCGCTCCGCGCCCTCGCCGCCGAGGGCGACGAGACGGCCGCCCACGACCTCTTCGCGGAGTACGGCGAGACCGCCGGCCCCGCGCCCCACGTCCCGCCGCCGTGTGGCGATGCGGGAGAGCCGAAGCCGAGAACCGACCCCGACCGAAAAGGAGCCTGACCATGGCGATCCTGAAGGAACCGACCCAGACCCGCGTCTTCGACACCGGCGACGCGACCCCGCCCCGCGGGACCTATGTGGCCACGTGCATCGACGTGAAGGACATGTTCGGCGTCCAGCGGCCGAAGTTTGAGAACCCGTCCGAGATGGAGAAGGTCGACCTGACCGCCTTCCTCTTCGGCTTCCGCGACCGCAACGGCACACCGTTCAAGATCGCGAGCAAGTCCATGAGGATCTCCGCGAAGGACAACTCGAATCTCTTCGCGTTCCTCAAGTCCTGGATGGGCCGCGCGCCGCAGTACGGCTGGGACTACTGCACGCTCAAGGGCAGCAAGGCCCTGATCACGATCGATCACACGCCGAGCCGGAAGTACCCGGGCGTGATGTACTCCGACATCGTGACGATCAGCCCGGTGCCCGAGGGCTTCGCCGGTCCCGCGCCGGCGCCCGTCCTACCCTTGGACGCGCCGCCTCCGGCGGCTTGGTAGCCTCGGACGCCGCCCCCGCGTCCGGCGCCGGCGCCCGTCGAGGACGCGGACGACATTTTGCCCTTCTGACCTCCGACCCACCGGGGGGCGCGCATCCGACCCACGCGCGGAGGAGACGACCATGGCGATTCTGACGAAAGGCAGGCAGACCCCCGCGAGTCACTGGTACACGCGGGAGGGCCAGCCCGCCCACGCGCAGCCGAAGGCCGGCGGTGCGGGCGAGCGGCCGACCACCATCACGGACGCCCGGCGCCTCGGGCTCGTGCCGTCCGTGACGACGATCCTCTCCATCATCGGCAAACCGCAGCTCGAGAAGTGGAAGGTGACGCAGGGCATCCTCGCCGCCGGAAAGAACCCACGCCAGGACGCGGAGTCCGAGGCGTACTGGGTCCAGCGCGTCTACGATTCGGCCTTCCAGCAGGTCGAGGACGCCGCCGAAAAGGGCAGCGCCATCCACGCCGCACTCGATGCGGCGATGGCCGGGGATCCGGTCCCCGAAGACTGCCGCGTCCACGTTCAGCCGGTCCTCGACTGGATGTCGGCCACGGGCATCGAGGTCGCCGAGCGCGAGACGCTCGTCGTCAATCCCGCCGAGGGCTACGCCGGCCGGGCCGACGTGTTCTTCCGCTTCGGCAAGCGCGGGATCGGGATCCTCGACTACAAGACCCGCAAGACGAAGGTCGGCGAGCGCGTGACGCCCTACGACGGACAGGGCATGCAACTCGCGGCCTACGCCGCGGCGTTCTACGGCGCGGAGGCGCTCCCGCGCGTGTTGGCCGCGAACGTCTACATCTCGACGACCGAACCCGGCCGGATGGAGGTCTGCAAGCACGAGGACCTGCCCGGCCTCTACGAAGCGTTCCGCAACGCGTGCGCGTTGTGGCGGCACCTGAAGCAGTACGACCCGCGCCAGCCTTGAGGCACGTGTGATCGCGTTGGACTTCGAAACGTCCTACGACGGCCAGTACAGCGTGAAGGCGCTGGGGCCCTGGCGCTACTGCCACGACCCGCGCTTCCGGCTGCTGCTGTGCGCGGCCCACTCGCCGGACTTCCGGCAGGTGGCGGCGGCCGGCGCCTTCGACTGGAGGGCCCTGCACGGCCGGCAGATCGTCGCGCACAACGCCGGCTTCGACCGGGCCGTCTTCGAGC
Organism: uncultured Verrucomicrobiota bacterium; assembly: GCA_964402695.1. Classification (GTDB taxonomy): domain Bacteria; phylum Verrucomicrobiota; class Kiritimatiellia; order PWTM01; family PWTM01; genus VGWF01. The sequence continues at coordinate 6,294 of CAYODK010000155.1, forward strand.
GGGCGCGCGAGCTGGGCATCTGTCCGCCCGATGTGGAGCCCGCCGGCTGGCTCGACACCGCGGCGGCCTGCGCCTATCTCGGCCTGCCGCGGGATCTCGCGGGGGCGGTGCGCGAGCTCTTCGGCGTTGCGATCGACAAGAGCGTCCGGGACCGGATGGCCGGCGCGCAGCCCGATCTCTTCGATGACACGGCCGGCTACGCCGCGGGCGATTCGTACTGGGCCTGGCGGATCTGGGAGCGCGTCGGCCCGCACTGGCCGGAGTCCGAGCGCCGACTCCTGGAACTCACGCACGCCATGGGCGACTACGGCGTGCGCATCGACGTGACGGCGGCACGCGCGGCCGGCGCGGACCTCGCCGCCGTCGTCGCCAGTCTGGAAGCGTCCACCCCGTTCCGCCCGATCGCGTCCAAACCCGCTCTCGACGCCGCGTGTGCGGCGGCCGGCGTTGCCCGTCCGCCGGGCACGCGGACCGGCGATCCCGCCGTCGAGCAATGGTGCCGGATCTACAACGGCCACGACGCCGCGCGCTGGGTCCGGAACGTGCAGGCGTGGCGACGGGCGAACCGCACCCGCGCCGTGGTCGATTCCATGCTCGACCGCATCGACCCCGCCACCGGGCGGATGGTCTACGACCTCCGCTACTTCGGCGCGGTCCCCACCGGCCGCTGGTCCGGCAGCGGCGGCCTCAACGTCCAGAACTTCAACCGGCAGGACGGGGCCGGGGTCAACCTCCGCGGCCTGATCGTCCCGGAGCCCGGCCATGTCTTCGTCATCGCGGACTACGCGCAGATCGAGGCGCGCGTCCTGCTCTGGCTCGCGGGCGACCGCGAGTTCCTTGAGCAGCTCCGCGGCGGCATGGACCTCTACGAGGCGGCCGCGCGGAAGATGCTCGGCTACGCCGACCCCCGGCCGCTCAAGGCGGTCGACCCCGGCCTCCGCCAGCTCGCCAAGGGCATGACGCTCGGGCTCGGGTTCGGCATGGGCGCCCGGAAGTTCGTGTCCGCCGCCAAGGCGCTGGCCGGACTCGATCTATCGTTCGAAGACTGCAAGCGCCACGTCTCCACGTTCCGCCGCACCAACCCCCGCATCACGGACTACTGGCAGGCGCTCGCCGAGGCGTTCCAGCGCCGGGCCGGGAAGCCTTACTACCGGCACGGCCTGCCCTCGGGGCGGCCGTTGCACTACTGGGAGCCTGTCTGCGACGGGGAGATGGAGTGCGCCCAAGTGAAGGGCGGGGAGCGCATCCGGCTTCACCCCGGCCTGCTGGCGGAGAACGCGGTGCAGGCGACGGCGCGGGACATCCTCGCCGCCGCATGGATCCGATGCGTCGATGCCGGCTGCATCCCCGTCCTGTCGGTCCACGACGAGCTCGTGTTCGAAGTCCCGGAGGCCGGCGCACGGGACGCGGCGGCCGAGATCCAGCGGATCATGCAGACCCCGCCGCCGTGGCCGGACGCGGCCGCCTTGCCGCTCCAGGTCGAGACGGCCGTCGCACGGAGGTACGGCAAATGAGCGCCCTCTACCCATACTCCCAGCGGCTCGCCCGTCTCCTCGCCAACCCGCCCGCGCCGGGCGGCGGGCGGCACCACTGGCTCTTCCGAATCGCCGCCGGCCTGATCCGCCAGGGCGCCGACCCCGAAGAGGTCGAGCGCTTCATGGTCGCCAACGCGAAGGCCGACGGCTGGACGGACCGGCTCACGGACATCTCCCGGGCCGTCGCCCGGATCGCCGGCGGCAAGGCCGCCCCTTCGCCGGGGATCTGGATGCCGGACCGCAGCGAGGAGGCCCGCGCGGAGGCGCTGAAGGCACGGCCGCTCTTCGGCCCCGCTCCGGCGGGCTGGCGTCCGCTGCGCGGCGGCGTTTCCTGCGCCAGTT
>CAYODK010000155.1:8180-13909 GCA_964402695.1 uncultured Verrucomicrobiota bacterium
CCGCTCCGGCGGGCCTCGACGCCGCGGGAATCCTGCCCGTCCTGTTCGGTCCGTCCGACCTCGTGTGCGTCGGCCTCGCCGCGCACCGCTTCCTCACCGTCCCGAGGGACCAAGCGCTGCCGCTGGCGCCCACGGTCCCCTTCGTCGTCGCGAACCCCATGCGCGCCCCGACCGGCCTGACGCTGGAGGGCAAGGTCTCGCCCCGCTGCCTCCAGAACGCATGCCTGCCGTCCCAGCGCCGCTACATCGTCGTCGAGTTCGACACCGGCGACACCATCGAGGACCAGACCCGGCTCCTCTCGTCCCTGCACACCCGCGGCGCGCCGCTGGCGCTCGCCGTGTTCAGCGGCGGGAAGTCGATCCACGGCTGGTTCAACGTGTCGGCGCTCGCGCCGAGACAGAAGCTCTATCTCTTCCGCCGCGGGGCACTCCTCGGTTGCGACACCACGCTCTGGGATCTCTGCAAGCTCGTGCGCATGCCCGGCGGCCTGCGCGACACCGGCGCCCGTCAGGAAGTCTTCTACTGGGAGGTCGAGCATGCCGCATGACTGGAACAACGAGGCGAAGGATCTCCGGCTCGATCGCGCGATGAAGGAGGCCGGCATCTCCGACCTCCCCGACATCGTCTCGGCCAGGGACTTCGCGGCGAAGCCCATCCCGCCGCCCCCGGAGCTGGTCCGCGGCGTCCTGCACAAGGGATCCAAGGGCATCTACGGCGGTCCGTCCAAGTCCTTCAAGACCTGGACGCTTCTCGACCTGGGGATCGCCGTCGCGACCGGTGGCGACTGGCTCGGGTTCAGCACGACGCCGGGGCGCGTGCTGTACGTAAACTTCGAACTGCAAGACTTCGGCATCCAGAAACGCCTTCACGACATCGCGAAGGACCGCGGGGTCGACGTGCCCGAGGCCCTGCACCTGTGGAACCTCCGCGGTCACTCGGCCCCGCTGACTCTCCTCCTCCCGGAGCTTCTCCGGCGCATCGAAGGCGAGGGATACGACCTGATCGTGCCCGACCCGATCTACAAGACGCTCCAAGGCCGGGACGAGAACGCGGCCGGCGACGTCGGCCAGGTCTGCAACGAGATCGAGGCCGTCGCGGTCCAGACCGGGGCCGCGGTCGCCTTCGGCGCCCACTTCGCGAAGGGCAATGCCGCCGCCAAGCAGGCCATCGACCGCATCAGCGGATCCGGCGTCTTCGCCCGCGACCCGGACTCGATCATCACCGTGACCCCGCACGAGGAGGAGGACTGCTTCACGGTCGACATGATCCTCCGTAACTTCCCGCCCCCCGGCGGGTTCGCGATCCGCTGGCGCTACCCGCGCATGGTCCGGGACGCCTCGCTCGACCCGGAGAACCTACGCCAGCCGGGGAAGAAGAAGGAGCGCCCCGAGGTCGACACGCTCTTCGAGAAGGCCATGGCTCTCGTCAAGGACGGGCCGCTTGAGGTCGGCATATTCGACGCCCTCATCGCCCCGATGGCCGAAACGCGGGAGCGCACTCGCGAACTCCGCGCCCGCCTGTGCAAGGACAAGTACCTCGTCAAACACGACATCCGTGCGCACGGGGTGCACGACGTCTGGATCGGCACCGCCGCACAGATCGAGAAGGTGATAAATGCCGCCTCCCCGCAGTAGAACCGCTAGACCCGCCAAAACGCCTTTCCGCGTCTCTAGCGTGTCTAAGAGTTTAGAGCGGCCGCCGCGCTTCTTAAGCGGCGGCGGCTCTATCTCTAAACTCACCGGCCGGGCCCCCTACCCGTTGCTCCTGTCTTCGGCGGCTCTAAACCCCGCGCGCAACCCCTACCCCGAAAGGTCCCGCCCATGACCCCCATGCAGCTCATCCGTGACGAGTGCGCCAACCACCAGCCCGACGGCTCGTGCCTCGGCGTCATGATCGAGGAAGACCTCTCCATCCGGCGCGGTACGCCCCGGCCGCGGTGCCTCGTGGCCGAGGCCAGGCGCTGCCCGTACTTCGAGGAGTGCGTCGCCCCCATGGCCGACATGGCCGGAGATCCCCGCCGGGCGGCGGCGCTCCAGGAGGCGGTGGCCGAGTACCGGCAGATCACGAACCAGAAGGCGCCGAAGGCGCGCCCGTGCCCCGACTGCGGCCGCCCGATGCAGAAGGGCCGGCAGTACTGCCCCCGGTGCGCCGGGACCCGGCGGAAAGCGTCGAACCGGACCGCCCAGTCCCGCCGCCGCGATTCGACGGTAGGCATGTCAGCAGAAGTTCCGAAAAACGCCCCGAGTTTCCGCGGAAACAAGGGGCCGATTTTGGCGGTTTCGCAAAACGCGATAGAGGACAGCGGCCCCCCTCAAAACGCCCAAACTTCTGCTGACATTCGCCCCGCCACCGGGAGGGCGTCATGAACCCGATCCTCGCCATCGACCCCGGCGCTTCCGGCGGCTACGCGTGGCGCGACGCGGAGGGCATCGTCCACGCCGCGGCCCTGCCCGAGGGTATGACCGCCCAGATCGACGCACTCCGGGAACTCAGGGCCGCCCTGCCGGGACTCACGGCCATCATGGAGCGCGTCGGCGGCTACATGCCGGGGAACTCCGGGCCGGCGTCCTGCACGTTCGCACGGCACTGCGGGCACCTGGAGGCGGCGCTCTACACCCTGGGGATCCCGGTCCGGCAGGTCGCGCCGCAGACGTGGATGAAGAGTCTCGGGGCGCTGCCGCGGGAGAAAGCGGACCGCAAGCGGGCGATCCGTGAGTTGATGGCCCGGAGATACCCGCACCTGACGGTCACCCTCGCGACGGCCGACGCGCTCGGGATCCTGACCTGGGCAGCCGCCGCGCCCACACCATGAAAACACCCAAGGAAGTCGACACCTGCAAGCTCTTCCTGACCCGGCTGGTCGCCCAGGCGGTCTCGGACTGGAAGCTCCTGCGCCGGGCCGGAATCCCGACGACGGCCCGGGATGCCGAACTACGGAAGGTCGACCACCACCTCCACCCGGCCGACGCGGCGAGCCTCATCACGTTCTTCAACTCCCCGACCGTCGACCGCTGTCTCGAAGCCATCGGGTTCCCGTTCACGCTGGCCGACATCCGGCAGAGACTCGAGATCCCGACGGCGGAAAGCGCCAGACATGACCCTGTGTGTCCCCCCACCCGCCCGGACCCCGAATCCGCCCCATGAGACGACAACGGGACCATGACGATCAGGAGGAGTACGACCGGATCCCCAACTGCCGCTGGTGCGGGGCCGGGTGTCCGGACAAACTCGACCACTGCCCGGTATGCGAACGGAAGGTCCGGCAGGGTTGCCGCACGTACGCACGTGGCGAACGGGACCTGGTCGCCGCATTTCGGCGAAGCTTCGGGACCCGGTTGTCCGATTGGCTCAACGACGACGTGCAGGAGGACCCCGATACCGCCGAGGACCTCCGGGAAGCCACCTTTGAGCGGGAGTGAGTCTGCCCGTGGGTCGGAGTGCTGCGGGCTCGTCCGTTTCCCGTTCAACTTGGCGGACATCCGGAGGGAGTTGGAAATCCCGACGGTGGCCGGTCCGCGTGCGCCTGCCGACGGTGTTCCATCTTGAACCGGCCCCGGGGCGCCGGTACGCTGCCCGCATGAGGAGCCGCAGCTATCAGGTTCGCACCATGCCGCTCCGCCTCCGCCTATCGCTTCGGAACCCGGCTGCCAGATGCCGGGATCTGGACCGCAGGTCGAGACGAACAGGAGACCTGTCATGAGCGAGCCCAAGATCCCGCCGTGCTCACGTTCCTCGTGGGCGCAGTGTCTGGCTGCCTTGTACGCAACATCAGGCACACACAAGTGAGACTTCCTACCCCAGAACACTACGCCGGAGGTTGAGCTGTGAAACGGTATATCGTTCTTGTCTGCTGTGGCCTTCCGCTCTCTGCTCTTGCCGCACAAGAGAGCAATACTCTTTTCAGGACAATCTCATATGCTGACTTGTCGCGCATGACCTCGAACCAGCTTGCGCAAGTCACGGATGAACTGGAGAAGCGCACGGAAGATCCCCTTGTCGAGGTAACCGGCGGAAAATTGAGCTTCCTGTCACCTGAAGAGCTGATCGAGTACGAGAGGGACGTTGCGGTCTGGAAGATACTGGCTTTGCGAATGTCGATTGCCGTGGATGAACGTGTGGCGGCGAAGTTCAAGAAGCGGCCCCGGCCGTCACGTAGCCAGACGTTGGATGCGCTTCTTGATGAGGCTCGTTTAACCAACGGCCCTCCGCGCAGGCTCCCGCCAGGCAAAGCGGCTCCGTAAGGGGTTGGGCATCTAAGGGTTCATGCTTGTCAGTCTACTGAATGGAGTTCTCGCGGCGCAGTGCTATCGGCCGTCGCAGTGGCAGGATGCCCGATGAACTGTCGTCGACGGAGGTAGTCCCACCAAGTGTCAGATCCCAAATGCGACGAAGCAGCCGCGCGTCTCGGCGCGCCCCCTCCGGGGCCGGAGTGCTACGGGCTCGCTGTTCGCTCGGCTTCCCGCGCCGATCGGCCCTGCGCGGGCGATCCGGCCTGACGGCCGCCCTCCGCGTTCCTCGCGCTGAAGTGCCGCGCATCGGGACGAGCCCGAAGCGCTCCATCCCTGCGGGGCTGAGGTAGGCGCCTTCCATCCGTCGGGTTTCCCGATTGTACCCGCCGGGCAAGGTCCAGCCCGGTCCTCGCCGGTCCGCTACGCCGCTCCCGCGGCTGGGCGGCTGCGGCTGGAGGCCGGGCGCGTCCGCGGCGAAACGGAAACGCCTCGCTGGCCGTTTCGCTTCGCGGCCGATCCACCTTGGCCTTTCGGCGGTCAGGGCACGGGCAAACCCGCCGGATGCCCCGGCGCGGTAACCGAAAGGTCCTGCCCGTGAAGACGAACTCCTACCGCTCGTTCTCGTTCAACCTCTCGCTGCCGGTCGTCCGCGAAGGGACCGGCGACGCCTGCCGGACGCCCGCGGACGTGCGCCGGCTCCTGGCCGACACCGCGGACCTGGCCCAGGAGGCGTTCACGGTCGTCACGGTGAACCGCAAGAACAAGGTCATCGACCGGCACCTGGTCTCGCTGGGGCTCGTGGATGCGTCCCTCGTTTCGCCAGGCATCGTCTTCCGCCCCGCCATCGCGGACTCGGCGAGCGCTGTCATCCTGTCGCACAACCACCCGTCCGGCGACCCTTCCCCCAGCGCCGAGGACCTCTCGATCACTCGCAGGCTCGTTGACGCGGGCAAGATCCTCGGCATCCGCGTCCTCGACCACGTCATCGTGGGCCGGGGCCAGAGCGAGTTCTTCAGCCTGCGCGAGTCCGGCATGGCGAGCTTCGAGTGAACGCGGCGGCCCTGCCGCCGTTCACCCTCACGGCTGCGCGGGCTCGCAGACTCGCCCGCTTGCCGAACGCCGGCGTCCTCCACTCGACAGCGTTTCGCTCCCCCTCTCCGCGCAACGCTCCTCCGTCGCGTCCGCGCTTCGTTCCTCCGTTCACACCGTCTCGGCGAGTCCGCCGCAGACCGGGCGCTTCGGGTCCGGCGCGGGCTGGGCCTCGAGGACTTGGCGCGCCCGTGCCCGACCCGCTCCCGCTTCGCGTGACCGCGCCCTCCCGGACGGCCGGCGGGGACGCCGGCCAGCGGCCGGGCTGTGCGCCCGGCTCTACGCGGCGAGTGCCGCTCCGCGCGTGCGGTAGCACGCTTGGCTCCGGGCGCCCTGGACGGGCGCCCTCTGTGAACGTGCCGCCTTCGGCGTGCGTAGAGTGACGGGGCGTCCCGCCCCGCTTCGATGGG
>CAYODK010000156.1:0-13640 GCA_964402695.1 uncultured Verrucomicrobiota bacterium
GGCATAGGACCGAAAACCATGAATAAGTGTCAAACGGAAGTTAGGACGTGACAGGATGCTGTGTCCGAACTTCGGTGTTGGATGTTCGATGTTCAGCGTTCGGTGTTCGAACCCCGCCCCCGGCTTCCACCTCCTGGACGGCCCGGACTCCGGCAGGGTCGAAGCTCCACGGGTTCCAAGGTTCGGAAGGTGTGGCATCCGGAGGTTCCAAGGTTCGGAAGGTATCGGGCTCGCCGGTTGGAGACTGCGTGGTCGCGCCACGGCTACGACGTGGCGCGCCGGGGCGGTCGCGGGCGCCGCGGCGCCGCAGGTCGCAGCCCTGCGGCTACCCGGGGCCAACGGGGAGGAGGAATGAAACGGCATCCGACGGCCGAACTCGCAACTCCCTCCTCCTCCCTGACACCTGAAACCTGACACCTCCGAACTCCCTCCAACTTGAAAGCTGAAACTTGGAACTTGAAACTCCCCTCCGCGTGGACGATGCGCCCGCCCTGACGCCGGCTTCCGCTGTTCTCGCCGACGGCGCGCCGGACTGCTATGGTGGTTGCTCAAGCCGAAGGGAATGGCACATGAAACGATGGACGGCGATGGCGGCGGGGCTGGTGATCGCGGCGGGGGGAACGACGGCCGGCGCGGCGGAGGCGAAGCGCTACGAGCCGAAGTGGGAGTCGCTCGACGCGCGGGCGACGCCGGAGTGGTTCCTCGACGCCAAGTTCGGCATCTTCATCCACTGGGGACTCTACGCCGTGCCCGGCTGGGGCGCGCCGAAGCAGTACGCCGAGTGGTACTGGCAGCGGATGGCGAACAAGAACCCGACCAACGTCTGGTGGCAGTTCCACGAGAGGAACTACGGCGCCGGCTTCGACTACAAGGACTTCGCGCCGATGTTCCGGGCCGAGCTCTTCAACGCCGACCAGTGGGCGGACATCTTCGCCCGCTCCGGCGCGAAGTACATCGTGCCGACCTCCAAGCACCACGAGGGCTTCTGCCTCTGGCCCAGCGCCGAGGCGAGCCGCACCTGGGGCCGGCCGTGGAACGCCGCCGAGATCGGCCCGAAGCGCGACCTGATGGCCGAGATGAAGGCCGCCGTGGAGAAGCGCGGCGTGAAGTTCGGCTTCTACTACTCGCTCTACGAGTGGTTCAACCCGCTGTGGACGACCGACCGCGCGAAGTACGTCAGTGACCACTTCTTCCCGCAGTTCAAGGACGTCGTCACCCGCTACAGCCCGGCGCTCATCTTCGCCGACGGCGAGTGGGACATGCCCTCCAAGGACTGGCGGAGCGAGGAATTGCTCGCGTGGCTCTTCAACGAATCGCCCTGCCGCGACCAGGTCGTCGTCAACGACCGCTGGGGCAAGGACTGCCGCCACAAGCACGGCGGGTACTACACGACCGAGTACGCCGCCGGCATGAAGGACGCCAGCCACCCGTGGGAGGAGAGCCGCGGGATGGCCTACTCCTACGGCATCAACCGCGCCGAGCGGATCGACGACTACAAGACCGCGCGCGAGTTCATCCTCGTGCTCGCCGACCTCGTCAGCCGCGGCGGCAACCTGCTGCTCGACATCGGGCCGGCGGCCGACGGCACGATCCCGCCGATCATGGAGCAGCGCCTGCTCGAGATCGGCGAGTGGCTCGCGGTCAACGGCGAGGCCATCTACGGGACGCGCCACGCCGGCCGCGAGTGCCAGTGGAGCGAGGGCACGCGACCCGGCCAGAAGTTCGGGGAGTACATGGTCGAGTACAACCTGATGGACCAGGTCGGCCAGGTCCCGAAGGACGGCAAGGCGGTCAAGCAGGTCTTCTTCACGAAGAAGCCCGACGCCCTCTACGCCATCACGACCGGCTGGCCCGGCAAGCGGCTCGTGCTGCGCGACGTGAAGGTCCCCGCCAACGTCAAGGTCACGATGCTCGGCGTGCCCGGCGAACTGGTCGCGAAGGTCGACGGCACGACGCTGACGCTCTTCCTGCCGCCCTTCGGGCCCGACGAGGCGCCCTGTCGCCATGCGTTCGCCTTCAAGATCGCCGGCGGCGAGGTGCTGCCCGAGACGGAGGCGGCGAAGTAGGCGGGCCGTTCCCGTGGCGTGGCGGCGCGGTGATGATTCCATGAGGAACGTCCTCAAGAAGGTCATGCTGGCCGCGGTGGCGCTGCTGCTGCCGCTGCTGCTGGTGGAGGTCGCGCTGCGCGTCGTCTACGCGGTCGACCGCACGCGAGGCGGCAACCTGCAGCAGCGGCTGGAGCGGTCGCAGAAGGCGACGCTGGCGGACGCGAACGGCGACTTCAACATGACCGGCCTCGTGCAGGCCAGCCGCTTCAAGGACATCGTCTACGAGGCGAAGCCGAACCTGAAGGGGACGTTCCGCGGGCGGACGATGAGCCTGAACTCCCACGGCATGCGCGGCCCGGAGATCCCCGTCGCCAAGCCGCCGGGCACCTACCGGATCGTGGTCCTCGGCGACTCGGTCGCGTTCGGCTGGGGCGTCGGGCAGGAGGAGGTCTTCTCCGCCGTCCTCGAGCGCCGCCTCAACGAACTCCCCCCGCCCCACCCGCGCTACGAGGTGCTCAACTTCGCGCTGCCGGGCTACAACACCGCGATCGAGGTCGCCACATTCGAGCACAAGGCGCTCCGGTTCGGACCGGACGCGGTCGTCGTCTGCTTCGTCGGCAACGACACGGGGGTCCCGCTCTTCATGGAGAAACCCCAGGCGGCCTTCTCGCTCGCGCGCTCGCATCTCGTCGATCTGGTCCGCTCGAGCCTCGGCCGCGGCGAGAGCGGGCTGATCGGCAACCAGATGGCCGACCTCGACCGCGACGAGCGACGCGCGGTGATGGCCGGCTACGAATACATGGTGGGCGAGGAGGGCGTGCGCCGGGCGCTCGACCGTCTCGCCGTCCTGACGAAGCCGCGGAACATCCCGGTCTTCCTCATGAAGGGCGTCGCCTCTCCCAAGCAGGCCGCGATGCTGGACCGGGCCGCGCGGGAGCACGGGTTCGACGCCTACGATCTGCGCGCCTACACGGACGCCTACGTCCAGGCCAACGGCATCACGAACACGCCCCAGGCGCGCCGCCAGCACCTGACCGTCGGCGGCGGGGACGACCACCCCAACGCCATCGGCCACGCGATCTGCGCGGAGTCGGTGATGGATCGCATGGCGCGCCGGTCGATCATCCGCCGGCCGGCGCCGGACGCGCCGACAGGGCCCTGAGCCGGAGCGATGCAGTTGACGTTGATGCAGGGAGACCTGTGGGCATCGCCCCGGAAGTGAGGAAACTCCAAACTCCAAGGAAGTGGAAAGTTCCAAGGAGGCAAGGAGAGAAGTCGGAGGGGTTTCGCGTGAGATCGGGGGGCCTTCCATAAGGCGCCCGCCCTTCACGGACCGCTCCGGACCGTCAGACCGTCCAACCTTCTTCCCTTCTTCGTCCTTTCGACTTCCCACTTCCTTGGAGTTTGGAGTTTCTTACTTTCCTCGTCCGGAACGATCCGCTCTCGATTCAGTCTTCGCTCCATTCCCGGAGGGATCGTTCCGGCCGAGGTGACGGTCGAGGAACGCCTCCGCGGCGGCTCGCGCCGCGGGCGGGTAGGCGTGGCCCTGGCGGTGGTTGAGCCACTCGAGGTTCCCCGCGGCGCCGAGGCGCTCGTAGACCGGCCGCACGGCATCCACGAACGCCCGGCTGCGGTCGCCGTCGGCCGATTCTCCGCCGATCAGCAGGAACGCGCGCGGTGCGGCCAGCGCGAGAACCTGGTGGTTCTCCAGGTCGGAGCCGGGGGCGCGAATCGCGGGGCCGAGGTACCAGGGCGCGTCCCAGTTGCTGAACGTCAACCCGATGCCGCCCTCGCTGGACACGCCCGCGCGGTACCGCTCGTCGAAGGCCATCGCGAAAAGGACCTCCTTGCCGCCGAGCGAGTGTCCGAGGCAGCCGATGCGGCGCGGGTCGACGTCCGGCAGCGTCTCGAGGAAGTCCGCGGCGCGGATCGCGTCCCACACCATCCGACCCATGCCGGACCAGTCCGGATGCCGGGCCTTCACGCGCGCGACGTTCCCGGACATGCCCGCCCCGTCGGTGTAGATGAAGTTGCGCGGGCACCACGCGACGTAGCCGCGGGCGGCAAGCTGCAACCCGTGCTGCTTCTCCGCCGCGTAGGCCGCGTCCAGGCCGGCCACGCCGCGCGCATGGAGCGGCGTCGTCGGATGGAAGACGACGATCGCCGGGTGCGGCCCGGGCCCGCCCGCCGGCACGAGGAGGTAGCCGTCGACGTCGATCCCCTCCTCCACCTCGTACCTGACCAGCCGCCGCGTGCAGTTGCTCAGCGTCTCCGTCGAGACCACGACCGGCTTCAGCGGCGGACGCGGATCCGGGAACGTGCCGAGCAGCGGCTGCCACCTCGCCTTCAGCGCGGCCCGCTGCGCCGGCCACTCCGCCGCCGTCCCCTGCGGCAGCGGCGCGAGGCGGGGCGCGGCTGCGGCCGCCCGGGCGGGGTCGGGAGGCCCGGCCTCCCGAGCCTGCTCGATCCGCGCGGCCATCGGCGCCGCCCGCATCGCCATCGGGACCGCCTGCACGGTCGCCGGCTCCTCGAGGTCCAACGACGCGCGCATGGCCATCGCCCGGGGCGGTGCGCGCACGATCCGCGGCACGGCACCCGTTGCGGCCTGCGGCGCCATCGCCGCCTGCGGGCCCTCCTCGAGTTCCAGCGGAGTCCGCATCGCGCGCGCGGCAAGGGCCGGGCGGCGGATCGGAGGGGCGGCGACGACGCCGTCCTCCACAGCGGCCTGCACGCTCATCGGCGCGGGCTTCGCGGCCGCATCGCTCTCGACGGGACCCGCCGGAATCGCATGAACGCGGAACGGAGCCGCTGCGGGCGCCGTCGCCGGGGGTGCCGCGGCCTCCCGAGACGCAACGGCGGCGGGACGAACCCCGGCCGGACGCGTCGTCTCAACGCGCGCGATCGCCTGCTCCGCCGGCTTCGGCGCGGGTGCGAGGATCTTGAACGCCGCGACCGCGGCGGCCGCCGCGGCGGCCGGCCACAGGATCCAGCCGGAACTCAACCGGAACCTGGGACGGACCGGAACGGGGCCGGCGGCCGGCGCGGGGGCCGGCTCCCCGGTGCCGCCGGGCGTCGCAGCCCGCACGGGCGCCGCCGACCTCTCGCGTGCAAGCTCGCGCAAGGCCACCGGAAGCTCCGCATCGAACCCTGCGAGGACAAGAAGCTCCTTCCGGAACGCCGGATCCCGTCGCAGGGCCTCCTCGAGATCGGCCAGCGGCCCGGCCCCGGCGGTGCCGTCGAGGTGGGCCTGCAACCGGGCATGGAGATCCTTCGTCACGATCCGGCCCCCCCGGGCGCGGCCTTCATGGCGGCGTCGACGCATGTCCGCAGCATGCGGCGGAGCCGGACCAGCGCCATTTCGACGGCGGCGACGCTCTTGCGGAGCCGCGCGGCGACGTCCGCGATCTTCAGGTCGTCGAAGTACTTCAGGTGCAGGATGCGCCGGCCGCCTTCCGGCAACCGCTTCAGGCACTCGCGGAGGTACTGGCCTCGGAGGTCCAGTTCCTCGCGGCACGTTTCGGCGGTTTCGGCGAGCAGGTCGAGGACGTCCGGCGCGAGCACCTCGCGGGACCGGGCCTGGGCCTGCCGCCACTTGAGGAGTTGCAGGCGCGTGATGCCGAGGATCCAGGGGCGGAACGGCCGGCTGTCGTCGAAGTCGCCGATCTTCTGGCACGCGACGCGCCAGACCTCCTGGATCACATCCTCCGTCTCCCGGTGCCCGCGGGTGACCGAGTAGACATAGGCCCGGACGACCGCATCCTCGGCCACGACGTGGCGGAGCAGCGCATCGGTCGGTGTGTTGTCAGGCCGCGTCTCCACGGCCTAGTATCCACCGAAATGCCACAAACCCAACAAGACAGGACGGGTTTTCGCGCGGGTCCGCGCCCGGGGGCCGGTCCTTGTATATCCTATCACCTTCCACTACATATGGTTAAGATCTGTTCTGGTCATGCGGCGCCGAGAGACTTCAGGAAGGCGTGGCTCGCCTTGACGCTCTCCTCGCCCGCGACTTCAAGGGTCGTACAGCCGTCGAACCCGATGCGCTGGAGTTCGGCAAACACGCCGCGGATGTCGACAACGCCCGTCCCGAGCGGGATGACGGCCATGCCGCAGCCGAAGAGCTTCCCGCGCTGGGCCTCCATGTCTGCCGGCATGTCCTTCCAGTGGACATGTTCGATCTTCGCGCCGAGTCTGCGGACCATCGCCACGGGGTCGCCGCCGCCGAGCCAGAGGTTGCCGGTGTCGAGGTTCACGCCCAGCGCGGGCGAATCGCACAGGTCGAGGATCTTCTCCATGTGCACCATCGAATCGGTGTAGCGCCCGTGGGGCTCGAGGAGGATCTTCACGCCGTGGTCGGCCGCGGCGCGCAGCGGCTCGTGGAGCTTCTCGCGGATGCTGAAGAGCGCCTCGGCCTCGGTCAGCTTGTGGCCGAACTCCGTCTTCGGGTCCCCCTCGGTCGTGATCACGTGCCGGACGCCGATCGCCGCGGCGGCGCGGACCGCCTTGATGATCTGCGCCGTGCCGTACCGCCACGGCGCGGAAGGGTCGAGCAGGTTGGCGTGCGCGCAATAGGACGAGATCGTCAGCCCGTGTCGGTCGAACATCCGTTTCAGGTCGTGCGGATTCGCATCGAGGCTCGCCACGGCCGCGAATCCGAATTCGACACCGAGCTGCGCGCCGTCGGAGTTGTCCGTGACGTCCGCGTACGAGAAGCCCCACGACTTGATCCGCTCGAGCTGGTGGTCCAGGACGGAGAACGGATCGACCAGGGCGAAACACCCGACCTTGATGGCCATGACGACTCTCCCGCGCGGCCACACCTCCGACCCGATCCGGCGCGGCCGCGGGCCGCCGGACCGGGTTTCTGCGCTTGATCCTACGTGCGCGCGCGGTCAGGGTCGTTCGCGATTTACCAATGGAAGTTCCTGAACGATCGCGCGGCCGGCCTCGGGCATGATGCTCCCACAGGGCGGGCGGCCCTTGGGATCGCGCCCCCGGCCGGAAGGAAGGTGAACATGAGAACCGGACGTTCCGTTCTGCTCACGGCCCTGGTCCTGGCCGTGACGGCGTCCGCCGGTCCGCGGCGGGCGCTCATCCTCTCGGGGCAGAACAACCACGACTGGCGCACGACCACGGCCGTCTTGAGGGCCGTACTCGATGCTTCCGGAGTCGTCGCAGCCGACGTCACCGGGTCGCCGCAGACGCTGACCCCGGAGGCGCTGGCGCCCTACGATGTGCTGGTGGGCAACTGGAACGCGTTCGCCGCAAAAGGTGCCCCGGCCGTGGACTGGCCCCCGGTCGCGCGGACGGCGATCCTCGATTTCGTCCGCAACGGAAAGGGCCATGTGGTCGTCCATGCCGGCGGATCGTCGTTCATGGACTGGCCCGAATACCAGCGGATGATCGGCGGGGCCGCGTGGAAGCCGGGCATCACCCGCCACGGACCGGTGCACGAGTTTCCCGTCCGCCTCACCGCCGCCGCGCATCCGGTGACGCAGGGCATGGACGGCTTCCGCACGCGCGACGAGCTCTGGATCGACACGAAGCTCGATGCCGAGGCGACCGTCCTCGCGGAAGGGCAGGCAGCCGACAGCTCGTGGCAGCCCGTGGCGGCGGTCAACGCCTTCGGCAAGGGCCGCAACTTCATCCTGATGCTCGGCCACGACGTCGCGGCGCTGGAGAACCCCGGGTGCATCGACCTGCTCGTGCGCGGCACCGAGTGGGCGGCCTCCGGGACCGTGACCGTCGCGCCGCGGACGGCCCGCCCGACGATCGATGCCGTGCTGCCCGGGGTCGCCGCGTGGACGTACGGCGCCAGCCGGGCCCCCCTGCTGGCCCTGCAGGATCTCGTGGCCCGGGCGACGGAGACCGCGGACCGGGCCGCCCTCGCGTCGCGGCTGGCCGCGGCGATGGCCGGGGACGCATCCGGCGAGGCGAAGGTCTTCCTGTGCGCCATGCTCGGCCTCATCGGAACCCCCGCGGAACTGCCCGCCCTCGAGGCGGCGGCGAAGGACCCGGCGACGGCCACGGCGGCGCGCGGCGCCATCGACCGCATTCGCGGCGAGGTTCTCCGCGTCCCGCCCGCGCCCAAGTCCGCAGCCGTGTCGCGCGGCACCCTCGCCGCGGATCTTGGGTCCGGCAACCCCGCGCGGCAGGACGCCGCCCTGCGGGCCATCGCGGACGGCGACCCAAAGGACCACGTGGACCTTCTCGCCGTTCGCTCCGGTTCGCTGCCGCCCCGCCAACTGACACGCGCGGTGGTCCTGCTGGGCCGCAGCGGAACGGACAAGGCCCGCGAGCCGGTCCGCCGCGCCCTGGACCACGAGGACCCGTTCGTTCGGCTCGAGGCGATCGCAGCGGCGGCTGAACTGGACGACGCCGGAGCGATGGACATGCTGCTCCGGCGCCTGGATGGCGCCGACGCCCGCGAACAGCGCGCCATCATCGATGCGCTGCGCCGCCTGACCGATCCGGGGGTGAACGCCCGGCTCGTGGACGAACTGGCCCGCGGCGGGGCCGCCGCCAAGCCGGTCGCCGAGGCGCTGGCGATGCGTGCGAGCCGCACCTCGAATGCCGCGCCTCTGCTTCTGAAGCGGGCTGAGGGCGCGGGAGCCGGCGCGACGGCGCTCCTTCAGGCCGTCGGCCTGGTGGGCGCCCCGACAGAGGTCCCCGCCCTGCTCCCGCGGCTGGCGGACACCAACGCCGCCATGGCGGCCGCGGCGCTGGAAGCGATCCGTCAGATCCACCTTCGCGCCGGCGCGGATCCGCTGGATACCGTGCGCACGGCGCTGTCCGGCGCCGATGCGAAGACCCGCCCGGGGCTGATCGCCCTGCTGGATCTGTCCCGATCGCCCGAGGCCCTCGGCCTCCTCCGCGAATCACTCGGCGCGGACGACGTGGAGATCCGCCTCGCCGCGCTTCGTGTCCTCTCAAAGTGGCCGGACTCGGCGCCGCTGGAGGACGTGCGGCGCATCGCCGAGGGCGCCGCCGACCCGCGGGAGAAGGGCCTGGCTCTTCGGGCCGTCGCGGCGATGAGCAAGGCGGTGTACGGGCCCAACCTCGCGCGCGGCGCGACGGCGGACAGCCCGGACGGCCTCGAGAAGGACGGCCATGCCGGAGGCGATGCGGCGGGCATCGACGGCGATCCGGGAACCTACTGGGACGAGGCCGACGGCCATCCACTCTACCGCTACCGCGTCACGCTGCCGAAGCCCTCGAAGGTCTCGGCGCTTCGCATCACCGGCTGGAGGCACCACGATTACGCGCCGAAGGACTTCGAGGTCCTGTGCGACGGCCGGGTGGCGGTCGCCGTCACCGATGCCGTCTACGAGGACAACGTGCTCGTCGTGCCGTTCGACCCCGTCACCGCGACGACCGTCGAACTGAAGATCACCGGGTACTACTCACGATCCCCGGCCATCCGCGAACTGGAGATCCATGGTCCGCCGGCCGCGGCGGCCGCGACCCCGGAGGCCCGCAAATGAAGACGAACCGAATCCCCCGCCGTCTCTTCCTGCGCCGCGCCGCGTTCGGCGCCGTGGCGCCGATGATCGTGCCGTCGTCCGTGCTCGGCAACGCGACGACGCCCGCGCCCTCGAACCGCATCGCGATCGGCCACATCGGCGTCGGCGGCCAGGGCTCGGGACTGCTCAACAACTTCCTCGGCGTCGCGGGGGCGCAGTCGGTCGCGGCGTGCGACTGCTTCGCCTCGCGCCGCGAGCGGGCGCGGAAGACGGTCAACGACCGCTACGCCGCCCGGTCCGGCGAGGCCGGCTGGAAGGGCTGCGACACGTACCGGGATTTCCGCGAGCTGCTGGCGCGGCCGGACATCGACGCGGTCGTCATCGCGACGCCCGACCACTGGCACGTGCCCGTCGGCCTGCACGCCGTGCGGGCGGGCAAGGACACGTACATCGAAAAGCCGCTGGGCGTCGCGATGACGTGGAACTGGGCGCTGCGCGACGAGATCCGGCGTCGCGGCACGGTCTTCCAGTACGGCACGCAGCAGCGATCCGGCCGGAACTTCCGCTTCGCATGCGAGCTGGTGCAGAACGGCGTCATCGGCACGCTGAAGCACATGGACGTCTGGGCGCCGGCCCTCGGCCCCGGGGCGCTGACCCGCCGCGTCGCGGCGGACGACCGCGAGCTGAAGGTCGTGCCCCCGCCGGCGGATCTCGACTTCGACCTGTGGCTCGGTCCCGCGCCGGCGGCGCCCTACACCGAGGTGCGGTGCTCGAACCAGGGCGCCTACCACGTCTACGACTACGCCCTCGGCTACATCGCCGGCTGGGGCGTGCATCCGGTCGACATCGCGCAGTGGGGACACGACGGGGACCGCAGCGTGCCGGTCGAGTACGAGGGCGCCGGCGGCGTTCCCGCCGAGGGCCTGTTCGACACGCTGGCGACGTGGGACGTCCGCTGCCGCTACGCCGACGGCGTCGCGATGCGCTTCATGGACGCCGACGCGGCGAAGGCCTCCGTGTCCGCCTACCGCAAGTTCGAGGGCCACGGCACGACGTTCCATGGCGATCGCGGGTGGGTCAGCGTGGACCGGGGCGGCATCCACGCCAGCAATCCCGCGTGGCTCCGGATGGCGTGGAAGGCCGGCGATCTGCGGCTCTACGACAGTCCGAACCACTACGCCAACTTCGCCGACTGCGTGCGCTCGCGCCGGCCGACGATCTGTCCGATCGACGTCGCGGTCGGCGACGATCTCATCTCGCACCTGAGCGACATCTGCATCCGCCTCAAGCGTCCGGTCCGCTGGGACCCCACCGCCGAACGCATCGTCGGCGACGAGACCGCCGCCCGCATGCTCCACCGCCCGCTGCGGGCGCCATGGACGGTGTGAGCGGCGGGGTTGTCCGGCGACCCCGATTGCGTATATTCTGCCCTCGACATGCAAGGCATCAGCTTCGAGGAAGCCGTCGCACAGATCCGGGGCACCGATCCCCGGTTCGAGACCGACGCGTATTTCTTCCTCCGGGAGGCGCTGGACCACACGCTGCGCACCTTGAAGAAGCCCGCGACCGGCCCCGCGCGTCACGTCAGCGGCAGGGAGCTGGCCGAGGGGTTCCGCGTGCTGGCCCTGAAGCAGTTCGGTCCGCTGGCCCTCCGCGTGCTCGCCCATTGGGGGGTCCGTCGGACCGAGGACATCGGCTCGCTGGTCTTCAACCTGGTCGGCGCGGGCGTGCTCGGGGCGTCGGACGAGGACCGGCCCGAGGACTTCGCCGGCGGCTACGACTTCGAGACCGCGTTCCGGTTCCCGTTCCTCCCGGCCGCCGCCCGGCGGCGCACATCCCGAAAGACGACCAAGGAGGCCCGTCCATGAGCGATCATGCCGATCTGAACCGCGAGATCTCCCCGTTCGAACAGCTGGTCATGATGCTGGCCTCGTCCGCCATGCAGCATCTCGGGAAACTGGTCAATCCGCAGACCGGCCGGGCCGAGGCCGACCTGGAGGGGGCGGCGTGGACCATCGACCTCCTGGGCATGCTGGAGGAGAAAACGCGGGGCAATCTGAGCGCCCACGAGATCCGGACGCTCGGCGAGGCTCTCACGACGCTACGGCTGAACTACGTCGAGGCGGCAGGCGCCGCCCCCGCGGAACCCCAACCCGCCGCCGCCCCGGCCCGGGAGAAAAGTGCGCCGGACAAGGCCGCACCGGGCGAGGGCCAGGAGATCAAGGCCAAGGACGCCGGCGAAACGCCGAGATTCCATAAGACCTACGGATAGACCTGCGTCGTTCGGACCGGACGCCGGCGATCAGTCGCGCCCGGCCTTCCCGGGCTTCTCACAGTGCTGGCGGACGGCCGCGAGGATGTCCTCGGGATAGAACGGCTTGTGAAACAGCCGCCGGACGTTGGCAAACTGCTTCATCTCCGCCTCGTCGAAGTCAGGATCGGCCGTCATCACAAGGACGGGGCGGCGGATGCTCTCGGCCTCCATGAGCATCAGCAGTTCGGGACCGTTGATCCCCGGCATGTGCATGTCGAGCAGAAGCCCCTTGCACTTCGGATCACGGAGATGCCGATAGGCCTCCCCGCCATCATAGGCGCACCGGACCTCGTAGCCCTCCGCAACGAGTAGTTCGTTCAGAAGAGCGGTCAGTGTCCTGTCATCATCGGCGACGACAATCATCTCAAACCTCTCCGCCGGTGAATGTTCAACCGGCCGGGGGCCGGGGCCGCCCGGTCCGGATCACTTCGCCTTCGATGACGAAGCGGTCGCCCGGGCACGGGCCTTGAGTCTCTTGAGCCTTCGGATGCGCGCCTTGCGCTTCACGCGAATTCGTAGTTGCTGTCCCATGCGCGCCATCATGCCGACGTCCTCCCCCCCTTGTCAAGCAGGCAGGGGTTTCGACGGCTCATCCGGCCGTGACGCGATTGACAAAGGAGCCGGCCTGTAGGACGCTGAACCCTGCGAAAGGCGGCTGCCCGGGCCTTCAACCCTCCCGGGACATGAGCGACACGATGAAGTACAAGGCAAGCTGGCTCGTTGTGGTATCGGCAGTGGTCCTGGCCGGCGGATGCAACGACGGAAATGACAACGATGGCGGCGGGACCCCCGGGACGGCGGGGATCAACCTGTCGGGTTCATGGACCGGGGAATACACTTCCCCCGGCGTGAGCGTTTCCCTGAGGGCCCGGATCCTGCAGAACGGCAACGCGGTGATCATCAACACGACCAAGGACGGTGTCGCCAGCTTCCTGAGCGGGACCATGGGGCCCGACGGTTTCCTCTTCCTGACGGACTCCGTGGATGCCGAGACGTGGACCTCCTACGGCGACGTGACCGCCAACTCCTTCATCGTCCGCGACTACCTCTACGACCCCACCCTGGGCAGCGATTCACCGGAGCAAGACCTTATCCTGCGTCGCTAGGTCCCTCGCGTCGCCCGGGAAGACCCGGAAGGAACCCGACCCGATGAATGCCCGGCCTGCCTTTGCTTGCCTCGCCCTGACCGTCCTCTGCACCGCCTCGGCCCAGGGGCCTTCGGAGACGCTGCGCCCGTGGCCGGGCGACGCCCCCGGCGCGCGGGGGCAGGCGGCGCAGGACGTGCCGGAGATCACCCCCTGGTCGATTCCCTTTGCAACGACCGGCAGGTGACCGGGGACACCCCCCCCGACATTCCTGTGGTCGCTCGACCAGGATCCGGTCGTCAAGGTCGAGAACTCGATGTCGTCCGCGACAGCCCTCAGCGCCCACGGGGTCCCGTTCGAATTCCATGTATACCCTGGAAACAAGCACGGCTCGGGGCTGAAGAACTTCCCGGTGGACGATTCGATCCACCCTTGGGCGCCCGCGCTCCTGCGGTGGCTCGCCGTGCGCGGAGTGCTTCCGGCGCCAGCCGCCGGCCGCCTCCCGTAGGCACGAACCGGTCGGCACCCCGCCCCGCACCCTCGTGGAATCCGTGGTAGGGCCGGGCCGCTGGCCCGGCCGCTCGATGGGTTCCCGGAGCAGCCCACCTCCCCACGGATCCCGCCCCGCGGCGGGGCGAGCCGCGGCCGCCCCCCCACCCCAACGCGGCAGCCCGCGGCGCAAGCACCCCCCCGCCCCCGCGCCCGCCCCCCCCCGCCCCGCCCGCCGCCC
>CAYODK010000157.1:0-13590 GCA_964402695.1 uncultured Verrucomicrobiota bacterium
CCCCTTAGCTCAGTGGATAGAGCATCGGCCCCCGGAGCCGTGTGCGGGCGTTCGCGTCCGCGGTGGTTACGGCAGGATTGCCACGGTCCCGTCGTCAAGGTCGTAGCGGGCGCCCGCGATGGTCAGATCTCCCCGTTCGACGCGCTCCTTGAGGATCGGCGCGGAGGCCTTGAGCTGCCGGACCGCCAGCGCGACGTTGGCGAGGACGGCGTTTTCGACGACGTCGCCGGGTCGTTCGCCCGCCTCGCGGACCGCGGGCTGGATTGCCGCGGCCAGCGAGGGGATGTGGCCCGTGGCCTCGCCGCCCTTCACGGTGGCCTCGACGGCGCCGCAGCGCTCGTGCCCGAGGACCATCACGTAGCGGATGCCGAGGTGTTCGACGGCGTACTCGATGCTGGCAAGGACGGCGTCGTTGACGACGTGCCCGGCGAGCCGGATCACGAACAGGTCGCCGAGGCCCTGGTCGAACAGGATCTCCGGCGGAACGCGCGAGTCCGCGCACCCGACGACCACGGCGAAGGGATGCTGCCCGGCGGCGATCGCGCCGCGGCGCACGGCGGTTTGGTTGGTGTGCGAGAGACGGGACTGCGCATAGCGCCGGTTCCCCTCCAGCAGCCGCTTCTGGGCGGTGGCGGCGTCGGGGGCCGTGCCGCCCGAGTGGGCGGCCACGAGGGGCAGAAGGAGTCCGACGGCCAGGATCGCTGTCACGGTGTTCCGGTGCATGGTTGTCCTTTGGGTGAGACGCGGGCGAAGGCTTGCATGGAACCGTGGGGGCGGGCAAGTGCAAAGCCGCATGGACGGCGGGGCACGGGGCGGTTATCGTTGCGTCCTTTCCGGCGGCGGGCCGCCGGACCATGGGAGAGGCGGATGATCCGGATATCGGTCGTTCTTGCGGGGGTTGCGGTGGCCTGGGCGGCGGGCGCGGCGGCGGCGTGGCCCGAGTTCCGGGGGCCGACCGGCGACGGGCACGTGCCGAAGGGCGCGGGGCCTCTCCCGGTCGAATGGAGCGAGACCAACAACATCGCCTGGAAGACGCCGATCCCGCACAAGGGCTGGTCGACGCCGGTCGTCCTCGACGGTCGCGTATGGCTGACCACGGCGACGGCCGACGGCCACGACTTCTTCGCCGTCTGTCTCGACGCCGCGACGGGGGCGGTCCGCTTCAACGGCCGCCTCTTCCACAGCGACAACCCCGAGCCCCTCGGCAACGAGATGAACGGCTACGCGTCGCCGTCGCCCGCGATCGAGCCGGGCCGCGTCTACGTCCACTTCGGCAGCTACGGCACCGCATGCCTCGACGCGGACACGGGCGCGGTGATCTGGCAGCGGACCGACCTGCCGTGCCGGCACTACCGCGGCCCCGGGTCGTCGCCGGTGATGGTCCGCGACCTGCTGATCCTGACCATGGACGGCGTCGACGTGCAGTATGTCGTCGCGCTCGACCGGAAGACCGGCCGCACGGTCTGGAAGACCGACCGCACGGCCGAGTGGAACGATCTCGGGCCGGACGGACTTCCGGTCAAGGAGGGCGACCTGCGCAAGGCCTACTCGACGCCGTTCATCGCGGACGTGGGCGGACGGCCGCAGATGTTCTCCGTCGGAGCGAAGGCCGCCTACGGCTACGACGCGGAGACCGGCCGCGAACTGTGGAAGGTCGTCTATCCGCACTACTCGGCGGCGGCGCGCCCCGTCTTCAACCACGGATTGGTCTTCATCAGCACCGGCGCGGGCAAGTCGGAGTTGTGGGCGATCCGCCCGGACGGGAAGGGCGACGTCACCACGAGCCATGTCGCGTGGAAGGCCGTGAAGAGCATCCCGCGCATCCCGTCGCCGATCGTCGTCGACGACCTGATCGTGCTGACCGGCGAGGACGGCGGGATCCAGTGCTTCGAGGCCGCGACCGGCGCCGAGGTCTGGAAGGAGCGCATCGGGGGCAACTACGCCGCGTCGCCGGTCCTCGCGGACGGGCTTCTCTACTTCTGCAGCCAGCAGGGCAAGACCACGGTCGCCCGGGCGGGCCGCTCGTTCGTTCCGGTCGCCACGAACCGGCTCGACGAAGGGTTCATGGCCTCTCCGGCGGTCGACGGCCGGGCGCTCATTCTGCGTACCAAGACCCACGTCTACCGGGTCGAGGCCCCCGGCGGACGCCCCCCCGGACGTTGACTTTTGCTGGATTTCGGGGGAAACTGTGCTGCTAAAGGCACGATTCGAGGGACCATGCAGCGGTTCATGCTCAAGTCGAAGATCCACCGGGCGACGATCACCGGGGCCGACCTCCATTACGAGGGCAGCCTCGCCATCGACGCCGCGCTGATGGAGGCGGCCGACATCCTCCCGGGCGAGCAGATCCAGGTCTTCAACATCCACAACGGCCAGCGGCTGACCACGTACGCGATTCCCGCGCCCCGCGGGTCCGGGACGATCCTCCTGAACGGCGCGGCCGCCCGGTTGGGCGCGGTGGGCGACCCGGTGATCATCGTCGCGTTCGCCTCGGTGGAGGACGCCGAGTGCGCGGCGTTCAAGCCCCGCGTGGTCTTTGTCGACGCCCGCAACCGCGTCCGCCGAAACCGCACCAGGACCTGATCCGGCGTCACCCGGCTCCGGGCGATGTCAGGTCCATGATCAACTCCCGGTGCTGCGGGAAGGCGGCGAGGAGCGCGGTCCGCCGTCCAAGCTCGAAATCGGCGAAGTCGAATCCCGGCGCGACGGCGCAGCCGATCAGCGCGAAGTCGGAATCCGACTCCAGTTGCGCGCCGAACCATGCTCCCGCCGGAAGGACAGCCTGCGGACGGGCGTCGGAGGACAGGGCCGAGCCGAGCCGGACGTCGCGCCGGGTGCCGTCGGGCAGGATCACGGCGATCCGCAGCACCCCGCCGGCGTGGTGGTACCAGACCTCGTCCGATCGCAGCCGGTGCAGGTGCGAGCGCTCGCGGCCCTCGAGCAGGAAATAGATCGAGGTCGCGGCGCACCGCGCGGCGCCGTAGCGGGCCGGGAGACCGGCGGCGGGGATCACGTCCGCGCTGCGGTACACCTCGCGGAAGTGACCGCCCTCGGGGTGGGGTGCGAGACCGAGCGCTTCGATCCACCGGAGGGCCTGTGCGTTCATCGAGATCCCCCGGCGGCATCGAAGACGATGCGATACGCGCGCTTCGTGTCGCAGGCGCCGGGGTGGGGGACCAGCAGGAAATCGTCCGCGATGAGGGGCGCGAGATCGGCGCCCTCGATCACCGTCGCAGGCCCGACGCGGACGGGCAGCCGATGCACGAAGGGGCGGCCGCCGCGCTGGGAGCCGTTGCCGTCGGCGACGCCGAAGGAGGCGGCGCCGAGGGCGGGGCGGACCGTGAAGGTGAAGCGGTTGCCGGTGCGTTCGAGGGACTGCTCCCAGTTGCGGGGACCGTCGGCCATGCGCGCGTCCCAGCCGGGGTCGCCGTAGAACGCGACGACGTCGCGGTCGAACCGGTGCCCCTTCGACGCCGGGTTCCGCTGCAACTCGGCGAGCAGCGCCTGCTGGTTCGCGAAGAAGGCCTCGGCGAGCGTGAAGCGGCCGGGCTGGTCCACGAAGTAGTCGAGAACGCCCCAGCCCATGAAGCCGAACCATGTCGGAACGGTGTGGCCGATCATCTGGCGCACGCCCGCCGCGTTCATCCACGCCAGCGCCATCGCGTCGGGGCCGTCGATGTGGCCCATCAGGCAGTTGCCGACCGGCAGGTAGACCTTGGGATTGTCCGAGCGGACCTCGTGCTCGCCGCCGAACGTATCCACCCCGCGCATCCGGCCGGCCTTCGAGCGGAACTGGCCGTTGCGATAGCTGTATCCGATCTGCCAGTCGCGCTCCGTCGCGTGGCCCGAGGTGACGAAGAGGTCGACGGTGCCGCCGTTGAGGAGGTCGACGAGCGCCTTCGTCGTGTCGCCCGGCGCCTCGATGTCCGCGGGCTCGCCGCCGCGCCGTTTCTCGACCGCGTGGCCCCGGCGGCCTTCATCGTACCAGATCCCCTCCGGCATGCGGTCGAGCGGGATGGAGGTGCCGCCCGCACCCTTGCGGATGGTCAGCGGGGCCGCGGTCCGCGCGATCGCCAGCGCGTTGGAGGCGTCGAAACCGGTCAGAATGCCCCACAGGCAGTCGCCCCAGGGGTCGTCGTCGAGCGCGCGCGTCAGTCGGTGCACCTGCGCGACGTACTCGCGTGTCGCCTCCCCGGGCCGCGTGACGAAGCAGGCGCGGCGCGGGAATGCCGTGCGCAGGGCCGGAAGCGAGTTCGTGACCGAGCCGATCCACGTGATCCGCTCCCCGCCGTGCTTCGACTGGAGCGCCGCGGCGACCGCCGCCCAGCCGGGATCGCGGGCGGTCGTCTCGGAGAGCACCACCGCGTAGTCCGCGGCCGTCGCCGCGGCGGCTGCGAACAGCCAATGGCCGATCGCCGATAGCCAAGGGCGGCGTCCAAGGGTTGGATGGGATGCGGAGCAGGATGTCCAGGGGTTGGACGAAGACGCTCGTGGGGGTCGCCCGGACGATTCCCGCAGCCCAGTCATCGCGCGAGCCATCCGCCGTCCACCGCGATCGTGTAGCCGTTGACGTAGTCCGAGGCCCGCGAGGCGAGGAAGACGACGGTTCCCTTGAGGTCGTCCGGCGTGCCCCAGCGGCCGGCGGGGATGCGTTCGAGGATCGCGGCGTTGCGCTTCTCGTCCGCCCGCAGCGCGGCGGTGTTGTCGGTCGCCATGTAGCCGGGCGCGATGGCGTTGCACTGGATGCCCTTCGGCCCCAGTTCGCAGGCCATCAGGCGCGTGAGGCCCATGACGCCGCTCTTCGAGGCGGTGTAGGAGGGGACGCGGATGCCGCCCTGGAACGAGAGCATGGACGCGACGCTGATGATCTTGCCGCCGCCGCCCTGTTTCACCATCTGCCGTGCGGCGGCCTGGCTGAGCAGGAAGACCGCGCGGATGTTGAGGTTCATCACATCGTCCCAGTCCTTCTCCGAGAAGTCGAGGAAGTCGGTCCGGCGGATGATCCCGGCGTTGTTGACAAGGATGTCGAGGCGGCCGAGCGCTGCGACGGCGGATTCGACGGTCGTCGCCGGCGCGCCCGGCGCGGTCAGGTCCGCCGTGATCGGCTCGCACCGGCGCCCGAGCGCCCGGATCTGCGCGGCCGTCTCGGCGCAGTCGATCACATCCACCGCCGCCACGTCGGCCCCCGCCTCGGCCAGCGCCAGCGCCATGCCCCGGCCCAGGCCGCGACCCGCGCCGGTGACCAGTGCCACTCGCCTGATCAGAGAGAAATGCTCCAGAATCATGGGTTTCCTTTCAACATCCAACATCCAACATCCAACATCCAACAACCAACATCCAACGATGCAGCCATCGACCGCCAGCGAAAGGACGGATTCAATCGGAGCCTCCGGTATCCGGCGGCGTGCCGTAATCGGCGCCGGGTTCACGAAGGACCTTGGACTTCGCCGTGCGGATACTCGTGAAGAAGATCCGGATCAACTCCTCGGTCTCAGAAAGAAGATCGTCGACCGGATCGAGCTTGTCGACCAGCGGGACGTGCCGGATGAGTTGGAGTGCGCGACGGGCCTCCCGGAGCTCCTTCATGCCGATCGACATCTTGTGGACGAAGTCGGCCGGCGATTCGGCGGCGTCGGCTTCACCATGGTTGAAGAGCGGCGACGTCCCGGCGCGCAGCAGTTGATCTGCGACGTGCAGGCCCGCCCGGGAAGGACGCACCTGGTTACAGAGGCGGATGATAGCGGCCCCGTAGTTCAGGAGTCGCTCTCCCAGATCGAAAACCACCTTCATTGGTTGTTGGATGTTGGATGTTCGATGTTGGATGTTGACTTCGATTGCAGCCTACCGGAGTCCGTTCTCCGCCACCTTGTCCATGTCATCAAACACCTGGTTCTCCCCGCCCATGCCCCAGGCGAAGCGGTAGGCTCCGGTGCCGACGCCGGAGTGGATGGACCAGGGCGGGGAGAGGACGGCGTCCTTTTCGCGCACGACGAGGTGGCGCGTCTCCTCGGGCCGGCCGAAGAGGTGCAGGACCGCGCCGCCGGGGGGCAGGTCGAAGTAGCAGTAGACCTCCGTACGCCGGTCGTGGGTGTGCGGCGGGTAGGTGTTCCACACGCTGCCCTCGTGCAGTTCCGTGAAGCCCATGACGAGCTGGCAGCTCGGGATGCCCTTCTCGTGGATGAACTGGAAGATCGTGCGGCGGTTGGCGTCCTTCGCCGAGCCGAGTTCCACGCGATTGGCCTTGTCGATGCCGGCGTGCGTGGTCGGGTGCGCGGCGTGGGCGGGGTAGGAGAGCAGGTAGAACTGCGCCGGGGCGGCGGGGTCGTCGCTCGCGAAGACGATCTCGCGGCTGCCGCGCCCGATGTAGAGGCATTCGCGCGGGGCCATGGGGAAGGGGCGGCCGTCCACGGTGACCGTCCCCGGCGCGCCGAGGTTCAGCACGCCCGCCTCGCGCCGGTCGCAGAAGTGGGTGCAGGCCATCTCGCGCCCGCCCTCCAGCCGGAGCGGCGCGGAGGTCGGCACGAGGCCGCCGACAACCGCGCGGTCGACGTCGGTGTAGACCAGCTCCGCCGCGCCGGGACGGAACAGGCCGGGGATGAGGAAGTGCTCCCGCATCTCGTCGGTGGTCATGCGGCGGTAGCGGATGTCGTCGGCGGTGCGGATGGTCTTCATCGGAATCCCCTTCGAACGGGAGTTTCGAATTCAAGGTTCCAAGTCTCATGTTGAGGATGCAGACGGCCGTCAACTTGAAACTTGAAACTCGGAACTTGAAACTCCTCTCCTAGAACGCCTTCTTCGCGAACTCCTGGACGTAGGTCTCCCAGGACTTCAGCGTCGGGAAATCGCCCTTCGACCAGCCGGCGCCGGCGTAGTAGACGAGCGGTTCGCCCGGCTTCACGGTGACGTAGACGAGGTGGTGGCCGGTCGCGCGGACGATGTCGGCGATCTGCGCCGGGTTGGCGACGACGGCGCACAGGATCCGTCCGTTGGGCTTGGACTCGGGCTCGCAATAGGTAAGGACGCCCGTCGCCTTGTCCATCAGCGCGCGCCCGTCCCCGGGCCGCTCGACGATGCCGATCGCGACCGGGAGGTCGCCCGCCGGCTCGACCTCGAAGCGGCTTTCGATGCGGTTCAGGTTCGATCCCTTCTCGAGGCAGATGCGCTTCGTCTCGCGGACGGTGCGCGGGCCCGCCTTCCACGGCGCGTACTCGAGTTCGAAGACCACCTTGTCCGGCCCGTTCTCGATCACACGGTGCTTCGTCCAGTTCTTCGAGAAGTGCAGCGCATTGCCGTCGCGGATCGCGATGCCGCCGCAGCCGCAGGTCGGGCCGACCTTGTAGAAGTCGCCGCCCTCGCCGTGGTCCTTGTGGTAGTCGCCCTTCTTGAACCAGTCGTCGATGACCGGCCTGCGGACGTTCTTCACCCAGACGTCGATGCCGCTGCTGATCTCGCCCGTCGACTCCAGCGCGGGCCCGTACATCCGGAACGCGATCCGGTCGTTCTCCCACGCGAAGTCGTCCTTGCGCTCGGGCACGTGCCGGCCGTAGGCTCGGCCCTCGCCGGCCTTCGCCTCGGCGGAGCCCTTGGCGGGTCCCCCGGGAATGACGGCCGGAACGGGGACGGGTGCGGAGGGCGCCGCGGCCCCCGGGGGCTTCGCGTCAAGGGCCGGCTTCGTTCCGCCCGCCAGCCGGTGCATCTCGCTGCCGGCCAGCAGGAACGCGCCGACGCCGTACACCTCGCTCAGCTCCGCATCGAACTTCTTCGGGTCGGCGCCGATCGGCTGGACGTGCGCGAGCTTGCCATCGTCGCGGATGCAGCCGACGAGGCCGGTCCAGCCCTTGCGTACGGCCGGCTCGAACGCGGCGTGGTCCAGCAGGCCCTCGTTGACGCCCCATGCCAGCGCATAGGTGAAGAAGCCGGTGCCGCTGGTCTCCTTGAGCGGGTAGGATTCGGGGTCGAGCAGGCTCGACCGCCACAGGCCGTCCGGCTGCTGCGCCTTGAGCACGGCGGCCGCCATCTCCTTGAACTGCTGCACGTACTTCGCGCGGTCGGGGTAGTCCGTCGGCAGGATCGAAATCATGCGGACCAGTCCGCCCATGACCCAGCCGTTGCCGCGGCTCCAGAAGACCTTCCGCCCGTTCGCCTCGCGCTGCGGGAAGTACCGGTCGTCGCGGAAGTAGAGATGTTCCTCCTTGTCGTAGAGGTAGGCCGAGGTGACCCACCACAGCCGGTTGGCGTGATCGAGGTACTTGCGGTCGCCGGTCGCCAGGGTGAGCCGTGCCCAAGCGGGCGGGGCCATGAAGAGGGCGTCGCACCAGGACCACCGGTCGGTCGCGCCCTTCTGCTTGAAGTTGAGGTTGTCGTCCTTCGGGTTCGCGATCAGTTCGTCGAACAGGGCCGCCAGCGGCGCGATCATCGCGGGGTCGCGATGCATCAGGTGGAGCTCGCAGTAGGTCTGGCCGACGCAATGGTCGTCGGCGTGGTACTTGCGCGGGCCGGCCTTCCAGCCGGTGTGCTGGCCCATCGCCAGCATCGCGTCGTGGTACTTCGGGGAGGGCGCGAGGCGGGCGAGCTCCATCATGCCCGCGTACAGCGCGCCCTTGGTCCAGTCGGTCGGGGCGTGTTTCGACGGCGACCCCAGCTGCCAGTCGGCGACCTTGGTCATTGCGGCGAGCACGGCGTCCTTCTCGACGGCGTCGGAGACGACCGCCGCGGTCGCGGCGACGGCCGAGGACAGGGCGAACGCGACCACGCCGGCCCACGCGGGGAATCGGTGCATCGGGAACTCCTTCGATTGCATGGCTCGAGTATGGCGGATGGCCGGGCGGATTCAACCTCCAACATCCGTGCCCGGCCCCCGGGTCCCCGGCGGCGGCAGGAGGGCGGCGGCGGGTCAGCGGCGCGGGCCGAGGCAGCGGTCCAGGTGCGCCTCCGGAAGCCCGGGCGTCGCCAGCGAGACCAGCCACGTGACCAGCGCGGAGACCGGCAGGCCGGCGAAGAGCGGGTCGACGTAGGCCCACACGAGCGGGCCGGTCCGGAGGAAGACCTCCTTGCCGTCGACCATGGCGATGCCCAGCGAGCGGACGCCGAACAGCGCCTTGCAGGCGAGCAGGGCCGTGGATTCCTTCTCGTGCACGAAGAGCATCCACAGCAGCGCCACCGCCGCGCCGGCCAGCATGCCGGCCACGGCCCCGGCCCGCGTCATGCGCCGGCTCCACAGCGCGCCGACGTACATCGGCAGGAACGCGCATGCGCACAGGCCGAAGAAGATCGCGGTGCCGCGCGCGACGATCTCGGTGCCGGTCTTCCCGAACGCGCGCTCCAGGGCGAGGGCGATCCAGACGCTCAGCGCGATGCCCACGATCACGCCCGTCCGCGCGACCGCCGTGCTGTCGCGCCGGATCCGTCCGCGGCCGATCGACTGTTCGATCAGGTCGCGCCCGAGCGAGGTGCCGATCGCGTGGAACTGGCCGCTGAGCGTGCTCATCGCCGCCGACAGCAGCACCAGCATGAAGAGGACGCCGAACCACTCCGGCATCGCCTCCCGGATGTACATCGGGATGATCTTCTCGACGTCGCCCGCCGCCGCGGCGATCGAGATCTTCCCGGCCGACTTCACGAAGTGGAGGTTCGTCAGCGCGCCGACCACGTAGGCCACGCCGACCATCATCAGCATGAAGAACCCGCCGGCGGGTACGGCGCGGTTGAGCTCCTTCGTGCTCTTCACGGTCATGTAGCGGACCGCGAGCTGGGGCTGGGCCAGCACCCCGATGCCGACGCCCATCACGATCGTGCTGACGAGCGTCCACCAGATCGGCGACCCGAACCGCGGCATCGCCGTCCATCCCAGGTGGCCGCCCTTCGCGAGGGCCTCCGGCACCCGGGGGGCCAGGTCGGTCAGGGCCTGGTGCGCGGGGAGCACGCCGCCCATGCGCGCGTAGGTGAGGACCAGCAGTACCGCCATGCCGACGAGCATGATCGTGCCCTGGAGCGTGTCGGTGTAGAGCACGCCCTTGATGCCGCCGAGGACGACATAGGCGGCGACGATGCCGGCGAACCCGAGCAGCGCCGCCTCGTAGGGGATGCCCAGCTGCAGCGCGAGGTACTTCGCCGCGCTCAGCAGGACGGCCGCCGCGTAGAGCGGCATGAAGACGAAGATCAGCGCGCCCGCCGCGCCCTGGAGGAACCGCGACTGGAACCGCCGCCCGAGCATCTCGGGGAACGTGTGCGCGTCAAGGCGGAGCCCTAGCGTCCGCGTCCGGGAGCCGAAGACGGTGAAGGCGATGAAGACGCCCAGGAAGATGTTGAGGAAGGTGAGCCAGAGCAGTCCCATGCCGAACACGGCGGCGGCGCCGCCGAACCCGACGATCGCCGACGTGCTGATGAAGGTCGATCCGTACGACATCGCCATGACGTAGGGATGGACCTTCCGCCCGGCCAGCAGGTAGTCGGTCGCCGACCGTGTGCCGCGGTAGCCCCGGTACCCGAGGTAGCCGACGGCGACCAGGTAGAGCAGGGAGAAGACAATCAATCCCCAGGCCATGCGCACCCTCCCGCGGCGCGGACCCGCGCCGCTTCCGGTCTCCTGCCTAGCACGGGCCCGGGCTCCCGGTCAACCATCGCGATCCAGATCGCGCCCGAACTTCACCGCTTCGTAGACCACGTAGACGATGCCCGCCAGGATCCCCGCGAGCAGCCCCGCGCGAGGGTGGTCCAGCCGGCGTCCCGCCCAGGCCCCCAGACCGGCGCACAGCCCGAAGCCGATCAGGATCTGCATCACGCGCGTCCATGCGTCACCCGCCGCGCGCAGGGGGGATCCGGGTTCCATGCCGGCAGTGTAGCGCGAAGGGACGGGGGAGGGGAGAAGGGAGTCGGGAGTCGGGGGAAGGGAGACGGGGGTCGGGTGAGAGGCGGGGCTGGCCGGGCGTCGCGGAAGAAGGTACAACCACCGCGGAGACCCGATATGAACGCATCCGCCATCGATCGCCGGACCTTCCTCCGCGCCGCCGCCGTCGCGGGGATCGCACGGTCCGCCGTCTCGCGCGACGCGCCCCCGGCGGGCGGCCGGCCGCTCCGCCTCGGCGCGCCGGCCTTTGCGAAGACCGACGATCCGGCGGCCCTGGCGCGCTGGCACCGCGCCGCGGGCTACCGTGCGGCGTACTGCCCGAAGATCGCCCTCTCCGACGCGGACCGCATCCGCGCGGTCGAGGCGGCCTTCGCCCGGGAGGACGTGGTCATCGCCGAGGTCGGCCGCTGGTGCAACCTGCTCGATCCGGATCCGGTGAAGCGCAAGGCGAACCTGGCCACCGTCACGGAGGGGCTTGCGCTGGCCGAGGCCGTCGGGGCTCGCTGCTGCGTGGACATCGCGGGCTCGTTCAACCCGGACGTGTGGTACGGGCCCCATCCCGACAATTTCACGCCCCGGTTCTTCGAGGCGGCCGTCGAGAACGCGCGGGCCATCCTCGATGCCGTCAAACCCCGCCGCGCGAAGTTCTGCTACGAGATGATGGGCTGGACCATGCCGGAGTCGGCGGACCGCTACCTCGAGATGATCCGGGCCGTCGACCGCCCGGCCTTCGCCGTGCATCTCGATCCGTGCAATCTCATCAATTCGCCGGAGAAGTTCTATCGCAACACGGATCTGCTGAACGAGTGCTTCGACAAGCTTTCGCCGTGGATTGCCAGCTGCCACGCCAAGGACCTGACATGGGACGTGGAGATGAACGTGCATTTTCGCGAGGTGCGACCCGGCGCCGGGGCGCTGGATTACCGGACGTTTCTCCGGCGGCTCGCCGCGCATCCCGATCCGCCGCCCCTGATGATCGAGCATCTGAAGGGGGCGGAGGAGTACGCGGCGGCGGCAGGACATCTTGTCTCCGTCGGTCGAGCCCTTGGCCTCCGCTTCGATTCCGGCGACGGACCGCCGCCGGGAGTGGCCCCCGTTTCCCCGTCCTGACCGGGTTGCCTCCCGGAATGTGCAGCATTGCGTGAAGGGCCGGATTAGTGGTATTTTACGTCGGGTGAGGATCCCCCGGGCGGGGTGAAGGCCATACCGAAACGGGAAGGGGATATGCCATGCCGAACGTGATGAAGGTGCTGAAGGACGAGATCACGCGCCTTGCGAAGAAGCAGGTGCGGATGGTCGGCGGACCGATCAAGAAGGACATCGCCTCGTTCCGGCGCGCCATGGCCGCGCTTCGTCGCGATGTTGCGTCGCTGCAGCGCGAGGTGAAGGCCTACACGGTCGAGTTCAAGCGGAAGGCCGTCGTGGAACCGGCCGCCGTCGAGGAAGGGAAGCGGATGTGGGTGTTCGGCAAGGGCATCCGCGCCCTGCGCAAGAAGCTGGGGCTTTCCCAGGAGTACTTTGCGAAATTGATCGACGTCTCGGTGCAGTCGGTCGCCCTCTGGGAGCGCAAGGGCGGGCGGCTCGCGCTGCGCAAGACGACCCTGGCCAAGATTGCCGCGGTGCGCTCGATCGGCGCCCGCGAGGCCAAGCGCCGCCTGGCCGACATGGGCCTGGGACCCAAGCGGCGCGGGCGCAAGTCCGCCCCCGCGCCGGCGACGCCCGCCGCGCCGAAGAAGCCGGCCCGGGCTGCGAAGGCCGCGAAGGCGAAGAAACGCTAGGCTTCCCGTCGCCGGGTGCGGGGCGACCGCGCCGGTCGCACCCGGCGACGCGATGCCCCATCGCGGCCGATGAACCCGGTTGCCCTCTTCACCAGCGCGTTCCTGGTGGGGTTCTCGGGTGCGATGGCGCCCGGACCCGTCCTCACCGCGACGATCGCGGGCGCGCTTCGCCGTGGCTTCGTGGCGGGGCCGCTCATCGTGCTGGGGCATGCCATCCTCGAGTTGATCCTCCTCGCCCTCGTTGTCGGCGGGTTGGGGGCCTTCCTGCAGCGGCCGGCGGTGGCCGCTGCGCTGGGACTTGCGGGCGGATCGATGCTGGTGTGGATGGGCGTGCAGACGATCCGGACCGCCCGGATGGCCGTGGCGCAGGGCGTCGCGGCCCCGGGGGCCGCGCCGCCGGCGGCGGAGGGCCTTCACCCGGTGGTCGCCGGCATCCTGCTGAGCCTTTCGAATCCGTACTGGATCCTCTGGTGGGCGACCATCGGCCTGACGTTCGCCGGGCAGGCGATGGTCCACGGCATGCCGGGTCTCGTGTCGTTCTATGCCGGGCACATCAGCGCGGATCTCGCCTGGTACAGCGCGGTGTCCGCGGCCGTCGCCGGAGGCCGGCGGATCGTGCCGCCCGCCGCGTGGAGGGTGATGATCGTCCTCTGCGGCGTGGCGCTCTGCGGCATCGGCGTCCGCTTCCTCGTGGGCGGCGTGCGCGGCATCGCCGGCGCCTGACCGGGAGGACGGGCCGGCCGGTCTACGGCGAGCCGGCTCCCACGCGGAACATCTGCTCCTGGCCCTTGAACTCCAGGATCACCCCGTCCTCCACCAGCCGGACGACGCGGATGCCGTCCGCCGTGGACTGCCCCACGTCGACGAGGGCCTTGTCGAGGATCACGCTGCCGGTTCCGGCCCCGCCGGCGATGATGCCCCTGACGGTGAAGGCCGGCCACCGGACCGCCGCCGGGCGAACGGGCG
>CAYODK010000158.1:0-13465 GCA_964402695.1 uncultured Verrucomicrobiota bacterium
CTCCGGATGCACTCCGGAAGGGTCTCTCCCGGCTCGACCTTGCCGCCCGGAAACTCCCAGAGCCCGCCGAGCATGGCATCGTCGCGCCGGCGCGCGATAAGCACCCTGCCGCGCCGGTCGAGGGTCACCGCGGCGCCGACGACGTAGTGCGGGACCCGCCCGGGCACCCGGGCCGCGGGAAATGCCGCGGGATCGCCATGGCGGAATCCGCGGCAGGAGGGACGCAGGGGACAGAGCCCGCAGCGGGGCTTCCGCGGCAGGCAGACGGTGGCACCGAGTTCCATCATGGCCTCGTTGAACACCGCCGACCGGCCGGCAGGCAGCAAGGCATCGGCCAGCACCTGCCAACGGG
This sequence comes from uncultured Verrucomicrobiota bacterium, assembly GCA_964402695.1. Lineage (GTDB taxonomy): Bacteria > Verrucomicrobiota > Kiritimatiellia > PWTM01 > PWTM01 > VGWF01. The sequence continues at coordinate 353 of CAYODK010000158.1, forward strand.
CGGGCGGGGCCGATTTCAGAGCGTTCAGCCGGGCCAGGACCCGCCGGACGTTGCCGTCCACGACGGCCTCGTCGCGGCCGAAAGCCAGGCTCGCGACGGCCGCCGACGTGTAGGCCCCCATTCCGGGGAGCTCCGCGAGGGCTTCGCGAGTGTCCGGCAGCCTGCCTCGGTGCCGATCCACGACGACGGAGGCGAGCCGGTGGAGGTTCCGGGCCCGGCGGTAGTAGCCGAGACCCTCCCATGTCTTGAGGACCTCGTCGACGGACGCGCGGGCCAGGGCGCGCAGGTTCGGGAAGCGCCGGAGAAATCGCCGGAAGTACGGAATGACAGTCTCGACCCGGGTCTGCTGGAGCATGACCTCCGACACGAGGACGCGGTAGGGAGTCCGCTTCCGCCGCCATGGAAGAACCCGGTGGTTCGAATCGAACCACGCCAGGAGCGGACCGGTGTCCACGGCTTCGGGGCGGCGGCGCATGGCGGCAGGGGCCGGACGGAAACCGGGCCCCGCGCCCGGGGACGGACGGGGGCCCGGTTCCGGCACGGACTAGATCTTGCCGACGAGATCCAGGCCGGGCTTCAGGGTTTCCTTGCCCGGGGCCCAGTTCGCGGGGCAGACCTCGCCGCCGTTCTCGCGGACGAAGATCGCGGCCTGCAGCTTCCGGTGCAGTTCCGCGGCGCTGCGGCCGATGCTGTTGTCGTGGATTTCGAAGGCCTTCAGCACGCCGTCGGGATCGATGATGAAACTGCCGCGAAGCGAGAGACCGACGCCCTCGATGTAGGTTCCGAACTCGCGCGAGAGGTTGCCGGTCGGGTCGGCGACCATCGGGAAGGCGATCTTCTTGATGGCCCTCGACGTGTCATGCCAGGCCTTGTGAACGAAGACCGTGTCCGTGCTCACGCTGAGAACCTCGGCATTCTCCTTCACGAACTGCGGGTAGAGGTTCGCCATTTCCTCGAGCTCCGTCGGGCACACGAAGGTGAAGTCGGCAGGATAGAAAAAGAGAATCAGCCACTTGCCCTTGTAGTCGGACAGGCGGAGGGTCTTCACCTCCTCGTTATGGAATGCCTCCAGCTCGAAATCCGGAATCACGTGACCGATCTTGACCATGTCCTTCTCCTTTTGGTTAAGGGTTTGCAGACTATACAGCCGGCCACCCTACTTTCAACCCCTGCCCCGGAAACGGCGACGGCGGCCCAGGGAGCCGCCGTCGCTCAAGCCGGCATGGACCGCGCGTCAGATGACCTCGACCACGACGTCGTCCGCCGCCTTCTCGGTCGGCTTGGCCTCGGTCTGGATCGGCTGGTACGTCGGCAGGAAGCGGTAGTAGACCATGAGGCTCAGGGCCGAGAACGTGGTGCCGTACACCGGACCGTTTTCGGCCTCCTCCTTGCCGCCCGAGACCCAGCTTCCGTCCGGATTCTGCGCCTTGACCATCTCGCGGGCGAAGGTGTTGTTCCACCGCTCCCACATGCCCTTCCCCTTGTGGAACATCGCCTGGGCGATGTAGTACCAGGCGTAGAGGGGCCGGCCTGTTCCTTCGGGATTGGCATAGTCCGCCTGATAGCTTTCCATCGACTTGAGACCGCCCTCGACTTCCTTGCTCTCGTGGTGGCCGAGCAGCTGGAGGCAGAGGATTCCGATGCCCGTGCAGGCCAGCGAGGCATTGCTGCCCTCGTCCTTGCCGGGCTGCGGCGCGTAGCGGAACTTCCCGCTCTCGGGGATGTAGTTGATCTTGAACCCGTTGACGCAGCGGTCCATCGCCTCTTTCAGGCCCGGCACATCGGCGCCGGCGATGTACGCGGCCTTCATGGCCTGCGCCTGCCAGCCGGCCACGGACGTATCCCGGCGCCCGTTCTTCTCGTAGCCGTACGTGAAGGCGCCGGTATCCTGCATGCCGCGCACGATGCGCGCGGTGCCGCTCTCCATCGCCGTGCGAAGCGACGGGATGCGGGTCAGGGCGTAGGCCTCCGCGAGCGCGTAGACCGCGATCCCGTTCGCATAGGAGTTGCCGTCGAAGGAACCATCGTCCTTCTGCTTGCTGACAAGGAACTTGATGGCGCGATCGACGGTCGGCCCATACCGCTCCGAGGTCGCCGGTGTCTCGCCATGGGCCAGGAAGCAGAGGAGCGCGAGGCCGGTCATCGCCGGCGCGTTCTTGGACGATCCGACGCCCTGCCACGACCCGTCCTGAAGCTGGTGATTCTTGAGCCACTCGAGGGCCTTGATCACGGCGGCCTCGGTTGCGCCCCCGTAACGGCCCGCGTACTTGCCCAATGCGCTGGCACGACCGCCGGCGGACCGGCCGGCGAAGAGGCCCTTCATGATCAGCGGGCTCTGCGCATCCGAGGTAATGTCCAGCGCGGCCAGATCCTCCTGCGGTTGCGCGGTCGGGTTCTCCATCTCCGGGGGTTGCTCGGAGACCATCTCGGCCTCCGGCGGCTTGATGTCGATCTCGATGTCCTTGAGTTGCTCCAGTTCCTTCTTGAACTCCTCGAGCTTGGACTCCTCGGGCTCGATCACCGTGACCTCGATCTCCGCCTTCTCCAGCTTCTCGGGGACCAGGACGATGTTGATGAGGACGATCACGATGATGATGTGGAGGATGACCGATCCGGTCGGCCCCCAGACGTGATCGATGATCCGCTGGATCCGCGGATCCAGCCGGGGCTTGCGCGGCTCCTCGGCGGTCTCGGCGCTCTCCGGCTTCACTTCAAGTTCGTCTGCCATGGCACTCTCCGCGGCTTCCCGCGGGCTCCCGTTCTCACCCCATCTTCCGGGCGGGGGCGGTTATTGGACATCGAACCCGCCTGCCGACTCCAGCCGGCGGCGTCAATTCGTGCTGATGACCGACAGGTTCGCCAACTGGTGCTTTCCGCAAAGATTGAGCACCTTGATCAGCATCTCGTGGGGCGCGGCCCCGGAGCACATGATCAGGATGGTCTGCTTCCGGTCGAGGTCCGCGAGCTTGCCGATGAGGTCGTCCAGCGCCGATTCCGGCACCGGCTTGTCGTTCATCGAGAAGCCGTCGTAGAAGACCCCGATGCGGATCAGGTTCTTCGGGACGTCGAGTTTCTGCTGCTGCGCCTCGGGCGACGGCCGGGAGACGTCCAGATGGGCCATCACGTCGATGGGCTTGATCGTGACGATGAAGTAGATCAGCAACTGGAACACGACGTCGATCATCGGCGTCATGGGAAGTTCCGCCGGCGGCGCGTCGTGCTTCTTTCGTTTGCGTGCCATGGATTCCGTCGCCTCCCGGCGCTACGCCTTTTCCTTGATGGCCGCGAACTTGATGCGCCAGAGCCCCGCCTCGGAGCAGGTATCGATCACCCGGCGGATGTACTCATGGCGCGCCGAAAGGTCGCCCCGGATAACGACCGGAAGGGTCTGGCCGTGCCGGTTGACCGACTGTCGGAGGATCGACCGCAGCGCCGGGATCGAGAGGCGCTGCCGGGCGATGTACACGCGGCCCTCGTCGTCGACGTCGACGTTGATGGTCCGCGGGTCCTTCTTCTCCACCGCCTTGCCGTCCGGCGCCATCGCCAGGCGGAGTTCCATCTCCAGTTCCTTCTGCTGCTGGGCGATGGTGACGACGAAGAAGATGATGAGCTGGAACACGACGTCGATCATCGGCGTCATGTTCAATCCCATCTCTTCATCACGTTTTCGCATGGTCGTCCGTCCCGGGTTGGGGATTCCGATCCCTCGGAGCTATTCCTCTTCCTGGACGACTTCGACGTTACGCAGCGACTTGATCAGGTCCATGGTCAGGCCTTCCATGCCCAGGATGATCTTCGTCGCCGAGTTCTTGAAGTACGTGTAGAAGCTGACCGCCGGGATGGCGACGATCAGGCCGGCGGCGGTCGTCCACAGCGCCTGGCCGATGTTCTTCGCCAGCATGGCCGTCTGCGCGGCGCCGGCTTCCTGCAGCGCGAGGGTCATGAAGGCGTAGATCATGCCCTGCACCGTGCCGAGGAGGCCGAGCATCGGGGCGAGGTTCGCGCAGACGTTCAGGTAGGCGACACGCTGCATGAGCTTCTCGCTCTCGAGGTCCGCGGCAACGCCGACGACGTCCTGGATCACGTCGAACCCTTCCTGCACGTTCGAGAATCCCGCGGTCAGGATGCTGGCGAGCGGCGTGGGATTCCCCTCGCAGTGCTTGATCGCCTTCATCACGTCGCCCTGGGCCATGGCCTCACGGACATCCTTCACGAGGGTCTCGGGCGAGATCTTCTTCTCCTTGATCGTGATGAAGGAGTCGATGATCAGGGCTGCCGCCGCCACGGAACAGGCGCCGAGCGCGAGCCACAGGATGACGCCGAGCCAACCGCTGCTGGTGATGACCGACCAGAAGCCCATCCCCCCGGCCTTCTTGGCCGCGGCCTCGGCCTTGGCGGCCTCCGCGTCGAGCACGGTGGCGCCGGCTGCCGGAGCGGCTGCCGCCGCCGCAGCAGGCTTCTCGTCCGCCTTGACTTCCTGCGCCCGGGCCGCAAGCCCGATGCCCAGCACCGTCACCGCCATGGCCAACACGCCCCACCGCATCCACGTCTTCATGCCTTGCATTCTCCTGTTTCGCTGTCGCCCCGGCCTTCCGGCCACGGACGCATCAAGACCATCCCGACCGCGCCGCATCCTAGACGGCGCGACTCCGGACTTCAACCCAAACCTCAGAACTTGCCCTTGGCCAGCGCGGCCTCGGGCGCCTCCGCATACTCCTCCGCCAGCCGCCGGTAGAATTCCTTCGCCCGCGGATCGCGCAGTCTCTCCAGACCCTGCGCCGCCCGCAGCAGCGCCAGCGGCATCACGGTGGCCTCGCGCTCGAAGAAGAGGATCGTGCGCAGGTAGTCGCGGATCGCGACCTCGGGCTTGCCCTGGGCGGCGTTGATGTCGCCCCGCATGACCTGCGCGCGCGCGGCGTCGGTCCGATTCTCGCTGGTGACGAGTTTCGTCAGCATGGGCTCCAGCCGCGCGTACTGCTTCGCGCCCAGGATCGCCTCGCGGTAGGCCCACCCGATCTCGGCGTCGGTCTCGAGCGCCGGATAGTCCTTCATGAGACCGTCGTACGTCCGGATCATGTTCTCGAAGTCGCCCTTGCCCTGGTAGGCCCTCGCCAGCGCAAGCCCCGCGGCCTTGTCCCACTCCAGGAACCGGAGATCGGTCATGATCTTCTGCAGGGCCGGGATGGCCTTGTCATAGTCCTTGGCCTGGACGGCCGCCACGGCGGCGTCATAGGTCGCCGGCTTGTCGGCGACGGCCTGGACGTACTGGTCACGCGTCAGGGTGAACTGCCCGCCCTGCGTGTCGATGAGGACGATGCTGCCATCCGGCTTGGCGCGAAGGCTCGCCCCCTCGCGGCGGCGGCCGTCCTTCAGGACGACATAGGGAGCCGCCGTTGCCGACACCGTTGCCGCCGCCACCACCATCAGAATCCATCGGTTCATCGCGTTCATGCTCCTGCTCAAGCCTTTCCTCTGCCCTCTAGGGCGCCGGTTTGGCCGCCGCCGGGGCGCCCGGCGCGGGGGCCGGGGCCGGCGCGGGGGCTTCCGCCGCCGCCTTCAGTCTCAACGCCTGCTGCCGACTGCGGATCTCCGCCGTCGCCGGGCTGTCGGCGAACTTCGCCAGATAGCGGTCGCAGGCTTCGACCGCGTCCTTGAACTTCCCGAGGTCCTCGTAGACGCCGATGACCTCGCGCAGCGCCTCTTCGATCATCGGACGGAGTTTCTCGTTGCGGTCGTCGGCCAGCAGGACGATGCGCTCGTAGGAGGCCGCCGCCTGCCTGAGCGAATCGTCCGCCGGCCCCTGCTGGTTCTCCAGCCTGAGCTTCCGCGCGAATTCACGCTGGACGCGGGCAAGCTCCATGTTGGCACGGTTGATGTCCACGGGGTCGGTGGCCACCTTGAAGATCTCGTTGAGGGTGGCCACGGCCTCGGGGTACTTGCCCGTCTCGCGGTAGGCCTTGGAGAGCAGCGACCGCGCCTCGTAGAAGAGGCCCGAGCGCGGGTACCGCTGCATCATGTCCTCGAGCTTCTCGATCGCCTTCTCCTTGTCCCCGGTCTCGTATGCGGCGACCCCCAGCCCGTACAGGCTGCGCTCGAGGATGGTGCGGTCGCTGGCGCCGGCCGCCAGGACCATGTCGAAGGCCTTGACGGCGCTCGCGTACTTCTTCCCCTCCTGCATCCACTGGCCGACGCGGACGAACTGCTCGGGCGAGTAGAGCTTCGACGGCACGCCCGGCTTCTCCGTGGCCATCATCTTGCCAAAGGCCTCCTCGGCGATGTCGTAGCGCTTGATCTCGATCGCCGCCCGGATGAGCGAGAAGAGCGCGCTCTTGCCGTCCTCCGAGGCCGGCCACTTCTTTCCGAGAGTCTCGAAGGTCTTGGCGGCCTCGTCGGACTTGCCCAGGTCAAGCTGGATCGCGCCGACCAGGTTGATCGCCTTGGGGGCGAGTTCGGACTTCTCGTAGTCCTTGGCGAACGACTCGAAGGTCTGGACCGCCGCGGTCCGGATCTTGGCCTTCACCTCCCCCTCGGCCGGCATCTTGAACAGCGAGTACCCGACATAGAACCGCGCCTTCTCCAGGAGGTCGGCCGCCTTCTTCACCTCGTCGGTCGTCTTGAAGTACGGATTGTTCTCCTTGGGCGTGAGCCACTCGACCACCTGGCCGTAGGCCTTGGCGCCCTTGTCGAACTGCTCCATCCGGACGTAGCAATCGGCCATGCTGAACAGGGCGAGCATGCGGTTGTGGACGGCGGGGCTCTCCGCGACGAACCGCTCGAACGCCTCCGCCGCCCCCTTGAAGTCCTGGGCCTCGTACCGGTCCCAGCCGAGCATGCTCAGGGCCTTCAGGAAGAACTGGTCCTTCGGATAGTTGTCGATGATGCGCTGCAGGGCCTTCCGCGCGCCGACCCCGTCCCCGGACTTCTTCATCATCCCGGCCATCAGGAACAGGACCTGGGGCGCCCGGTCATGCTTGGGGAAGGCATCCGCGAAGACGCGGTACATGCGGATGCAGCCGGCCTCGTCCTTCTTGTCGTAGTAGTGCTTGGCCAGGGCCAGCAGGGAGAGGCCCGAGGTGGCGTCCGCCCGGCGCGCCTCGGCGATGTAGTCGACCGCCACGTCCAGGCTGAGCGTGTCCTTCGTCTCCGCAAACGAGATCAGCAGCGGCGTGAAGAGCGGCCCCGCCTCGCCCACCGTCGGGAACGAGTTGAGGATCTTGAGCGCGCCCCGGATGGTCTCGGGGTACTTCTTCTGCAGAAACATGTCGTCGATGAGCCGGTACTGTGCGGCGACGGCCTTCTGGAGATGGGGGCCGTAGTCGACCTTGAACTCCTTGCCGAAGTCCTTCTTCGCCCGCGCACGCAGCGTCTCCGCCCGGGCGCCGGCCTCGGCCGCCCACTCGCTGTCGGGGTACTTGACGAAGACGTTGACGTACTGGGTGAAGATGTCCTTGACCAGGTTGAACGTGGCCTCCGACTTGTCCTTCGCCTTGGCCAGTTCCTTCTCCATCAATTCGCCAAGAAGGAACCGCGCGTAGGCCATCGGGCTCTCGCTCAACGGCAGCTTCTCCGCCTTGAGGAAATCGTCGACCCCCTTCATGAGGTCGAGGTTCTGGCGGATCAGCTTGGCGGCGTTCTCGGGCTTCCCCCGGAGGACCTCGATGTTCGCCATCGTCACGATCGACTGGCAGAAGGCGACGTCGATGCCCTCGTTGCCCCACTGGATCTCCTCGCAGAGCTTCCAGGCCCGGTCGAGATGCTTCTTCTGCTCCTCCCCCTTCACCGCCTTCCCGGCGTTCACGAGCAGCAGGCACAGGTCGATCTTGATCTTGCGCGCCACGCCGGCCTCGGGCTTGGCCTTCAGGATGTTCTCGTAGGCCGCCACGGCGCCGAGCGGGTCGCCGGCCTTCTCGAGCATCTGGCCGAACCGGTAGGCGGCGTCCATGTAGAACCGCTTGAGATCCGGATCGGTCGGGACGGTCTTGTATTCCTTGAAGAAGTCCTGGTACTGCTTCTTCGCCCGCTCGATCTCGCGGCCGCGGTACATCCCGTTGGCCAGCGCCAGCCGCGCGGCCTGCGTCTTCGGGCTGGCGGCGGGCATCGTCTTGAGGATCGCCTCGGCGTCGTCGAACTTGCGTCGGGAGGACAGGATCTCGATCTGCAGAACCTTCGACCGGTCCTTCTGGTCCGGGTTCAGGCGCACGATCTCGTCGACCAGCCGCTCCGCGTAGTCGGCAAAGCCGATCTCGACCAGTTTCGAGGCGAACTCGAACTCCCGGTCCAGTTCGGCCTGCTGCGCCGGCGTGGCGACCGCCCCGACCAGCACAATCAGCGCCGCCGCCCCGCGCACCCTTCCCGCATGCAACAAGCCCATGGCAAGCTCCCACAAATCATCCGCCGCCCGGCGGCGAAAGCGAATTGAGCGTTGCCTGTATCCTAGTCCGTGCAGCCGCGGGGTCAAGATGTTCCGATCGAAAGGCCGGCGGCCGCCGGCCATCGCCCGGCCCCCACCGCGCCGGCCCTCGCGTTTTCGTGCTTGCGCAAGGGCCGCCGCGACGGTAGTCTGCCCGCCCCCATGCGGGGGGTGATAGACACTTGAAGCGCCGGATCGACGGCGACGGGAGAACCGGGATGACGACGAACGGGAAGTTGAAGACGTGGGTGGACGAAATCGCGGCGCTGTGCACCCCTGACCGGGTGTACTGGTGCGACGGATCGAAGGAGGAGTACGACCGGTTGCTCGCGGCCATGGTCGACGCCGGGGCGGCCATCCGCCTCAATGACCGGCTCCGTCCGAACTCGTTCCTGTTCCGTTCCGACCCGAGCGATGTCGCCCGCGTCGAGGACCGTACCTTCATCTGCTCGAAGAACCGCGAGGACGCCGGCCCGACCAACTACTGGGCGGACCCGGAGACGATGCGGGCCGACATGACCCGGGTCTACCGCGGCTGCATGCGCGGGCGCACGATGTACGTCATTCCCTACAGCATGGGGCCCATCGGGAGCCCGATCTCCAACATCGGCATCGAACTGACGGATTCCCCCTACGTCGTCGTGAACATGCACATCATGACGCGCGTCGGGACGAAGGTGATCGAGGCCCTCGGGCCCGACGGCGAGTTCGTCCGCGCCCTGCATTCCGTCGGCGCGCCTCTGGAGCCGGGCCAGAAGGACGTCGCGTGGCCCTGCACGCCGGACATCCAGAAGAAGTACATCACGCACTTCCCCGAGACCCGCGAGATCTGGTCCTACGGCTCCGGCTACGGCGGCAACGCGCTCCTCGGGAAGAAGTGCCACGCCCTGCGCATCGCCTCGGTCCAGGCGCGCGACGACGGCTGGCTCGCCGAGCACATGCTCATCCTGAAGATCACGAACCCGGCCGGCTCCGTGAAGTACGTGGCCGCCGCCTTCCCGTCGGCCTGCGGCAAGACCAACCTCGCGATGATGGAGCCGACGCTTCCGGGATGGAAGGTCGAGACCATCGGCGACGACATCTGCTGGATGAAGTTCGGAGCCGACGGGCAGTTGCGCGCGATCAACCCGGAGGCCGGCTTCTTCGGCGTCGCGCCGGGAACCAGCATGAAGAGCAACCCGAACGCGATGCGGACGGTCCGCGAGAACACGATCTTCACGAACTGCGTCCTGACGCCGGAGGGGGACATCTGGTGGGAGGACATGTCCGCCCCGCCCGCCCACGGCATCGACTGGCAGGGCCGGGAGTGGACGCCGGACTGCGGCCGCAAGGGCGCCCACCCGAACGCCCGCTTCACGACCCCCGCGCGCCAGTGTCCGGTGATCGCGCCCGAGTGGCAGGATCCCGCCGGCGTGCCGATCTCGGCGATCATGTTCGGCGGCCGCCGGGCCTCGGTCATCCCGCTCGTCACCGAGGCCTTCTCGTGGCGGCACGGCACCTTCCTCGGGTCCATCATGGGCAGCGAGATGACGGCCGCGGCGTTCGGCAAGGTCGGCGTCCTCCGCCGCGACCCCATGGCGATGCTGCCCTTCTGCGGCTACCACATGGGCGACTACTTCGCCCACTGGCTGCGCATGGCGGGCCGGACGGCTCCGGAGAAGATGCCGCGGATCTTCTACGTGAACTGGTTCCGCAAGTCCGACGACGGCCGATGGCTGTGGCCCGGCTTCGGCGAGAACAGCCGCGTCCTGAAATGGATCGTCGAGCGCATCGACGGCGCCGCGGCCGCGGTGGAAACCCCCATCGGGCGGCTCCCCACGCCGGGCGCGCTGGACACCTCGGGCCTGGATCTGGATGAAGCCGACCTGGCCGAACTGCTGCGCGTCGATCTCGAGGGATGGAAGGGCGAAATCCCCGGCATCGAGGAACATTTCGCAACGTTTGGCAAGCGCCTACCCCAGGGACTGCTCGACGAACTCGCGGCGCTGAAGACCCGCCTGGGCGCGTAGCCCCGGCTCGGGGCCGTATCGACGAGCGGCGGTGTGGCCGTGTGGCGGTGGGAACACTGTCGCACAGTCATACCCGCCGCACGGCCGGACGATTCGTCCTGCACCGCCCTTTCCGACGCTTGCCAACGCACGCCGGCTCGGCGAGCATGCCGGCATGGACGCAGGCCTCTACATCGTCGGCACGCCGATCGGGAACCTCGGCGACGTCTCCGCCCGCTGCCTGGACGTACTGCGGGGCGCCTCCCTGATTCTGGCTGAGGATACCCGCATCACGCGCCGACTGCTGGATCGGTACGAGATCCGGACGCCGCTGATGTCGTGCCACCGGTTCTCCGAGGCCGCGCGGGCCGGGGAGGTCGCCGCACGCATCGGCGGCGGACAGGCCGTCGCCCTGGTCACCGACTCCGGCATGCCCTGCGTGTCCGATCCGGGCGCCCGCATCGTGCGCGCCTGCCGGGACGCCGGGGCCCGCGTGCTGGTCGTCCCGGGTCCCTCCGCCGTGCCCTCGGCACTGGCCCTGAGCGGCTACGGGGGCGGCGGCTTCAGCTTCGGCGGCTTCCTGCCCCAGAAGTCCGGCGCCCGGCGGCGGCGGCTCGAAACCCTGCTGGCCCGCGACGAACCCATCGTCCTCTTCGAGTCGCCCTTCCGGATCCACCGCCTTCTGGATGAACTCGCCGCCCTCGCACCGGACCGCCGCGCCTGCATCTGCCGCGAGATGACGAAGCAGTTTGAGGAGACCCGGGAGGGCCCCGTGCTGCATCTCCGCGACTTGCTGGCCGGACAAAAGGGGCGCGGGGAATACACCGTCGTCATCGCGCCGGCGGAAAGGCCGCGCGGCGGCACCGAACGGGAAGAGGAGCCGGACAGGCCCGACGACCAGGGCGAGGCCGACGGGCCCGGAGCGGCGGACGTCTGAGGCCGCCACCCCAATCCTTCATCCCGCCGCCGGCCGTCTCCGCAACGCGCGCCAAGCCTCAGCCAGGACGAGGCCCACCGCAATGCCCACCAGGTTGGCCCCGACGTCCGCGACCTTCGCGCTGCGCGTCAGTGTCAGCCACTGCAGTTGCTCCGCGGCGAAGGCGTACAGCACCAGTCCGCCGATCCCCGCCGCGGATCCGGGCGCCCGGACGAGCCGGATCCGGAAACACCCGGCGGCGACCGCGGCCAGCCAGGTGAAGACCACCAGGTGCCCGGTCTTGTGGATGTCGATCGGGACCACGGCTTCCTTCCCGGGGACGGACGTCGCCGGGCGCCTCGGCACGGCCGGAGGCACCGCCGCGCTCGTCGCAGCCCCCGTCGTCACGCCCTGCACTGCCGCTGAACGCTCATCCACGGGACGATGCAGAGCCCGCACGACATGCCGCAGACCGACTCCGACGGCGGAGATCGCACGCTCGGGCAGCAACATGCCCGCCATCACCGCGAGGGCGGCCGCCAGCACGGCGCGGCCTCCCGGACGCGACCCCAGCCGGAGCCGCCGCCCGACCCACCACACGCCCGCCGCCCACAGCGCACCCCACACCGCGAAGACCCACGGGACCATGGGATTCACCGCCACCGGCACGACGGACAGATTCCTTACCCGCAGCACGCCCGCCGAACCCTGGTTCGCGAGGATCACCCGCGCCGAGACGGCGTCCGGCGGAACCACGAACCGGTGCCAGAAGGTGGTCCATCCGCGGGTCCCCTTCACGGCGCCCGCGACGTGGGGCCGGTTCCATCGGGACTTCCCCTGCGCATCGACGAACGCCAGGATGACCCGGCCAACCTGGAAACGGTGACGGCCCGGACGGAGATCCTCCGCGGCACATTGCGCGCGAACCTCGAAGGCGTCGATTCCAGCCACGCGGTCCACCGGGAACTCGACCGACGCGGTCCCGTTCGACACGGCCGTCAGCCGGAGAACGGGTCCGCCATCCCCGTCGCTGTACTCCACGCCGGACGCGCCGGCACCCTGCCACGTTCCGCGAGGCGGAACGACATCGGGGCCGGAGGGAAGGTAGGTTTGGAAGACGGCAAAGAACCCCCGCATGAACACGAGCGCCGCGACGATGCCCGCCGCGAACTTCATCCCCCGCCCCTCCGCCGCCTCACCGGACGGCCGCCTCGATCCGCGCGGCCAGGAGGTCGATCTCCTCCTTCGTCCGCTTCTCCGTGAAGGCCAGGAGGAGGACGCGGTCCATGTCCCGGTAGTAGCGGCTCACCGGGAATCCGGCCGCGATGCCCCGGTCGATGAGCCGCCCGACGACCTCGGAGGCGTCGCGCGGCAGCTCGACCGCGAACTCGTTGAAGAAGGGCCGGTCGAACGCGGGCCGGACGCCCGGAATCGCGGTGAGTCGCTTGAACGCGTACTCGGCATTCGCCGCGCACACGCGGGCGAGATCCACGAACCCCTGCCGGCCCAGAAGGCAGAGATGGATCAGCGCCCGCAGCGCGCAGAGCGCCTCGTTCGTGCAGATGTTCGACGTCGCCTTGTCCCGGCGGATGTGCTGCTCGCGGGCCTGGAGGGTCAGGACGAAGCCGCGCCGCCCCCGGGCATCCTGCGTCGCCCCGACGATCCGGCCCGACATCCGCCGCACGTGCTCCTTCCGTGTGGCCATGAAGCCGAGGTACGGACCGCCGAACGCCAGCGGCAGGCCGAGACTCTGCCCCTCGCCCGTCGCCACGTCGGCGCCCATCTCGCCCGGCGTGCGC
>CAYODK010000159.1:0-13439 GCA_964402695.1 uncultured Verrucomicrobiota bacterium
TGCCGGTCCCGTTGCTGTGCGTGTTCGGCACGGCGAGGATCAGCTTCGCCGCGCCGTTCTTCACGAAGGTGATGCTGCCGGCGATGGTGCCGAGGTAGTCGGAATCGGCCGTCTGGTTCACGGTGAGCGTGGCGGGCGTCAGGCTGCGGTTCGTGATGAACGACGCGTTGAAGTTCGTCCCGGAGTACAGGCTGCCGATCGTCTGGTTGTACCCGTTGAGATCCAGCGTGCCCCGCGTGAGGAAGCTGCGGTCGCCGATGGTCAGGGGGGCATTGGTCGGCAGGGCGTTGTCGACGCCGAGGACGAGCAGGCCGCCCTGCCAGATCTGTCCGCTGGTGAACGTGCTGCCGCCCACGTTGAGGTAGTTCGTGCCGAGGTTGTTGTTCCCGCCCGAGAACATGATCAGGCTGCTCGAGGTGATCGGAACGGTGTCGACGGTCAGCGAGCCGGAACCGACGGCGAAGTTGAACAACTGCGCGCCCGAGAGGCCGTTCGTGATCCGCAGGCTCGCGCCGTTGTTGACCGCGATGCGGGTCGAAGCGGTCGTCACGACGATGTGGCCGCCCCAGAGGTTGTCGCCGCCGTTGATCACGAGGGCGCCGCTGTAGGACGTCGCCTGGTCGCCGCCGTACAGGATCAGGGAGTTGGTCACCGCGATTCCGCCGACGACCCTCAGGACGCCGCCGTTGGTCAGCACGATGGCGCCGGTGCCCAGCGCATCCGGGTTGCTGATCTGGATCGCGCTGTTGGGGTTGCGCTCGAAGATGCCGGAGACGATCGTCCCTCCGGAGTAGCTGTTGGATCCCGGCAGCACGAGCGTGCCCATGCCGGTCTTGATCAGGCGGCCGGCGCCGCCGATGTGGTTCGTGATGCCGAACGTCCGGTTCGTGTCCACGTTGAACGTTCCGCCGCCGGCCAGGAGCGTCACGGCCCGGTTGGGATTCGTCCACGAGCCGCTGACCTGCAGCGCGCCGCCGTTGAATGTCAGCGCCCCGAGGGCGGCGCCGTCGCCCGCCACGCCGAGGGCGGCATCGTTGGACACGTTGAGTGTCCCGGCCAGGAAGTACGTCCCGCCGGTGTAGGTGTTGGCCCCGCCCAGGATCACGGTGCCGGCGCCGATCTTCGTCAGGGATCCTTCGCCGCCCATGACCTGTGGAACGGTGAGCGTGGTCCCGGCAGCCGCCCCCAGCCCGCCGCCGGCGGGGCCGAGGATGATGTCGCGGTCCGCATGCAGGGTGACGCTGTTGCTGATGGATTGGAGGACGCCGCCGTTCAGCAGCAGGTTCGTCTGGCCGGGCACGGCCGGGACGGCGCCGAGGGCCGCATCGTTGGTGATGAACAGCGAGCCCGACTGGATCGCGGTCCGGTCATGGGTGTTGGCGCTCAGCAGGATCACGCCGCCGTCGAGGTTCCCGCCGACGGGGCCGACGAGCAGGTTGGTCCCCGCGCCGATCCCCGGCATGTAGGTCAGCATCCCCCCGCCGCCGCCGAGCCGCACCGTCGTGTCGCCCCAGCCGGCGCCGCCGGTGAACGTCATGTTGCTGATCGGCGCGGCGCCGAGGAACGAGGGGAACCCGAACAGTTCGGCGAAGTCGAGCGTCGCGGCGCTGCTGGCGCTGAGGGCGAAGGCCGAGGGGATCGCCGGGAGGGCGCCGTAAGCCCAGTCGACGAAGGCCTGGTCGAGCGCGCCGGTCGAGCCGATCGCGCCGCCCCCGACCACCTGGAAGGCCGCGAGGTTGCCGATCGCATCCGTCGTGTTGTTGATCAGCAGCGACCCATTGGTCACCGTGACGGCGCTCGCGGCGATGCGCCCGCCCGCCCCGAGGACCAGCGCCCCGCCGTCGACGACCGTCGTCCCGGTGTGCGCGTTCACGCCGCGGAGCTCGAGGATGCCGGCGCCGGTCTTGACCAGGTTGACCGCATTGGTGAGGTAGCCGGCGAAGATGTTCCGGGCGCCGGCCGCGTTCGTAAACGTCAGCAGGGAACCCGCGCTGCCGGTGACGTACTGCCGGTTGGAAACGGTTCCGATCGCGAGGAGGCTGTTGACCGCCAGGTTGTGCCCGCCGAGGTCCATCCAGTTCTGGTTGTCGGTGCCGCCCGTGCCGATGGCGAGCCCGACCGCACCGACGAAGGCGTCGTCGACGGTCAGGAGCATCTTGTTGCCCCACTGGATGTTGATCCCCCCGACGACGTTGCCCGGAACCCCGATGTGGGCGTTCTTCACGGTCAGCGCGCCGGTGCCGAGCCGGATCGGGTTGTTCGTGAAGATGAAGGGGTCGGCGTTCGTGTCGTCGTAGAAGCTGACGCCCACGTTGGTGCTCAGGACGCCGCCGCTGATGATCGTCATCCCCGCGCCGCCGCCCGTGTTCGCCTTCGACGAGACCGAGGCGGCGAAGGTCAGCAGACCGCGGATCTCGTTCGTCGTGCCGCCCCAGAACTGGAGGGCGGCCCCGTTGTTCTGGGCATTGTTGCCACCGCCGGCGACGTAGATCGGGTTGGTCACGATGACGTTCGCCAAGCTGAGCGTGCCGTTGTTCAGGATGATCCGCGACGTCTCCCCGAGCGCGGTGCTCGGAACGCCCGCGGGCGCCGCGTTGCTGATCATCAGCAACATGCCGTTCTGGATCGTCGTCGTGCCGGTGTAGGAGTTGGTCCCGGCCAGGACCACGCCGCCGAAGCTGCCGCCGCCGCCGATCACGACGGTGTCGCCGCCGGTGATGGCATTGGTGATGACCAGCGTCCCCCGGCCGCCGCCGAACCGCCAGATGTTCGACCCCGTCGCCGCCGCGTTTACGTACGGGGTGTGGTCGGCGAGGTCGAACACGACCTTGCCCGCCGTCGCCGCAAGGTACGCATTGCTGAAGAGCGCGGGACGGAAGTCGATCGCCTCGCCCACGTTCGCGGCCGAGATGCCGAGCGACCCGCTGGAGATGAGCCCGACGCGCGTCGTCACGGCATCCATGAAGCCGGCGAAGTTGATGCCGATCGCGCCGCCGGCGTTCGTGACGTTCGCGCCGCTGCCGCCGATGGCGGCCAGGGAGTTGAACTGCAGCTGCCCGCCGGTCACCCGCGTGCCCTGCGCGTAGGTGTTCGCCCCGTCGAGGACGAGCAGCCCGCCGCCCGCCTTGAGCAGGCCGCCGTTGGCCATCGTGCCCGAGTTCGTGACGACCGTCTCGTTGAGCTGGATGCCGAAGACCGTGACCTGCCGGAATCCCCCGCCCAGGTCGATGCCGCCGGAGAGCAGCAGGCCGGCGTTGCTGTTGTTCCCGCCGATCGTCAGGTTCGTGCCGAGGAGAAGGTCGTTGGCAATGACGCGCCGCCCGCCCGTGGCGTTGGTGATCACCGGCATCGTCGCGCCGTTGTTGGTGAACGCGAGGAGGCCGCCCGAGAGGTTGATGACGCCGGTCTGGAACCGCAGGAGGTTCAGGGCGAAGGCGCCCGCGAGGTCATTGTCCGCCGTGTTGTTCGCGGCGGAGTTGCTGAAGATCAGCGAGACGTTCGCCGCGCCACCGGCGGCCGGCGCCGCTCCGCCCATCCAGTTGGCGCCGACGGACCACGTCTGGACGCCGCCGACGGCGTTGGTCCATGTGTAGGTCTGCGACAAGGCCGGCTGCGACAAGCCCGCCAGAATCGCGAGCCCCAGAACCCCGAACCCACGCAGCGGAATCGCGTTCATCGTCCGTCCTCCGTCGATCACCCGGCCTGTCACGCAAAAAGCACCCATTCAAACTTCAGAATGGATTAGAAATGAGGGCGTTGTCAACGGCATGTGCAGGGAATCTGTCGACGTGCGTCGTCGGATACCGCCACGCGGGGCATGCGGCCGCTCGTCCCCGGCGAACTCCGTCCGATCCCGGGCGAGGCTGCGAGGCCGCACGCCGACCGGCCGGCCAGTCAACCTCCGCGACGCCGTCGTGGAGACCTGCCCGGGCGGGCGGCCACACGGTCGAGGGCCTTCCCGAAGGCCGCCAGCGAATCGACCACGGAGGCCGGCACCACGCCAGCCGCACGTGCGCAGCGGGCTGCGGCGGGTCCTCCTATCAGCAATAACGATTTCCCGTGCAACAGTTTACGTATCTCACGAAGGGAACGGACCGTCGACCGGTCCGCCGCGGCGAAGGTCACGCCCAGGACGACGGCAGCCGGGCGATGGAGCGCGACCGTGGCTTCGAGTTCGCCCGCAGGGACGCCAGCCCCGAGGTAGAGAACGCGGAGGCCCCGGCCCCGTGCGGTCACCCGGGCGGCAAGGGCGCCCAGTTCGTGCCATTCCCCCGGAGGGGTGGCGATGACCACGAGCGGCGCGCTGTCGGGGGGCGGGGTCTCCGCCGCCACGCGGTCCAGCAGCGAACGGACAACATCGGTGGCCATATGCTCGTGGGCGATCCGGATGCCACCGGCCTTCCACTGGTCGCCGATCCATCGCATCAGAGGAAGGACGACCTCGTCCAGGAGCCTTGGAACCGGGAGCGAGAGCCGTGCGGCCTCGAGGAGGCTCCCCAGGCGCCCCCCATTCATCTCCCCGACGGCCTCCCGGCAGCGGGCGAGGACGTCCTCGGCCTCCAGGCCGGCCTGCCCTCCTGCCGGATCCGCGGCCGCCTGGGTGCCGACCGCAAGGGCCAGAAGGGCCTCCACGGGGGTCCCGGCGATCCGCCCGATCCGGTGCCCGGACCGGCACAGGCGGCCGAGCAGGCGGAGCCGCTCGACGTCCGCGTCCGTGTAAAGCCGCTGGTTGCCGTCCGTGCGGGACGGGCGGAGAGCCCGGTACCGCCGCTCCCACGCGCGGAGCACGTGCGCCGACAGTCCGGCCCGCAAGGCCGCCGCGCCGATGTTGTACCTCGCATCCATGCCCCAGTGTCCACCGTCGTCCAACTATTGTCAAAACCGGGGCCGCGGGCGCAAGGCGGATCCGTGCGGGCTCGACCCCGTCGCGCGCCGCGCTACTATGCCCCCCGGAGGCGCACGATGAACGCATGGCTGGGCAGGCTGGACCCGGAGGGGCGGACGGTGTCGGTCCGCACGGAGGTGCTGGCGGGACTGACCACCTTCCTGACCATGTCCTACATCCTGTTCGTCCAGCCCGCCGTGCTGTCGAAGGACTTCGCCGGGGCGCCGACGGGCATGGATCCCGGGGCCGTCCTGCTGGCCACCGCGGTGTCCGCGGCCCTTGCAACGGCCCTGATGGGCCTGTGGGCGCGCTACCCGATCGCCCTCGCGCCAGGGATGGGCGAGAACTTCTTCTTCGTGACGACCGTCATGGCCCTCGGCGCGGCGGGGTTCGCCGATGCGTGGCGCACGGCGCTGGCGATCGTCTTCCTGTCGGGCGTGGCGTTCGTTCTCCTTTCGGCGCTGAAGGTGCGCGAGGCGATCGTCGACGGCATCAGTCCCTCGATGTGCGCCGGGATCTCGGCGGGCATCGGGCTCTTCATGACCTTCATCGGGCTGAAGGGCGCGGGCCTCATCATCGGGGCGCCCGGCACGCTGGTCACCCTCAACGCCCGGGTCGACCCCGTTGCGATGGCGGTCTTCACGGCGGGCCTGGCCGTCGCCGCGACCCTCCAGTCCCGCGGCCGCCACGGGGCGGTGCTGGCGGGCATCCTGGTCGCGGCGTCGGTCGCGCTCGCATTCGGGAAGACAACGTTCGGCGGTCTCGTCGGCCTGCCCGACGTCGGGCGGAATGCGATCCTCGAACTCGACTTCGCCGGCGCCTTCACGCTGAAGGCGCTCCCCTTCGTGGTCGTCTTCCTCTTCATGGACATGTTCGACACCGTGGGCACGCTGGTCGGGGTGACCGGCGCGGCGGGCTGGAGGCAGGCGGGGCGGCTTCCGCGCGTCTCGCAGGCCCTGCTCTCGGACGCCGTGGGCACCGTCATCGGAGCGGCGATGGGCACGAGCACGGTCACCAGCTACATCGAGAGCGCGACCGGCATCCAGGCGGGGGGGCGGACGGGGCTCACGGCCCTGGTCGTCGCCGTCCTCTTCCTGCTCTCGCTCGTCTTCAGCCCCCTGATCGCGATGGTGGCCGGCTACCCGCCGATCACGGCCCCCGCGCTCGTGATCGTCGGGGCGCTCATGATGAGGAATGCCGCCCGTGTCGAATGGGACGACTTCACCGAGGCCGTGCCCGCCTTTCTCGTGATGGCCGGAATTCCGCTGTGCTTCTCGATCGCCGACGGCCTCGCCTTCGGCTTCCTGGCCCACCCCGTCCTGAAGCTCCTCGCCGGGCGCGCCCGCGAGATCCGCTGGCCGATGGCCGTCGTCGCCACCGTCATGGGACTCTACTTCCTCTTCGTCCGCGCGGGGATGTGAGAGGGTGGTTCCAAGGTTCGGAGGTTCGCAGGTTCAGAGGTTCCAAGGTTCGGACGGACGCAGCCGGAGCGATGCAGTTGACCTTGATACCCGGAGACCCGTGGGCATCGCTCCGGAAGTAGGGAAACTCCAAGGAAGTTGAAAGGACCAAGGGAGAAGGGAGGGAAGTCGGAGGGGGGCTTGATGCCGATTCAGGGCGTCCCAAACGGCCCGCGCCTTGGACAGACCGGCGCCCCTCCGTGGACCGTCCGGCCATCCTTCCATCTTCTCCGTCCCACTTGTCACTTCCTTGGAGTTTCTTGCTTTCCTCATTCCGGAACGATTCACTCGCCGCGCCGTCTGTCCTTGGGATCCACTGAATCGTTCCGGCTCAGAACGCCACCCCAACCTGCGAACCTCCGAACCTGCGAACCTCGGAACCTGTGAGCCCGCAGTTCACCCCTCCGCCGCGCCCCGGCGGCGGCGCAGCCAGCCGAGGAGGCGCCGCAACGGATGGGGCCTCTCGTCGCGCCGTCCCATCTTCATGTAGAGCAGCGGAACGAAGTAGAGCGACAGCACGCTCGATACGATCATGCCGCCGACCGCACCGACGCCGCAGCTCGCGCGGATCTCGCTGCCGAGCCCGCGGCCGGTCGCCATCGGCAGCATGCCGAGGATCGCGGCGACCGATGTCATCAGGATCGGCCGGAACTTCATCACCGAGGCCTTCAGGATCGCATCGAGGCGGTGCGCCCCGCCCGCGCGCAGGGCGTTGACCCCGTCCATGACCAGGATCGCGTTGTTCACGACGACGCCGATCAGCATGACGCCCGACAGCAGCCCCATGATCGAGAGGTTCATCCGCGTCAGCGCCAGGGCGCCGAAGAGGCCCATGTAGGCGAACGGCACGGTGGTCAGGATCAGGAACGGCTGCGTCCACGACTCCAGCATCGCCGCCAGCAGGAGGTAGGTCAGCAGGATGGCGACGAGCATGACGGTCTTGAACTCCTCGTTCGACTCGTCCATGCGCTCGATCATGCCGACGAACCGCAGCCCGTAGCCGGCGGGCAGGTGCGGCGCGATCGCCCCGCGCACATCGCCGGCGACCGTTCCCAGCGCCGTCCCTGCGGCCGGATCGGCCATGAGCTTCACGATACGGCGCTTCTCCGCGCGGACGATCCGCGCCGGGGCCGTCCCGGGCTCCAGGTCCCCCAGGGCGCCCAGGTGCATCGGTGAATCCGGGCCGGGCATGTCGAAGGCCGCCACCTGCTCCAGTCCGGGCTGTTCGGCCAGCTTGACGCGGATGTCGTAGGAGCGGTCCCCGACCTGGTACGCCCCGGCCTTCAGCCCCTCCACGTTGCCGCGCAGGGCAAGCCCGAGTTGCGCCGGCGCGACGCCGAGGTCCCGGAGCACCGGCCGGCGCGGGACGACGCGCAGCTCCGGCTTGCCCTCGCGAACGGACGACTCCGGGTCCGCGACGCCGGGCATCGCCTTCATTCGCGCGAAGGCCTCCGCCCCGATCCGGTTCAGCGTTGCCAGGTCGTCGCCGCTGATCTCCGCCTCCAGGAACTTGCTGGCCCCGCCGATGTCCGACGGCACCATCACGGACACCAGGCACCCGGACTCGCCGGCCAGCAGCGCGCGGACGCGGTCGCGCAGCTGGTCGAGGTTCTCCGGCCGTTCCGTCTTCGGCGCGAACGTCAGGCTGATCTCGGCGAGGTACGGTCCCTCCGACACCTGTCCGATGATGCCCTGCACCTTGCCGGCGACGACCAGCGCGCCGCGGACCAGCGGGTCGGCGCGCAGGCGCGCCGCGGCCGCCTCCGCGCGGCGCGTGGTCTCGGCGAGGTTGAAATCCCCGGGGTACTCGAGCTTCACCGTCAGCTCGCCCCGGTCGCTGCGCGTGACGAAGTCGACCCCGACGCGCGGAACCGCCCACCGCATGCCCAGCACCAGCAGGGCCAGCATCGCCAGCACGCTCCATCCGGCCACCGGCGCAAGGCGGCGCAACGATGCGTCATAGGCCCTCTCGATCGCCGCGTAGGCGCGCTGCCAGGGCCCCAGCAGGCGCGCCAGGCCCGCGTTGAGCCGGCTCTCGCGCCTCAGGAAGAACACCGACAGGATCGGCGTCAGCGTGAACGACACGAACAGCGAGACGACCGTCGCGATCGTGATGACCATCGCGAAGGGGCCCAGGAACCGGCCCGTCATCGCCTGCATGCGCGCGATGGGATAGAAGACCACGATGTTCGTCAGCGCGCTGGCGAAGACCGCGGTCGCCACCTCCGACGTGCCGCGGCGCACGCTCTCGGCCGTGTCCTCGTGGTGCGCGATCCGTCCGACGACGTTCTCGAGCACGACGATCGAGTTGGTCACCAGGATGTCCACCGAGATGCCGAAGGCCAGCAGCGTAGGCATGTTCAGCGTGTAGCCCAGCGCCTGCATGCCGGCGAAGGACACGATGATCGAGGCGGGCATGCTGACGAACGCGATGAAGGCGGTGCGCAGGTCCTGCAGGAACAGCACGAGGATCAGCGCCGTCAGCATCACGCCCATCCACACGCTGCCCCAGGCGTCGTCGACCGACGAGCGCACGTAGTCGCCGTCGTCCCGGAACCACGCCAGCTCCATGCCTCCGGGAAGCCCCTTCTGCAGATCCCGGAAGGCCGCGCGGACGCGCTCGACGACGCGCACCGCGTTGGCATCGCCCTTCTTGATGACCTTGATCGAGACGCAGGGGCGGCCGTTGAGCGACGCGGTCGTGTCGGGATCCTCCATCGCCATCCGCACGTCGGCGACGTCGCGGAGCAGGACGCGCCGCCCGGGCGGGGAGCGCAGCGGGAGGTCGCCGAACGCCTCGACGCTCGCCGCCTCGCCGTCGAACGTGACCGTGAACTCGCGCGAACCGTCCTTGAGGGCGCCGGCCGGCACCTCGGCGTGACCGTCGCGCAGCGCCTGTACGACGTCGAGCACGGTGAGGCCCCGCGTCGCCAGCCGCTCGCGCTGGACGTCGATCCGCACCTCCCGCGGCGCGCCGCCGGCGATCTCGACGCTGGCGACGCCGGCGAGGGTCGAGAGACGGTCCTTGAGCTGGTTGTCCGCGTAGTCGTAGAGCAGGTCCGGCTCCACGGTCCCCATCAGGGCCAGCGTGGCGATGGGCCGGGCATTGATGTCGAACTTCAGGATCCGCGGGTCTTCCGCCGCCTCGGGCAGGTCGCTCCGGATCAGGTCGATCTTCTCCCGGACGTCCATCGCGGCGGTGTCGACGTCGCGGTCGAGCTCGAACTCGATCAGCGTCTGGCAGACGCCCTCCATGCATGTGCTGTGCAGGTGGCGGATACCCTCGATCGCGACCACCGCGTCCTCGACGGGCTTCGCGATGGAGGTCTCGATCTCGTCCGGCGTCGCGCCGGGGTACGGCGTGACGATCGTGACGAACGGGAACTCGATCTGCGGCATCAGGTCGAGGCCGAGCTTCCGGTAGGACAGCAGGCCGAAGAGCAGCAGGACGAGGATCACGGTGGTCATCGCCACCGGCCGGCGGATGGATGCGTTGGAGAGGAACATGGCGCGTCTCCGTCCGGTCTACCGGGGGGTCGCCGGGGCGGCCTCGCGGACCGGGTCGCCGTCGTTGAGGAACGTCTGGCCTTCGACGATCACGCGCGCGCCGGAGAGCGACTCGCCGTCGAGGAGTTCCAAGAAGCCGTTGTCACGGAGGCCCGGACGGACCGTCCGCACGCGCGCGACGCCGCCGTCGGCGACGAACAGGATGGGGGCGCCGTCTCGGAGCGTCACCGCGGGCGCGGGGACGCCCCACCCCTCGTGACGCGCGAAGACCACATCCACCTCGCCCAGCATGCCCGGCGCCAGGGCCGCGTCGCGCGGAAGGCGGGCTGTGACCTCGAACGTGCGGGACGCGGGGTGGACGACCGGCGAGCGCACCGCCACCGGGACCTCGACCGCGGGGCGGCCCGCGGCGGAGACCCGCAGGATCGTCGAGCCGGGGGCCACGCGCGGATACCAGGTCTCGCTCAGCACCAGCGCCACCTCCAGGTCGCGCGGATCCTCGAGGCTCAGCACGGCCGATCCGGCGGTGGCGTACTCGCCCGGCTCGCGCAGGCGCCGTCCGATCATCCCGTCGAACGGCGCGAGGAGCTGGGAATCGGAGAGCGTCTTCGCGGCGATCTTCAGCGAGGTCGCCGCCTGGCTCCGGCGCGCCTCGGCGAGGTCCAGCGCCGCCCGCGCGTGGGACAGGCTCGCCGCGGCCGCGGTGGCGGCGGTCTCGGCGCGCTCGACCGCGTCGAGCGTCACGGCCCCGTCGTCCTTGTGCAGCCGGCGCATGCGGTCGCGGTCCCGCGCCGCCTTCGCCTCCTCCGCCTCGGCGCGGGACAGCGCGGCCTCCGCCTCGCGCACCGCGGCGGCGGCGACCTCCTGGTTCCGACGCTCGATCTCGACCTGGTTCTCGAGGTTCGCGCGGTCGGTCCGGAACAGCGGCTGGCCGTTCGTCACCGCGTCGCCGTCGTCGACGTAAAGCGCGTCGATCGTGCCCGCGATCCGCGCCGCGATCGTCGCGCGGCGGACGGCGCGGATGTCGCCGTGGACCCGCAGGGACTCGGCGAACGTCCGCTTCTCCACCGGCGCGGTGCGGACGGTCAGCGCCGCGGCCGCGGGGGGCGCGGCGGGCGGCGCGGACCCGGGCTTGCGGCCGCACCCGGCTGCGGCGGCGGCCACGACGAGCACGGCGGTCAGCGGGAGGCGGGGGGCCTTCATGGGGACTCCTTCGAAGCGACGGGATGCAGGGGATGACCGAGGGCGACGTGGAAGACATGGAGGACCGCGGCGAGGCCGCACCGGGCCGCGGCGAGCTGGGCCTCGGCGGCGGCGGTCGAGGCCTGGGCCTCCAACCGCTCGGAAACCGGCGCCATGCCCTCGGCATGCCGCGCCTCGACCGCGGCGCGCTCGGCCGACGCGGCCTCCAGGGCGGCCGCGGCCGCGCGCTCGGCGTCGCGCGCGCCGCGCACCAGCCGCCAGGCGTCGGCGACCTGCACGAGCACGGCCAGCGTGGACTCCTCGCGGGTCCGCATCGTCTGCTCGGCCGCCACGCGGGCCATGCGGTACTCCTGGATCGTCCGGAAGCCGAGGAAGACGGACATCGTCCCCTGCACGCCGGTGAGCCAGACGCCCTGGTTCACCGTGAAATCGTCGGTCGTCGTCGAGTAGGTCGCGAACCCGGCGAGGCGGGGCAGGAACATCGCGATCGCCCGGGCGATCTCCGCCTTCCGGAGCCGGACGGCCTCGTCGGCGGCGTAGAGATCGGGACGGCGGGTCAGGGCCTCGGCCCCCCACGCCTCGGGCGGCGCGGCGAGCACATCGTCGGCGCCGGGCGCCGGCCCGCCGCCGGGCCGCAGGCCGGCCAGCGAGCCCGCGTCGATCGCCAGCGCCGGGTCGGGTTCGAGCGCCATGAGCTGGCACAGCGCGATCGCGGCGGTCTCGCGGTCGCGCGCCGCGTCGCTGAGGCGCTTCCGCGCGTCCTCCAGCGAGGCGCGCACGCCGGCGACGTCCGCGGGGCGTGCGAACCCCTCGCGCTCGAGCGCCCGGCTGTCGGCCAGCAGGCGCCCGGCGAACTCGATGCGGCGCTCCCACGCGCGCCGCGTCTCGTCGGCCACCACGCACCGCGCAAAGGAGGCCAGCACCTGGAGGTCGAGCGCGTGCTCCGCGGCCTGCCGGACGCGGGCCTGGGCGTCCTCGCCGCGGCGGGCCGCCACGTACATCAGCCACGTGTCGGGCGTGAAGATCGGCAGCACGATGGAGAGCTGCTGTTCCGTCACGGCGGAGTCCTGCACCTGGACGACGTTGCCCCCCATCCGCTTCTGGAACGGGTCGCTCGCGTCCATCGTCTGAAGGCTGTAGGTCACCTGCGGGAGGAACGCGTTGAAGGCCGCCGCGCGGCGGACGCCGGCGAGCTGCTCGTCGAGGCGGCGGTTCAGCAGGCCGAGGTTCCGCTCGTGCGCGAGCGCGAGGCAGTTGGAAAGCGCCAGCGGCCCGTCGAACCGGGCCCTCACCCCGCGGGTCTCGCGGACGAGGCGGTCCCGGAACGCCGCCGCATCGTCCGCACGCCGCTGCTCCGGCGTCGTCGAACGGCACCCGGCCGCCCAACCCGCGACGGCCAGCGCCGCCGCCAGCCATACCCGGCAGTTCATCGGGGCTCCTTCCCGGCCGGGACGTAGCGGCGGAAGCGAAGACGGGAGGTGATCCCGTCCGCGATGAACTCCGCCTTGCGTCGGAGCCAGGCCTCACGGGCGGCCGGCGGCGGAATTCCGAGGATCCGGTCCCACGGCGGAGCCCGGAACGCATAGAGCAGCACCTGCCCGAACACCAGCTCGGCCCAGTTACGGACGACCTCCTCGCCGGGGTCCCGGGCGAAGGCCATGCGGATCAGGCGGTGCAACTCCCGGTTGATCCCGGCCATGAACCGCTCGTGGATGCGCGCCAGCGAGGCGGACGGAGCCGCCCGCTCGCGCGCGAAGAGCCGCGCCGCCCAGCACTGCGGGGGGGCCTCGCCCATGACCGCGCCCAGCATGTTCGACGCCCAGGCCCGGATCGCCGCGCTCCAGCCCTCCGCATCGCGGACGCCGTCCGCCAGGTGCAGCAGCGGCCCCGCGGTCTGCCCGATCACCCGCCCGAACACCTCGATGTAGAGCTTCTCCTTCGAACCGAAGAAGTAGTTCACCGAGGCGACATTGACGCCCGCCGTTCGGCAGATCTCCCGCACGGTCGCGCCCTCGTAGCCGCGGTCGGCAAAGCACTCCGCCGCCGCGTCCAGGATCCGGTTCCTCGTCTTCTCGCCTCGTTCCATCGCCGTCCCCGTGGAGTAAACAGATGTTTGAAACTTATGTTTACTTGAAGCCGGGCCCCGGGTCAAGCCGCGATCGGGACGGCGGGCCCGGGCGCGCAAAGGGCGGGCGCCCCCCGGGGGACGCCCGCCCTCGCATCCGCGGCGGGCCGGATCAGTCGACGACGAGGAAGTTCTTGAACTGCCACGGATCCTTCCAGTCGAGGTCCGGCCGGGCGTGGCGCGTGAACGGGTTGTGGTAGTGCTTCAGCGGCGTCCAGTCGCTCGGCACCGACAGGTTGTTCCCCAGGTACGGGTCCGC
>CAYODK010000160.1:0-13384 GCA_964402695.1 uncultured Verrucomicrobiota bacterium
CCCGTTTTTCGGCCATTCGCAACCATCCCATGGCCGAGTGGCGAAAAACGGGCTAGCCCCCTAGGCGTCAAGCCGAAACCCCAGACCCGCGATCGCGCGGAGGAGGGCCGGCGATGCATTGGGGATGGCAATCCGCGCGGCGGGGAATTCGCGGCGGGGCCAGTATTTCTTGCGCAGGCGTTCGAACCGCGCGGCCAGCGTCTCGCCGTCGGGCGCGCCGGCGCCGCGGAGATCGCGGTCGTCGCGGGCGAGATCGTAGACCCCAAGGACAAGATCGCGCAGCACTTCCTGGTCGGAGCGGCCGGACGCTTCGACCCGCACCTCCGGCGGCGGCACGCCGGGAGCGATGGCCGCGGAATCCCACGCCGGTTCGACCTCGAAGAAGCGGCAGGCCGCCTCGTACACCTGGGCGGTGCCCGCGAGCTTGCCGTCCCACGAGTATCCGGCGATGTGCGGCGTCCCGATCGCGGCGGCCCCCAGCAGTGCGGCGTCGATCGCCGGCTCGCGGTCCCAGACGTCCAGCACCGCGGCCGAGACCTGGCCGCCGGACAGCGCGAGCTTGAGCGCCGTCTCGTCGACGACCTCGCCGCGCGAGGCATTGAAGAAAATCGCGCCGGGCTTCATCCGCTCCAGGAAGCGGCAGTCCACCATGCCGCGGGTCGCGAACGGGCCGTCGTCGGTCAGCGGCACGTGCAGCGTGACGATATCCGCCTGCGGCAGGATCTCGTCGAGCGGCCGCAGCACGGCGTCGCCCTCGGCCAGCGCGCGCGGCGGGTCGTTCTGGAGCGGCCGCATCCCGAGCGCGGCGGCCTTCGCCACCACGCGCCGGCCGACCTGGCCGACGCCCACCACCGCGATCGAGCGCCCGGCCAGCGCGAACCCGCCCTTCTCGGCCATCGCGAGCAGCGCGGCGGTGATGTACTCGGCGACGCTGGTCGCGTTGCAGCCCGGCGCGGCGGTCCACGCGACGCCGAGGTCCGCGCACGCGGCCGCGTCGATGTGATCGAAGCCGGCGGTCGCGGTTCCGACGAACGCGACCTTCGTGCCTTCCAGAAGCGCGCGGTTGACGGTCGTCTTCGACCGGATCACCAGCGCGTCGGCGTCCAGCAGGTCCTCCCGCACGATCTCGCGGTCGGGCAGGACGACGACGTCACCAAGGGACGCAAACGCCTCGCGTCCCGCCAATACGCTCCGCGCACAGATCGTCTTCATCGGCGGCGGTCAGACCCCCCGCATCGCGGCGGCGAAGCGCTGCTGGCGGGCGGGCGGCGGCGCAACCGGCGCCGGGGCCGCAAGCATGGCCTTCACCTCGGTGATGCGCACGGCCGGGTCGGGATGGGTCTTCGAGAAGCCGAGGCCGCCGGGCTTGTAGCCCTTCGCCATCTCCCCGAGCATGTCGATCAGCGCGGAGGGATTGTAGCCGGCGCCGGCCAGGATGCGCACGGCGGCCGCATCGGCCTCGCGTTCGGCGGCGCGGCCGTAGCCGCTGTTCATCAGCGTCTGCGAGATGTCGCCGATCGACCCCTCGAAGGCCGTCACGGCCTGGGCGAGGTCGGCGCCGCCGAGCGACTTGCCGGCCTCGACGACCATCGTCGTGAACGCGCCGGTCCACCGGCTCCGCTTGATCGCGCGCAGGCCGTGCTTGTGCTGGACGTGGCCGATCTCGTGCGCGAGCACCGCGGCCAGCGCGTCCTCGGTCCTGCAGAGCCGCAGCATGCCGCGCGTCACGGTGATCAGGCCGCCGGGGCCTGCGAACGCGTTGACCTCGTCCGAGTCGAGCACGAGGAAATGGTAGCCGCCGAACGTCTCGGGGCGGTCGGAGAACAGCGCGAGCGACTGGCCGAGCTGGTTGACGTAGCGGTTGATGTCCGCGCGGTCGTACGGCTTGTAGGAGCCGAGGATGGTCGCGGTGACGGACCGCCCGATCCAGTACTCGTTCTCCGGCGTCAGCTGCTCCAGCGCGCTGCCGAGCGCCGTGCCGGACTTCGCAATCGCCTGGGCCTGCTCGTGCGTCACGGTGCCCGTGGCCTCGCCCACCGCGGCGACGCCCTCCGCGACCACCTTGACCGCCTCGCAGCCGGCCGAGAACCCGAGGACCGCGCCGGCGCCCAGCGCCGCGCACGCCGCCTGCAGGCTGCGCCGGTTCATCGCGCACCCCCTTCCCTCGGCGACACCTGGCCCGCGGCGAGGAACGCCTCGGCCTCGGAGGCGGGGACGCGGAAGGCCTCCATGCGGTCGACCCAGGCGAAGTCGAGGGTCGGATTCTTCGAGCGGTACTCCCGCTCGATCTGCTGCGTGAACCCCTTGGCCGCGAGCGAGACTTCGCTGGCCGACGTGCCCGCCTGGGCGTCGCCCGCGCCGGCCTTCAGCTGCAGGCGGGCGGACGTCAGCGCCGACTCGTGCATCCACCCCGCCTGCCCGGCCGCGGTACGGACCTGCATCCAGGGCTTCGACGGCTGGACGATCTCGACCTGCGTGCCGTAGGGAAGATCGACGACGACCTTGCCGAGGAACGAGGCCGTGGCGCGGACCTGGCCGGACCGCACCTGGACGCTCATGTGCTGCGGCGGCGCGGCGGTGGCCGCGAGGACCGCCAGGGCCAGGACCGGGATCGGATACCAACTTTTCATGCGCGTCTCCTTGTCAAAACGACGCCCTTCGTTCACCTTTGTCCGTCCATTATGTACGCCGCGTGAACCCGGAACGCAACCATCTCGGGCGGGTGGTGGCCATCGCGCTGCTGACCGCCGCCGCGATCGGCGCGGGCTGCTCCCTCCAGGGCCGCCTGGCGCGCGAGATCCCGCCGTCCCGCCGCGCGAACCCGGAGATCCTGCTGCTCGAGGCCACCGCCTACTGTCCCTGCGGCCAGTGCTGCGGCTGGCGGCGCAACTGGCTCTTCCGCCCGGTCATCGCCTCCGGCCCCAACCGTGGGAAGCCCAAGGCCGTCGGCATCACCGCCAGCGGCACCGAGGCTCGCCCCGGCACCATCGCCGCCGACACGCGCGTGCTGCCGTTCGGCACCATCCTCTACGTCCCCGGCTACGGCTACGGCCGCGTCGAGGACACCGGCGGCGACATCAAGGGCAACCGCATCGACCTCTTCTACCACAGCCATGACGACGCCCTCGACTGGGGCCGCAAGAAGGTCCGCTGCAAGGTCTGGAAGCCGGCGCGGCACTGAGGAGCCGCCGGGAGCGGAGAGCCAAGAGCGGAGAGCACAGAACGGAGGGCGGAGGTCAGAGGGCGCCGTGGGGCTCTCCTGCGACGCACACGCGGGAAACCGCTTGTACCCGTCCGGCCACGGGCGCAGCATCCTCTGCAAGGGGCCCGATCGAGGCTAAAAAAGCGAGTCCTGACCGGCTCGAAGCCGCAAGAGGCGACCGGTCGTGGAACATGCGTTCGGCATCACGACGATGAAATGAAGAAGATGGTTACCACAATCGCACCGGGCATAGGGTTTGTCCTCGCTGCGTGGGCGACAAGGAAATGACGAAGAGGTGGAAGAGGATCAAGATCACGCTCGCGGTTCTTCTTGGGGTCATCGCCTGTTCGACGCTCGCCCCGGCACCGTTGTTCGCCTACTACTATCGCCCGGAGATGAAGGACTTCTTCGTTCTGACCAGAGATTGGCGCTGGTGGATGCCTCACCCCTCGTTGAACGAAGCTGACAAGATGCAACTCGATGAGACATTGGAGCCCGATCGGGTTCGCCCCGAATGACCCATGAGGGCGTTCCAAGCGGTCGCCATGGCGGTGCCGGCGGTGCCCATCGAGCGGAACGCGCCGACGCGGCCTGAGATCATCAGCCCGATCCCGGCGGCGTTGGCGGCGCGGTCGAGGGCGTCCTCCGGGACGTCGGACTTGCCCGGATTCCAGACGTAGAGACCGGCCTCCTCCAGCATCGCACGGCCTTCGGGTCCGGCAACTACAGTACTCACGCGGTGACGGGTTGGGATTCGAGGGGGATCTGGCTGAGAACCACGCGGCTCATGTCGATCTTGCGGCTGGCGTTGTCGATGTCGATGCCCACGATGTTGCCCTCGGCATCGTAGTCGAGCACGACGCCTTCGGAGATCTCGCGACTCTCGGCACTCGCCTTCGCGGACAGATCGATGTAGAGCGAGTCCGTGTCCTTGTAGTAGTTCAGCGTCATTTCTTGAATCTCCTGTCGGGAAACGCGTTGTGAATGGTCTTCCGATCCTCCAGCGTGATCACACGCAGGATCCTGCCTTCGAGTTCTTCGATTTCACCCCAGAACCTGAACCGATTGTTCTCCTGCGGCTCGACCCGGATTGGGTTGTCACAAACCCGGATACGCCATTCCTTACGAATGTACGGCCGCTTCCGGAGGACTTCCCGCTCGAAATAGTCGGTGAACCCGTGGCCGCTCATGAACCTATGGTACGGCATGGCGACGTGCAAGTGAACCCCTCTTGGCGCGGTCTTCCAACCCCTGGACGGCGTGGCCGAGGAAGGTTCCAACGTTCGGACGCGCGGGGGGGGGCGGGAAGACCGAAGTCCGAGGTCCGGGTCAAACTTGAAACTCCCCCCGCCTCCTGACACCTGACACCTTACACCCCGGCTCTTCCCGCCTCGAAGGCCTTTCCCCGCACCGCGGGCGGGTATACGATCCTGCGGCATGAAGACCTCCCTCGCCGTTTCCCTCGCGTCGGCCGTGCTGGCCGTCGCCGCGCCGGCCGTCGGAATCCGGCCATGGGACGACTACCGCGTCATCCTGTGGACCGGCGACTCCGCATGGAAGACGCCGGAGAGCGCCGCCGCCTTCCCGGACCGCCTCCGCGAGATCGGCGCGACGCACGGCATGGTCCACGGCCGCGCCGACGGCGACTCGCTGCGCAAGGCGGGGATCCCCTACTACGTCGAGAACATCGTCAGCCGCGGCCTGTGCCTGAAGTGGAACTCGCGCGTGCGCGACTGGGACGGCTTCGTCACCGCGTGGGCAAAGGACCGCAACCGCGAGGCGTTCGTCCGCGAGTACGGCCTCTGCGACCCCGCCTGGCTCGACGGCATCCATCGCGACGTGCGCGAGATCGTGACACGCCACGCCCCGCACGCACCGCTGGCCTACGACCTGCGCGATGAGATCTCGATCACGATCTCCGCGAATCCCTTCGACTACGACTTCTCGCCCGGCACGCTCGCCGCCTTCCGCGGCTGGCTCCGCACGTCCCACGGCAGCCTCGATGCGCTGAACCGCTCGTGGGGCACCGCGTTCGCCTCGTGGGACGCGGTCCTCCCGTTCACGACCGACGAGATCAAGAACCGCATGGCCTCCGGCGAGGCGGCGCCGCGCGGCCAGCCGGACTGGCAGGCCCTCGCGCGCCTCCGCTACGACCCCGCCGCCGCGCGCCGGGAGCCCGGCCGCTGGAACCTCGCCCCCTGGTGCGATTTCCGGACCTTCCTCGACCTCACGTGGGCCGGGATCCTCGACGGGCTCCGGAAGACCTCGCACGCAATCGACCCCGCCACGCCCGTTGGCATCGAGGGAACCCAGATGCCGCACCCGTTCGGCGGCTACGACCTCTGGCGGCTCTCGCAGGTCCTCGACTGGATCGAGCCCTACGACATCGGCGGCGCCCGCGCGATTTTCGGGTCGTTCATGGAGGGGAAGCCCATCCTGAGCACGATCGGCGAATCGAAGGAGAGCGCCGCGCGGCGCCGCCTGTGGCACCTGCTGCTCGAGGGCGACCGCGGCTGCATCCTCTGGTGGAGCGAGGACTGCATCGACTGGAAGGCGCCCGGGTGCCCGCTGACCGCGAAGGGCCGCGCCCTCGCCGCCGTGACGCGCGAGATGACCGGTCCGCTGGCCGCACTGATCGTCCGCGCCCGGCGCGAGGGGGATCCCATCGCGATCCACTACAGCCAGCCGTCCGTCCAGGTGAACTGGCTGATCGAGTCGACGGCGGACGGCCGCACGTGGCACCGCCGCTTCTCCAGCTACGAGTCGACGCACAACCGGCAGGCCGCGCAACGCATCGCGTGGCTGCGGCAGCTCCGGCGCGCCGGCTACACGCCCCGCTTTCTCTCGTCGGAGCAGATCGAGCGCGGCGACCTCGCGGGCGGCGGCTGGAAGGCCCTCGTGCTGCAGGGCGCGCTCGCGATGTCGGACCGCGAGGCCGCGGCGGCGCGCGCGTTCGCCGCGGCGGGCGGCACGCTCGTGTACGAAGGCGAACCCGCGGCCTTCGACGAGCGCGGCCGCCTGCGCGCCGCGCCGGTGTTCGAGGCGCGCGCGGCGTGCACGAACCTCGCGGCGGCCGTGGCGGCGGTTCTGCCGCCGGTCCGCGTGTCGCCGGCCGGGGCGGGCGTCGCGGTCCATCGCTACCGTCTGGGCGATGCGCGGCTGATCGCGATCGAGCGCGATGTGGATGTCCGGATGGGCGAGGATCTGAAGCTGGTCGGGGGCGACGCGGCCGCCGAGACGCCGGTCGAGGTCGAGGTGATGCTCGACCGCGCGGGCCACGTCACCGACCTGCGCGACGGCCGCCGCCTCGGGCACACCGACCGCGTGCGGCTGACGGTCGATCCGTGGAGGCCGTCGATTCTCGCCGTGACCGGGGCACCGCTGCCCGCGGGCGATCCGGTTGCGCACCTGGCGGCCGCCGCGGCCCGTCAGGGGGCGCGGAAGCAGTAGACGTGCTTCTTGCCACGGAGGTAGAGGTCCCGCCCCGCCACCGCGGGCGAGGCGTCGAAGCCGTCCTCCAACCGATTCAGCGCCAGCAGTTCGAACGTGTCGGCATCCTTGATCACGGCCACCGTGCCGTCGCGGCCGGGCAGGTAGAGCCGTCCGTCGGACACGATCGGCGACGCGTAGACCGACTTCATCCCTTCGATGCGCTGCCCATCGATGAGAACCTTGCCGGTCGAGGCCTCGACGCAGGTGAGCTTGGGCTGCGTGCCGGCGAGGAAGTAGAGCCGTTTGCCGCACAGGAGCGGCGAGGGGACGTACGGCGCATTGCGCTTGATCTCCCACCGGACGGCGTCGGTGCCGGTCAGGTCGCCAGTGCGGCCGAGCGCGATCGCCTGGACGGCATTGCCCCTGAATCCGCTGGAGCAGTAGACGACGCCGTCGCCGGGCACGGGCGTCGGGATGACGTTGACGGTCTGGCCGCCGCATTCCCAGATCACGTCGCCGGTCGCCGGGTCGTAGCTGCGCGTGCGGTTCGTTCCGGCGACGACGACCTGCAGCTTCCCGCCTTGCTCCATCGCGAGCGGCGTCGTCCACGAGGAGGCCTCGTCCCGCGGCTTGCGCCACAGGACCTCGCCGCTGTCGCGATCGACCGCGGCGATGGCCGAGCCCTGCTCCTGGTCGAGGAGCGCGATCACGGCCCGGCCGGCGAGGGCGGGCGACGTGGCCTCGCCGAACGTGACGCGCATCGTCATGCGACCGAGGTCGCGGCTCCACTTCAGGGCGCCGTCCATCGTCAGGCAGTGCAGGCCGCGCGAGCCGAAGAAGGCCCAGATGTGGCGGCCGTCCGTGACCGGCGAGCCGGAGGCGAAGCCGTGGTCCGGGTGCGTGCCCTCGTGCGGCACTTCCTTGCGGACCGTTGTCCGCCAGAGGGTCTTCCCGGTGTGGCGGTCGAGGCAGACCACATCGAAGGCATACGGAACGGTCGGCGTGCGGATGCCGAAGTTGGCCGCCATGGCGTTGGCCGGCGGCGTGCCCTCGTCGGCCGCGGCCGTGGCGGGCTGGGCGGTGAGGAGGATGAGCCGGTCGCCCCAGAGGATCGGCGTCGACTCGCCGCGGCCGGGGGTGTCGATGCGCCAGCGGAGGTTCTGCGTTTCGCCGAAGGTCACGGGCAGTCCGGCGCCGTCGGCGCGGCCGGTCATCCCCTCCCCGCGCCACGCGGGCCAGTTCGTGACGGCTCCCTGGGCGGAGGCGGCGAGGAGCGCGAGGGCGGCGGCAACGGTGCGGCAGAGGCGGGGGGTCATGCGGGGATCCTTCGGGGTTTGCGGGTGCTCGCGGCCTCGGGGCGTCTTGATTTCGATCGTCGCCTTCCGTTTTGGCTCCCCACCGGGGCTAGCCCGGTGGGACCGCAACCCCGGGCGGACGGCCCGGTGGGACCGCGGGTTCCAGTGGTGAGAAGGGCGAGGAGTTCGGCCATGGGGAGGCCGACGACGTTGGTGTAGGAGCCGCGGATTCCGCGGACCATGTGCGCGGCGCCCTCCTGGATGCCGTAGGCGCCGGCCTTGTCCATCGGGTCGCCGCTCTCGATGTAGGCCTCGACCTCGGCGGGGGCGAGCCGGCGGAAGACGACGTCGGTGACGATCGTGCGCGCGACGCGGCGGCGCGGGCGGCGGGGCGTGTCGACGACGACGGCGATGCCGCTCATGACCTGGTGCGTGCGGCCCGACAGTGCCCGGAGCATGCGGCGGGCGTCCGCCGCGTCGCGCGGCTTGCCGAGGATGCGGCGGCCGAGGACGACGATCGTATCGCACCCGATCACGGCGCGCGCGCGGCGCGCCGGGCCGAGCCGGTCGGCGACGGCGAGGGCCTTGTCCAACGCGGCGCGGCGCGCGAAGGCCGCGGGGAGTTCACCGGGCTGCGGCGTCTCGTCGATGCCGGGCACGACGACGCGGAAGGCCAGGCCGGCGCGCGCGAGCAGCTCGCGGCGGCGCGGCGAGCCGCTGGCGAGAACCCAATCGGGATCCGGCGCGCCCTTGCGTCCCTGCGCGAGCCGTTCGCGGCGGCGGGGCGGGGCGCTGGCGATGACCGTATCAGGATCCGGCGCGCCCCCGCGGCCTTGCGCCGCGGGACGCGAAGATGCGTCCGCCACGCGGTTCTCCGGGCGGCGCGGAGTTGTACGATCTGCGGGCATGCGCGGGAGGATGCGGACGGGGCCGCTTCGGGTCAATCGCGAAGCGTCGCCCACGGGGGCTGCTCCGGCAGGGCGGCGAGGAAGTCGTCCGTCAACGCCTCGGCGTAGGCGCCCGCGAAGGTGCCGGCGAGGAATCGCGGCCAGGCATCGTCGACCAGCCGGTTCCAGGATACACCTTCGCGGCCCGGGACGATCGGCAGGAAGGCGATGCCGGTCTCGCGGGCGGCCGAGAGGTCGCCGGGCGCGTCGCCGATGATCGCGGCCCGGGTGGGGGGGATGCCCGCCTTCTCGAGGGCGGCGCGGATCTGCGCGGGCTTGGGCCCCCGGTCGCTGCCGCCGATGTGCGCGACGAGCCCCGCGACGCCCGATTCGGTCCACTCCGCGAGCAGTTGCTCCTCCGGCGCCTGCGAAACGACGACGAGCGTCGCCTGCTCCCGCATCGCGGACATCGCACGAACCGCCTCCGGGACCGGCGGCATGCGGCCGGTCGTCGCCAGCCGGACGCTGAAGTCGCGGGACCACTCGAGGATGCGCGCCAGTTCGGCGTCGCCGGACTCCGCGACCGCCGCGGCGAGCGTCCCGTTCGTCCAGTCCAGGCGGGAATCCATGAAGCGCCGCAGCGAATCGAGCCGGGGCAGTTCGACCGGATGGGGACCGGGCCCCAGCCGTTCGCGGAGGAAGCCGACGATCTGGACAAGGCCGGTCAGCCGGTGGCTCCCGCGCGCGCGCCCCTCGAGGTTGACGAAGCGGATCACCTCCTCGGCCATCCGCGCGATCGGCCCGAGGCCGAAGTGCGCGATCGTCGTGTCGCGCATCACCTCGAACTTCACCGGCATGTTCGGAAACACCGAGCCGTCGGAGTCGATGGCGACCAGCCTGTCGCTTCCTCGTGAGTTCATCGCCTCTTCCTCGCCGTGTGTCCGGTCTCCGATGCCCCGGAGCAGGGGGTCACAGTTTATGAAGTGTGTCCCCACCGACCCCGCCACTGCGGACGGTCCTTCCGAATGGCGGCCAAGCAGACCGCAGCCTCGTGCGGAGAGATGCCGCCGCCGGCGCGATGTGCCGCCAGGCGCTCGAAGGGATCGTCGGGCCGAACGCGAGGCCCGCGGGGAGCGCCTTCGTTGGGGGACGCACATCCGACATGCGCACGGAGCCGGGGCATCACGCCTCGCGGATGGTGACCGACGTCATGGCGTCGCCCTGGCGGATGGCGAGGACGACGTCCTTGCCCTCCGTGACGGCGCCGAAGACGGTGTGCTTGCCGTCGAGGTGCGGCTGCGGGCCGAGCGTGATGAAGAACTGGCTGCCGTTGGTGTTCGGCCCCGCGTTGGCCATGGACAGCACGCAGGTGCCGTGCCGGAGCGGGTTGCCGACGGTCTCATCCTCGAACCGGTAGCCCGGGCCGCCGCGGCCGGTGCCGGTCGGGTCGCCGCCCTGGACGACGAAGCCGGCGATGACACGGTGGAAGACGACGCCGTCGTAGAAGCCCTGGCGGGCGAGGAAGACGAAGTTGTTGACGGTCTTCGGCGCGTGCTTCGGCTCGAGCCGGATCACGACCGTGCCGCGGGTCGTCTGGACCACCGCGTCGTAGGTCTTTGCGGCATCGATCTCCATCGCGGGCGGCTGGCTCCACTGTTTCGCAGGCATGTCGGTGTCTCCGGGTTGGAAGGTGCGCGCGGAGGATACGGCCCGGCCCGCGGCGCGGGAAGCACGAAATCCTAGTCGATCAGCGGGCTCTGGCGGCGGCCGAAGACGGCGATGTCGCGGAAGCTGCGGAACTCGGCGATGTCCGCGAGTCCGGCGAGCGGCTCGATCTGGACCGGGATGCCGGATTCCTGCAGCGCGGCGAATGAATTGAGCCCGCCGAGGACGATCATGCCGGCACGGCCCTCCTGGACGGGGATGTCGAGCAGCGGCCGGCTGGGCCGCCCGATCTCCAGGATCGCCCCCAGGTCGTGCCGCTGCATCTCCCGCTGGATCCGTCGCACGTCCGGCACCGCGACCGCGGGGATCTCCCGGAAGCTCCCGCCCACAAGGCCGTCGCCGGTGCGCGCCGCCGCCAGCACGCGCGTCATGCCCGCACGGATGAAGATCGCGAGCGGATCGACCGTCGTCCCGCGGTACTCCAGCAGTTCGACGAACCGCACCGGCCGCCCCCCCGCCATCTCCAGCAGCCCGCCGTAGCGCGACACCACCGGGATGCCGTACTTGAGCAGGATCCCGTTCACCGCGACGCTGCATGCCGTGCCGAACGCCGCGCAGTCGTACGGGACCGCGTACTCGCCGACCCGTTCCCCGGCCCGACCGAGGATCAGCCGCGAGCCCATGCCCAGCCGCGCGCGCACAACCGGCTCGATCTGCTGGATCGACCTCGGCAGATCCCGCTCGTCGATCCGCGCCACGTTGACCACCATCGAACCGGCCCCGGTCCGGAGGTCGAACGTCATCCGGTACCCGAGATCGTCCACCTGCGATGCGATGAACCCGACCTTCTCCGCCGCGCCAGCCCGGAGCACCTCGTCGACGCCGCGCTCCGTCAACACGCGCCCGTGCCGGCGGTCCACCGTCCTCGTCAGGCCCGCCCGGTCGAGATGCAACAGGTGATACCGCACCGCCCGCGGCCGGAGGTCGACCCCCATCCCGGCCAGCGCCTCCGCCAGCCGCGCCGCACCCACCGGCCCCGACGCCCGGTACAGCGCCCGCAGGATCGTCCCGCGCGCCCTCCCCGACTTCGTCTCCGCCCCCCGCACCATCATCTCTGTCCCAACCTTTGGTCGTCTTCCGTCTTCCGTTTTCCGTCTTCCGTCTTCCGTTCTCTTGCCGTCCCCGTTTGCCGTTGCCACCCCACTGCCGGCCGGAAACTGGATCCGATGGCGTTTCCTCTCTGAACTATAGCGGCAATCTTGCCGTATCTTCAATTCAATAATCTCCGTCATGCCGCCCATTTTGCCTTTGCGACGCAACATGGTATCGGGCAAAACGGCGATGGGTTGCCGCCACCGTCTGCGAGTGCAGAAAGGTCGGGCGGCCGGGAGATGGCGGAACGAAACGTGGAAGGGAGACGATCATGGGCCTGATTCAAGAAGTCCTGGCGGTGGTGGAGAAGCGGAATGCGAACGAGCCGGAGTTCCTGCAGGCGGTTCGCGAGGTGCTCGAGACGCTTGAGCCGGTGGTGGCCCGGCACAAGAAGTATGCGGACTCGGCGATCCTCCACCGCATCGTCGAGCCCGAGCGCCAGATCATGTTCCGCGTGCCGTGGCAGGACGACCGCGGGCGCGTGCATGTGAACCGCGGCTTCCGCTTCGAATTCAACAGCGCGATCGGTCCCTACAAGGGCGGCCTGCGGTTCCACCCGAGCGTGAACCAGAGCATCCTGAAGTTCCTCGGCTTCGAGCAGGTCTTCAAGAACTCGCTGACGACGCTTCCGATGGGCGGCGGCAAGGGCGGGTCGGACTTCGATCCGAAGGGCAAGAGCGACAACGAGGTCATGCGCTTCTGCCAGTCGTTCATGAGCGAGCTCTTCCGCCACATCGGCGCGGATACGGACGTCCCGGCCGGCGACATCGGCGTGGGCGGCCGCGAGATCGGCTTCATGTTCGGCCAGTACAAGCGCCTGACGAACGAGTTCACGGGCGTCCTCACGGGCAAGTCCCTGAACTGGGGCGGCTCGCTGATCCGTCCCGAGGCGACGGGCTACGGCGCCGTCTACTTCGCCGAGGAGATGCTGAAGACCCGCGGCGACAGCTTCCAGGGCAAGGTCTGCACGGTGTCCGGATCGGGCAACGTCGCGCAGTACACGGTCGAGAAGCTCCTGCAGCTCGGCGCGAAGCCGGTGACGCTGTCGGACTCGAACGGCACGATCTACGACAAGAACGGCATCGACGCCGAGAAGCTCGCGTGGGTCATGGACCTGAAGAACGTGAAGCGCGGCCGCATCCAGGAGTACGCGCAGAAGTTCGGCGCCGAGTTCCACGAGGGCAAGACCCCGTGGCACGTGCCCTGCCAGTGCGCGTTCCCGAGCGCGACACAGAACGAGATCAACGGCGACGACGCGCGCACGCTGCTGAAGAACGGCTGCTTCGTCGTGTCCGAGGGCGCGAACATGCCCAGCACGCCGGAGGCGGTCGAGCTGTTCGTCGGCAAGAAGATCCTGTACGGACCCGGCAAGGCGGCGAACGCCGGCGGCGTCGCGACCTCGGGCCTCGAGATGAGCCAGAACTCGATGCGCCTGATGTGGGGCCGCGAGGAGGTCGATTCGCGGCTGCACGAGATCATGGTCCGCATCCACGCCGCGTGCGTGAAGGCGGCGGACGAGTACGAGCAGCCCGGCAACTACGTGATGGGCGCCAACATCGCCGGCTTCACGAAGGTCGCCGACGCGATGCTCGACCAGGGCCTCGTGTAGTCCGGACCACCAGCGGATGAATCGGACGGGCGCCCCGGGTCACCGGGGCGCCCCTCGGCGTCCGGCCCACCCGACCCCGCGTTACGGGGTGCGTTCCATAGGCCCCGGGGCAACCCCCCCCGCAAGAAAGGTCCCGAAAACC
>CAYODK010000161.1:0-13210 GCA_964402695.1 uncultured Verrucomicrobiota bacterium
TCCCCCTCCACCCCCGGAGCTCCCCCCCAGGCCTCGCCCCCATCCCGATGGGCCCTTCGTCGACATGAACGGGGAACGGGTTCCCGACCCCTTGGTGCCCCGCTATCTGAAGGAGAAAATCGAGCTTCAAACCAACGTCATCCACAAGGGGGATGGCGCCCTGCTCCTGTCCATCCCCACGGGGGCTGTCGCCGGGGTGATCGTCCAACGGCGACGGGACGGAGGAACGTGGGAGCCCATCGAGTTGCCCGACGAGAAGGGCCAGGTGCTCTACATCCGGGACGGCGCAACCAACCACTTCCGGCTGATCGCGGGGGCCCGCACAAACGATGAGATCCGCATGGTCGGCCGCCGGGACGAGGTCCAGATCGTGCCCCTGGCGCGTTGAAGGACCCCGGCGGATGGACCGACAGAGTGACGACATGATGTGCAGGGGAACTCGACACGGCATCCTGCCGGGGAAGGC
The DNA here is from genome assembly GCA_964402695.1 of uncultured Verrucomicrobiota bacterium. Taxonomy (GTDB): domain Bacteria; phylum Verrucomicrobiota; class Kiritimatiellia; order PWTM01; family PWTM01; genus VGWF01. The sequence goes on from CAYODK010000161.1 coordinate 467, forward strand.
GCGACCGTGAGAGGATCGGAAACATGAAGAGGTTCCTTTTCCTGGCGTTCCTGGCGGGCGCGGCGCTGGACACCGGCGTCGCCGGATCGGATGCGGAGCATGTCATGTCGCTCGCCGGCACGTGGCGATTCCGGCTGGATCCCGAGGGCGTCGGCGTCGACCGGAAGTGGTTCGCCGAAGCGCTGGAGGACTCGGTGGCGCTGCCGGGCACCACGGACACGAATCGGAAAGGCATCTTCAAGGACGAGCAGGCCGTCGACCGCCTCTCCCGCGTCTGGTACTGGAAGGGACCGGCTTGGTATCAGCGGGACGTCGAAGTCCCCGGGGCATGGAAGGGCAGGAGGATCACCCTGGTCCTGGAGCGGACCAAGACCACACGGGTGTGGGTGGACGGCAGGGACTGCGGGACCGAGGACACGCTCAGCGCCCCGCAGGTATTCGACCTGACCGCCGCCCTTGCGCCCGGACCGCATACCATCAGCGTGCTGGTGGACAACGCCAAGTTGCCACCGGTCGGGCCGGCCCATGCGGTCGATGAGCGGACGCAATCGAACTGGAACGGCATCATCGGGCGGATGGAACTGCGTGCGACCGACCCGGTCTGGATCGAGGACGCGCAGGTCTATCCGGACGCCGCGAGGAAGGAGGCCCGGGTTCGCCTGGTGATCGGCAATATCGCCGGGCAGCCGGCCGCGGGCCACCTGGACGTTGCCTGCGAGAGCTTCAACGTCGCGTCGCCGGCCCGGTTCGCGAAGCTGTCCGTTGCGGTGCGGGCCCCCTCACGCCGCACGGCGGTGGAGTTCGTCTACCGTCCGGGCGACACGGTCCCGCTGTGGGACGAGTTCCACCCGGCCCTGCTGCGGCTGGACCTGCGACTGACGGCCGAGGCCGGCGGCCGGCCGTGCGCCGACGCGCGCTCGGTCCGCTTTGGGATGCGCGATTTCAAGCGCGACGGGCAGCGCCTCGCCATCAACGGGCGCACCGTCTTCCTCCGCGGCCGGCTGGATTGTGCGAACTACCCGTTGACCGGCTATCCTCCGATGGACCGGGACGGCTGGCGGCGGATCCTGGGCATCCTCAGGGCGTGGGGCCTGAATCACGTCCGGTTCCACTCCTGGTGTCCGCCCGGGGCGGCATTCGAGGCCGCGGACGAGCTGGGGTTCTATCTTCAGCCGGAACTGCCGAACAAACGCAGCGCGTTCAACGCCCGCGAGAGCACGGAAGCGGCGCAACGAAACATCGACTACCTCGACGTGCCGGGCGCGGATCCCAACGCCTCGCTCTACGACTACGCGGTCCGCGAATCCGACCTCATCTTCCGTCAATTCGGCAACCATCCGTCCTTCGTCATGTACACGCTCGGCAACGAACTCGGCCGGACGCCCGCGATGTACGAGCTGGTGGCCCGGTTCCGCGGGCGGGATCCCCGGCATCTGTACGCCCAGGGATCCAACAACATGCACTGGGACCCCAGCTATGCCGAAGGCGACGACTTCTGGGTGGCCCACAAGACGGGGAAGGAATCGCCGGTGCGCGGCTCGCTCTACGCGGGGGATCTGGCGGGCGGCGGGCACATCTACAGACGGCCGCCGTCGACGCGGGTCGACTACCTCGATTCGATCAGGAACGTGCCGGTTCCCGTCATCGGCCATGAGATCGCCGAGTTCCAGGTGACGCCCGATTTCCGGGAAATCGAGAAGTACACCGGGGTGCTCAAGGCGAGGAATCTCGAGATCTTCCGGCAGCGGCTGAAGGACGCGAACATGCTGGACCTCTCGCACGATTTCATGCGCGCATCCGGCGCGCTGGCAGCCATCTGCCAGCGCGAGGACATCGAGTCCGCCCTGCGCACGCCGGGACTGGCCGGGTTTCAGTGGCTCGACATCATGGATTTCCCCGGACAGGGGACCGCGCTGGTCGGAATGCTCAATGTCTTCATGGAATCGAAGGGCATCGCCACACCCGGGGCGTGGCGGCGGTTCTGCTGCGAAACCGTGCCCCTCCTGCGGACGGAGAAGTTCACCTGGACCACGGAGGAGTTCTTCGCCGGCGACGTGCACATCGCGCATTTCGGCGCCGCCGACATCCCCGAAGCCCGCGTGGACTGGAGGGTCGGCGACGCCGGGGCGTCCGCGCTCGCGTCCGGCGCGCTGGGGCCGATGACCATCCGGCAGGGCGGGGTCTTCCCGGCCGGTCGGATCCGCGCGCCCCTGAACCGCGCCCATGCGCCGGCCAAGCTGAATGTCACGATCTCCATCCAGGGAACCGCGTATCTCAACCGGTATGACCTCTGGGTGTATCCGCCGGAGGTGGACACCCGCGTTCCGGACGGTGTGTGCGTGACCCGTCGCCTGGACGAGGCGACGTTCAGGATCCTGGCGGATGGCGGCAGAGTCCTGCTCTTCCCGAAACTCGAAGAGGTCAAGCACAGCGTGGGCGGGGCATTCCCGACCGACTTCTGGTGCTGGCCGATGTTCGCCAAGGGCGCCATCGCGCAGGGGCGCGACCCGGCGCCGGGCACGCAGGGGTTTCTGTGCGATCCCCGACATCCCGCGCTGGCGGACTTCCCCACCGAGTTCCACAGCAACTGGCAGTGGTGGCGTATCGTGACGAACGCGCGGCCGATCATCCTGGACGAGACGCCGCCCGGATACCGGCCCATCGTCCACGTCATCGACAACTTCGCCCGCAATCACAAGTTGGGCCTGCTGTTCGAAGCCAGGGTCGGCTCCGGCAAACTGCTGGTCTGCGCGAGCGACCTGCCGTCTCTGCAGGACCATCCCGAGGCGCGCCAGCTCATGCGCAGCTTGTTGCGATACGTCGGCTCGGATGGCTTCCGCCCAACCGGGTCCCTGGACAGGGAAACGCTGGAGAGGGTCCTGTAGGCAACCTGCGGATCGCGCGAAACACGTCACCCCATTCACCGCGCCCTCGGCCCCGCCGACGCAGGACTCGCGGGCCGTGGCGGTAGAGCCACGGGCCGGCAGCGTACTGCCCGCGCGCGGCGGCGTCATGGATCGCGTTGAGGCGCGCGATGGTCAGCCCGCGGAGCGGATTGATCAGCCAGGTTCTCGAAGCCGCGGCAGAGTGAACGGACAACATCCCGGAACGTCGAAGGCACCCACAAACGCGAGTGAAGCTGTCATGATCAGTGTCATGATGTGTCGCATTGATCCGAGTTCCCGTAGCATGCAATCCTCTGAGGGGGAATAGGTAATGCATGGCTGGCGACCCCAACGGGAATCGAACCCGTGTAACGTCCGAAAGGCCGCGATATGCGCGTTTCCGGCCATTTATGCCATCTGAAGACGTCGTTGACACCCGTGGATGTTAGCAGTATGGTTAGCAGGTCAAGCGATGGAGACGACGAAATGGGCTCGCTGCATAAACGGGGGGACTCGCGGTTCTACTGGGCGGCCTTCGAGCTGCCCAACGGGAAGCGGGCCTTTCGCTCCACGAAGTGCGACGTTCGAAAGGACGCCATGCAGGTCCTGACGACTTGGGAGAAGGCGTCCGCGATGGGCAAGGCCGGCACCCTGACCGAGGCCAAGGTTCGCGAGGTGGTGGCGGCCATCTACCTGGCAGCTAACCAAGAGGCGATGCCGACAGCCTCCGTTCGTGAGTACCTCAACGCTTGGCTGAAGCGGAAAGACCTGGAGCTGGCCGAATCCAGCGCCGGGGAGTACCGCCGGGTGGTCGTTGGATTTCTCGCGGACATGGGCGAGCGGGCCGATCGCAGTATGGATGCCGTTCGGATCGACGACATCTTGAAGTGGCGCGCCGGCCTGGCGGACCGCGTCACGCCGGCAACGGCCAACAAGTGCCTCAAGATTCTGCGGACGGCTTGGGCACAGGCGCTCAAGGATCAGGTCGTCTCCCGCAACATCTTGTTGTCCGTGGACACGCTCAAGGCACACCGAGGCACTGAACGCCGCGCGTTCACGCTGGCGGAGCTCCGAAGCATCTTGGACGTGTGCAGCAACGAGTGGCGCGGAATCGTCTTGGCGGGGTTGTACACCGGACAACGTATGGCCGACATAGTCCTCCTGACGTGGAACCAGATCGACATGGTGAGGCGCGAGATCCACTTCAACACGCGCAAGACCGGTGCCAGGCTGACCATTCCGATCGCGGAGCCCCTTCTTGACTACCTCATGAACCTGGCCGCAGGGGACGACCCGGGCGCCGACGTCTTTCCCGAGCAGGCTGCGGCGATGCGCGTAAGCGGGTCGACCGTATCCCGCCGGTTCATGGGGATCCTTGAGGCGGCCGGGGTCATCAAGAAAGGCACCGGCCACATCAGCCATGCTGCCACCGGCAAGGGTCGGAGCGCGCGGCGCAATGTCTCCGAGGTCAGCTTCCACGCCTTGCGGCACACCGCAACCAGCCTTCTCAAGAACATGGGCGTGTCCGATGTCGTCGCGCGGTCGATCATCGGTCACGAGAGCGAGGCCATCAGCCGGGCTTACACTCACATCGACACCGCGACCCTCCGTACGGCCGTCGATAAGATGCCGGACGTGACAAAGGCCTCGGAGGGTTAGCCCGTTTTTCGCTACTGGGCGAGGGGATCGTTGCGAATGGCCGAAAAACGGGCTATGGGCCGGCTAGGTCTTCACTACATCGGCCGTTTGCCCGGCCATGGACGGTGTGATCTTTGGAGGGGGTTGAGGGGGCACTCGCGCAATGGAAAGACCGCCCTGCTCGCCGCCGCATTCGACGAGCGCTTTGCCATGGCCATTCCGAGCCAGGCCGGTTGCGGAGGCAGCGCGCCCTCCCGCGTGGCGCCGGATCTGGCCAAACTCGACGCCAAAGGCCGCCCTGTCGCCGAGACGCTCGCAATGATCAACAAGAATTTTCCACACTGGTTTGCAGGGAACTTCAAAGCCTTCAACGACGAGCCTGCGCGCCTGCCCTTTGACCAACACTGCCTCATTGCGTTCTGCGCGCCGCGTCCGGTCCTGCTCTCCTGCGCCACGGAAGATCTTTGGGCCAATCCCGCCGGCCAATTCGAGATGCTCCGGGCCGCCGATCCCGTCTATCGCCTGCTCGTCGGTGACGGGTTGGGTGCGCCGCAACAACCCGAAGTCGGCAAGCTGTTGTCCAGCCGGCTGGGCTACTTCATCCGCGCGGGCAAACACTCGATGAACGCGACCGATTGGGCGGCTTGGCTGGACTACGCAGACCTATGGCTGTGCGCAAAACCGTAGGACCGCGGCGAGGTCTTGCCACTTGTTCATCCGTCTTTATGAGCACTGACCGCACGGTGTCCAGATGCGCGCAATCATGCGGTTGGGTGTTGAGCCCATGCGAGGGACGTGAAGCTGCAGTTCATCGAGCCGGGCCGGCCGATGCAGAACGGGCACGTCGAGAGCTACAACGGAGAACTGCGGGACGAATGCTTGGATCAGAACTGGTTCCTGGACCTGGCGGAGGCCCGCGAGATCACCGAGGACTACCGCCGGGACTACAACGAGGAGCGCCCGCACAGCGCGCTCGGGAACCAGACGCCAAACGAGTTCGCCCGCCGGTCGGCGGGCGGATGGGGATTCCTTGTCTGGAATCCCCGGGGTGGTTAGTGATACCAATAGCTCTGGACTCTCTTTCGAGGTGTTCCAGTAAAAGGGGGAAGGTCAGGAGTACTATCTCGGCCGTTCTTGCCTTTGATTCATGCCCTGCCCTCAGTCCGTCAAGTTCTCCTGACGTCTCAGCCACTCCGTATTATTCACTGCTACACGGGACATCTGCGCGGCAAGCCGATTCGCAATGCGCTGCGCAAACTCCGGTTTCAGTTCTCCTACCCAATCGTAGACCGCTTTCTTAGGTCCTTTGAAGCAAAACGTGCCAGTGGATGTATCCTTCATAGCAGTTACAGCCCTGCCGGCTTCGCTAGGACTAAATGTGAGCAACTGCCATTCAGCGGGCTTCATGCTCACGGAATATCGCCCAAATGCATCCCCGTGAGTTCGCACAGGCAACTGCACGGTCTTATCCTTGGGCAGTTCCGCCAACGGAAGACAATGGAAATGCTCAGCCCCCTTCAATCGTACGCAATCGCATCGAGGCCGCATGCATAGAAACAAGCCGCAATCCCCTTTGGGGCTGCGCTTCCGCCGCTTGCGGATCACTGTTCCCAATCTAAGCACCGGTGGCGGGGAATCATCAAATACTGTTCTAAAGCCCGTCAACCAAGCGAATTCAAGGTCCAACACATCGCAATCGTTCTTGCCTCCGGAAATGACGCCAGTCAGCGCACCTAGATCGCCGGTGATCTTATCGCTAAGAGACTTCATGCTTTCAAACCCGTTTTCAAAAAGCGACTTGATCTGCGTACTGTTCAGTTTCTTGGTGGGCCCGAAGACGAACTCAGGAGGAACTCCAAACGAATCTACCACCCAATCCATGATGGCATCAATGCCGGCTGGACCACGGGCATAAACGGCCGATTCCATCACGCTCGCGGCTTCAGCGGCTATCCCGGCGGCAAGATGCCGTGAGGAATCGTCGGGATGGGGTAGGCAGGCACGATGGGACAGAAACGGCGCATCCAGACCGGCATGATACTTATCCAGAATGCGGCTTGCATTAGTGCGCAAAGCGGCAAGCGCGGTCAAGGCAATCGCCGGCACGAGTCCATTCGTCATGGTCGCGAAATCGGAAATCATCGAACGGGGCAATTCTGTCTCGGAAACTGATCTCGCCTTCAAGTGGGCGGGCAGATCCGTGCCGGACTTGGCGTATATGGAAACACGAGTGTGGCCGACCTTGAGGACAACCTTCCACTCGTCTTCATCCGGGATCTTACCTATTGCTCGCAACGCATCAGCAACCTTCTGGCCAATATCGGTCAGCGTCTTCTCGCCCGTATAGATCGCGATGGTCCTGAGCCTCTCGCCGCAGTCCATTGTCACGAGCTTCGAAATGATGGCGACAGCCGTCCGGCCATCATCTCGGTTGATTTGCCAGTCGAGGATCACAATGTCAGAACGGTCTGCAGCGCGAGTGGTTATTTCCACAATTGATGCTCCGGGTTCTGGAGCGATGACGCCGCAGACGATGCCTTTCTCTGCAAAAGTGTCAACAAGCGGTTTTACGTTAAGATTGTGAACGGCCTCCGTCGCAATGACTTCCCGTTCAGCGGTTGACATAGCCCCTGCAGTTCTTCGGTCGGGTGTCTGGAGGGCTGTCGGCGGAACGACGGCGTCACCCAACTTGGCTTGATCGTCCACGATTACGGCAGTCTGAAGATAGGCTTCGGCAACCCGGATGGAACGCTCCAGCAATTTACTCATCGTTCTGCTCCTCGCTCGGTTGCCCATCGAATGGTCGGATGATGAACGTCGCGCCATCCCCGTCCTTGTGGTCGGCAAGGAGCAGTTGATAACCGACACGCCGAAGTGCTTCGCTTGAGATGTGCAAGCCCATGCCGCGCCCCCCCGGTTTGCGGGTGAAGCCTAACTCGAATATGGCCTCTCGATCTCGTGGAGAAACCCCCGGCCCCGTGTCCGAAATCGAGAAATCGCCCTGTTTCCAGTCCAGCGCAATGCGGCGATCCTTCTCCTTGGCTTGGTTCGACAACCAATAGACAGCGTTGTCTACCAAGTTGACGAAGACCGGATAGAAGGAGGACGGGAACCCATGTATCCTGCTCTTGGCAAAGGCGTCTGTTGCTTCCAGTGTGACGCCGTGGCGTTTGAACCGGTCCTCGAACAGATCCTGCAGGAACTTGTGGATATCATGGCCGCGAATGTTCACCGCTTTCCGGTAGAGCCTCCGTTGCAGGGGCGTGAAGAGGGTGAGGTAGCCATCGAGATGGTCAAAACTGGCGCGGATGTTCTGGTAGAGGCCTCCGAGATCCTTGTTGATGTCCGCCCATGCCTTCAGGCGACGGAGGTTGTTGCGCAGGGAACGGATGGTTCCGGTGAACTCATGGCTGATGACTTCTATCGCCATGCCCAATTGGGCAAGTTGCAGGTCGGCCTCGGCAGCCTCTTCCAGAGAAATGTTACGCTGTTCGAGGGCGACAAGTTGATCGAGCCCAGAGGAATCCTCCTGCACTCGAACCTGCTCCAACTGTGCACGAATAGACTTGAGCAGGGCGGCCTTCGCTTCTGCCGCCTGCAGAATCCGCGACTCGAGTTCGTCGCGTGTCTTCACGAACGCCGCGTCGTCTAGCGAAGAGACGTCCATTCGCTGAAAATCGCTAATGACCGTTCGCAATGCCGTCTCGACATCCTTCATGCAGTTGTGGGCGGCACCCCGCACTTCACTGGCGACTCTTATCGCTTCTCTTCGGGCCACAGTACCGTCTTCCTTGGTCTGTCGTTTGGCCTGTTCGGACAGTTCGTTCAGCGAGTTCTCTACACGGATGCGCCGATCAATGGCGAGGCGAGCCTTCTCGGCCTCTTCACCGATGATGTCATCAATCATCTCGCGCGTCGGCTTGAATACAGTCGCCTTGATCTCATCCAGTTCTCGTTCATACTCCCGCCAGTCGCGGACCAGAGCCTTGCTCATCCCGATCCGGGGGCGCTTGATTTGAAAGGCGTTCTCCAGTTCGCGCAGCCGCGCGTGTGCGTCCTGCTCTATCCGTAAGACCTCCCTCGCGGCTTGTTGTACGTCGGCGATCCGGCAGGCTTGCTTGATCTGCTCGGAGATTTCCTGGCTCAGAGTCAGTGCCGCTTCTTGCGGTTTACCCGCCTCGATGCGCTCAAAGAACTGCTTGAGATCATCGGTCAGTTTGTTCTTCTTGACCGAAACAAGCTCCTCGCGCCGGCGGCGATCCAACTCCTCCTTTTCGATCTGCGCCTTGCGCTCGTTGAAACGTTCGCCGTGAACACCTTCCTTTCGGAAGAAGTCGGCGGCAATTTGTATGAAGAAGTGCTTCAGGATACTCTTCATCTGGCGATAGGCCTTGTTCTCCATGAAACCCTCTCGCCCAGCCTTCTCACAGAGGTTCGGATTCGTTTCATGGGAGATTTCGACTACGCCGAATATCCTCCGATACGAGAAATAGTAGTAGGTTGCGCCCTTTGTGCGGTTGTATTCGATGTCAAGCCAATCGTAGTCAGTATCACCGTACGGAAGGACACGTATCCCGTCACGATAGATGTACAAGCCACCGATCTTGTTCATCTTGACGGACATCCTGGCAAAGTCCTCGGGCGGCAAGGTGGATGCGCGACTCTCGCCCTGGATGGTTGCAAAACTGATTCGAAAAGGACCGCAGTCTGTTCGCGCGCCACCCGCTCCCTGCCACGGAATGACGTGCTCTTGGACCTTCTCACCATAGATGGATACTGTGCCGACAAATTGACCGTACTCGTCAAACCGTCCCAGAACGTGGTGATCGGAATTCTCGAACTCATCTGGCGTGAAGAACTCGCCGGCCGCAATCAGATCCTCGCAATCCTCGTCGGTTGCGTGATCCCGAAATGCAGGAACAATGACTGGTTTGTCATATCCCGGTGTCATCGTATTCGTGAAGCCCAGAAGCGCCTTCTTCAAAGGCGACGCCCTATCGACGCCTTTCTCGCCATCTATGTCGGCTGGCAGCAACTCGGACGTAGGCAGCATGATGAATTGCGTTCCGGAACCGTTCCCGGAAAGAGAGGGCGAGCCAAGGTAGGAGTCAATGTCCTGAGGATCGACGATGAACCGGCTCAGTTCCTGATCAATCCGAGCATAATACTCCTGCGCCAAGTTGCCTTGAAGGCGCTGTAGATTCTGCCTGAAATCGACCACCATCTCTTGCACGTCGGACTTGGAGAGAATGCGGCCGTCTGCAAAGGTGTGCACCGGGATAGCGATGTCTTCAAGGTCAATCCCCGGACATTCGAATAGGCCCCAATTCACGAATGCCGCCACAAGATCGTGCAACTTCCCGTTCCGCCGGGCTCTCGTCAGAACCAGAACCTGCGGGCCGATAGTCGCGATGGCCAGGCGGCCGATTCCCTTCTCACCGAGCATCGGGCGGGGCGGTTTAGCCGCGTCAACAGCAGGCAAAGCCATGCCGGCCGCATTGAGCTTGCTCTCCGTCCCGATTGTAAGCCAGCGAGCCAGGAACTCAGCCTCGGTCATGCCCACGCCATCGTCACGCAGTACGAACAGGCCGTCCTTGCGGTAGTAGTCAATGATGACGTTATCGGCGTAGGCATCGTGCGCGTTCTTGAACAGTTCGCTGATGGCGGTCGGTATGCCGGCGATCTGCTGGCGGCCCAACATGTCCAATGTGCGCGCGCGTGTCTTGAAGGTGGCCATGCTAGTTCAATACTCCCACCGATTCGAGGTGCTCGATGACATGGCGGCCGATCCGTTCCGTCAGTCGGGCCGGAACGGCGTTTCCGATTTGCTTTGCCATGGCGTTCAAGCTGCCATCGAAGACGAATTCCATGGGAAATGTCTGAAGGCGCGCGGCTTCGCGCACGCTGATTGCCCTGTCTTGCGAGGGGTGACCGAAACGCCCGTTCGAGTAGCTTATGCAGCGAGTCGTAAGTCCCGAGGCGGGCCGGTTCCAAGACATGCGCCCATAGACATCAGAGTATGCGTCCGTATCGCCGTGGCACTTCAGCCGCAAGCGCCTCGGCCAGTCGCGATGGCCGCCCCCCTCGGGCGTGGCGCGGATTCTCTCCAGATTGCGCGGGGAAAGCGCGGCTGCGCGGTGATTCGGTACGGCAGGGTGCGTTTGCCCGGCGGTGATCGGGGGCAGATGGCCGATCCAATCTTGGACGGTTTCATACCGCCGGCAAGGCGTGCCGGGGCCATTTGTCTTCGGGGGGAGTTCTATGGGGCCGTGCGAGCTCGCAAGTAGAATCAGCCTGCAGCGACTCTGCGGGACGCCGTACTTCATCAGGGATACCGCTTCATAGGCTACATGATACCCGGATGACTCAAGCCGCCTGAGAAATCCGCCGAATGGCTGAGTACTGCGACCTAGCTTCTGGAGACCGGGCACGTTCTCAACGAAAACGATGTCCGGTTTGCAGGATTCGACCATTCTGGCGAAGTGCGAGAGAAGGGGCACCCGCTCATCCTTTCCCCGCGGGGGGCGAACCGTATTCTGCTTGGTGAAGGGTTGACATGGCGCGCATCCGCAAAAGAGCACGGGGGAAGGACGATGTGCTTTCACGCGGGCCTTGAGGCTCGAAGCCTCAACATCACGTATGTCGGATGACTCGAAGGCCGCGAGGGGAAAGTTCCGTTGGAAACTCGACTGCGAAACGCTGTCACAGTCGAGGCCGTAGACGATGTCCATGCCGGCTTCCCGGAAGCCACAGCTCGCGCCGCCACAGCCGCAGAAGAAGTCAAACACCTTCACGCTCATGGTGCTGCCCTCTGCAAGCGTGCTGCGGCCGGGCCTGCTATTTCCATGTTATGCCGTTCTGAATTCAGAAACGCGGCGATTCGTTGCGTGACGCGGCCCCTTACCGTTTCGCGCCGGACAGAGGCTACGCGCAACGAGCATTCCCACACGACAAGCGTTCGCCATCCTGCCTCGTGGAGTTTCGTCAATACGGTGGCATCGCGTTGCCTGTTCTGGCCCAACTTGCGCTGCCACCAGGCCCGGCGCGAGGCGGGGATGTTCGTCTCACGGCACCCGTGATGATGCCAGAAGCAACCGTTGATGAAGACGACCGCGTGATGCTTCGGAAAGACCATGTCGGGCTTTCCTGGCAAGTCTTTCCGGTGCAATCGGTAACGATATCCGTCGCGGAACAGGGCGTGGCGGAGCGATACCTCGGGTGCGGTGTCTTTCGACCGTACCGCCGCCATCATCCTGCTGCGCGTGTCTTTGTCAACGATGTCCATCTTGCTCGCAATGCAGGGCTTCGGCCGGAATCACTGAGCCGCTCCTGTGTCGTCACCCTCTTCTTCCGCCGCTTTCCCGGCCCGGACCCATTCGTCCACTTCTTCTAACTTGAACTTCCAACAGCGGCCAATCCTGTGCGCCGGCAGTTTCCGATCCTCGATCCAACGGTAGACCGTGTCCCGACTCGCGCCGAGATGCACCGCGATCTCCTGCACGGAGAGCCAACGACTACTCATGCGCGTCGCCTTTTGTCGTACTGTTCCGTTTCATGCCGGACAAATCGGCACAATGCCTATCACGCCTTCGAGATCGGGTCAAGCTGGCGGTCGTTTGGACTATCCCCAGTTTCCACCCTGAGGCGAAGAGGGGGAGTTCGGGCTGGCGGGAGTCGGGGTGAGAGGAAGGACCGGAGCCGTGCTAGGCGCCGTAGCGGCGGAAGAGGATGGCGATGCCGTCGGCGAGGGCGTAGTGGTGGAACTCGGCGACGCCGAAGAGCCGTATGGAGACGCGGAGGATGTTGCCCACGAGGATTCCACGACGGACCGACTCCCGCCGCAAGAGCGTCCGGCACAGGAAGTCGAAGGTCGGACCGTAGACGAAGGCGACCGTCTCTCGAAACTCGTCGGGCGTCATGTCTCGTCCGGGAGTTCGAAGGGAGGGGGGCAGCCGGTACAGCGGCCGATGGAAGAGCCCGCAGGCGTGACAGAAACCGTCGAAACGTAATCTGGCTGCCCACTACGCGCCGATGCCAAGGGTCGGGCCATACCGGGCCTCGGCTTAAGATCGCCCCCCCTTCCGCGCATAATCCCTTGCGGGGACCGGCGTAACAGCCGGGCTCCCCGCGCTCCTTAAGATCGGCACCGTTCGGCGGCATAATCCCCTGCCGATCCCGCATAGCGGTCGGGTCTTGTGGCCTGACCGCTCTTTACCAACCC
>CAYODK010000162.1:0-13151 GCA_964402695.1 uncultured Verrucomicrobiota bacterium
GCTGCATGGTGTCACCACAGGCGCGGGTTCGACTGCGTCCGGCGCCACGCCTCGTAGGTCTCCCACGTCCGAGCGCGATGAACGAACCCGCGCGGCTTCGGGTTCGGGTTCAGCCGGTCGGCATGTTCCTGGAGCCGCCGCGCCCGCGCACGAAACTCCGCCGGACCGTCCGTGGTGGACCGGCGTCGCATTCCCACGATCTTGGTAGAGGGCTCGTTCACGACGCACCGAAGATAGCCGTTCGACTCCGTGCATTCAACGCTGGCATGCATTGACGCTGCGGCCCGGCTTTGTCAATGTACCGTCGTTCCGCGGGCCGCGTCCGCGGCCTCGCGGGATACGGGAGGGCGCATGAGGACTCGGTTCTTCCTGGCTTGGGGACTTCTGGCGGCAACCGTTGCGGTGGCGCAGGAGCCGGTGATCTCCTCCTTCCGTGGCAACGGGAGCCTCGTCTGGACCAACGTCCCCGACACCAACGCACTCTACCGCGTCGAGTGGGCCGCCCGCGCTGGCGGCCCGTGGTACCGCACGTTCCAGGCGATCCAGGGGATGGACGGCCGGACGGGCACCTCCTTCTCCGTGCAGGTTCCGATGTTCTACCGTGTCGTCATGGCAACCAATCCGCCGCCGGCGGGGATGGTGCTGGTCGACGGCGGCGACGTCGTTCTGGGCGGCGAGGGCGTGGACGTGCGCACGAATTTCATCAGCGCCTTCTACATGGAGGAAATGGAGGTGTCCCGCGGCCTGTGGGACCGCGTGGTGTCGTGGGCGCTGACCAACGGCTACAACTTCTCGTACCCGACCGGCTGGTACGGGACCAACCAGACGCCGCGGCAGCCGGTGGTCGGCGTCAACTGGTTCGACTGCGCCCGCTGGTGCAACGCGCGCAGCGAGTTCGAGGGGCTCACCCCGTGCTACTACACGAGTCCGGCGAAGGACGTTGTCTACCGGACCGGCCATGAGAACATCCTGAACGGCTGGGTCCGCTGGGACGCGAACGGCTACCGCCTGCCGACCGTCGCCGAGTGGGAGAAGGCCGCGCGCGGCGGAAGGCTGGGGCGGCTGTTCCCGTCGGGCAAGGACACGATCTCGCACGCGGATGCCAACTACCACTCCCTGTTCGGGGCCGTGGGCGCGGCGGCGTACGACAAGGGGCCCGAGTACGGATACCACCCGGCCTACACGAACCAGTCCGGGCCCTACTGCAGCCCGGCCGGGAGTTTCCCGGCGAATCCCCTCGGTCTCCACGATATGGACGGCAACGCCGTCGAGTGGTGCTGGGACTGGTACGGATCCCCCGGTTCCGGCTACGCGCAGGATCCCCGCGGCCCCGACGCCGCCAGTTCGTCGCGTCTCTACCACGGGACGGGATGGCTGAACTCGCACAGCGCGGTTCATGCCCAGTGCCATGTCTTCGGGTACGTCGATCCCGGGTACACGTGGGCCGATTTCGGTTTCCGCACCGTGCGCAAGCCCTGAGCCCCGGGATTCCAACCCTTGGTCGCCTCGCAGGTCGCGGCTTCCAAGGGTTGGAAGTTCCCGGTCCGCCGGGACAAGCCCGGCGGGACCGGCGTCTCGCATGGCCATGGAGGGCCGCGCTCCGTCGCGGCCATGCGGAGGTCCATCGAAGCAATCCGGCCCGGTGGGACCGGCATTTCGCGAGCGTTCAGCCCGCGGCGATGTTGACGAGCCGGCCGGGGACGACGACGACCTTTTTCACGGTCTTTCCCTCGAGCCACTTCGCGACCTGCGGGTCGGCGAGGGCCTCGCCCTCGATCGCCTTCGCGTCCGCGCCGGCGCTGACCATGATCCTTCCGCGGACCTTGCCGTTGACCTGGAGGGCCATCTCGACCTGGTCGCGCCGCATCGCGGCCTCGCTGGCCTCGGGCCACGTCGCGCGCATCACGCTTTCCGCGTGGCCCAGCTCGCGCCACAGCTCCTCGGCGATGTGCGGGGCGAAGGGCGAAAGCAGGACGACCATCGACTCGATCGCCTCGCGATAGACGGCGCGGCGGGCGGGCGACGAGGCGGCGTCGACCGGCAGCGCCTCGATCGCGTTCATGAGCTCCATGATCGCCGCGATCGCCGTGTTGAAGTGGAAGGCGCCCTCGAGATCGCGCGTGATCTTCGCGATCGACTCGTGGAGCTTGCGGTAGAGGTCGCGCTCCGGCGCCTCCATCGCCGCGAGGTCCGCGACGAGGCCCGTCGAGGCGGCGAGCACGTCGCGCGTCTCGTACACGCGCCGCCACACGCGGTTCAGGAAGCGGAACGAGCCCTCGACGGCGGTGTCGTTCCACTCGGCGTCCTTCTCCGGCGGGCCGATGAACAGCGTGTAGAGTCGCAGCGTGTCGGCGCCGTACTCGCGGATCAGCTCGTCCGGACTGACGACGTTGCCCTTCGACTTCGACATCTTGTAGAGCTGGCCGTCCTTCTCGCTGCGCTTGCAGATCATGCCCTGCGTAAACAGGGCGTTGAACGGCTCGCGGAAGGAGACGCAGCCGGCGTCGTGGAGCACCTTGAGGATGAAACGCGAGTAGAGCAGGTGCAGGACGGCGTGCTCGACGCCGCCGATGTACTGGTCCACCGGCAGCCAGTTGTCGACGTCGCGCTTCTCGAACGGCCGGTCGTCCATGCGGGGATTGACGTAGCGCAGGTAGTACCAGCAGGAGCAGAGCCACTGCGCGAGGGTGTCGGTCTCGCGCCGCGCGGGCTTGCCGCACTTCGGGCAGGTCGTGGCGACGAAGCCGGCGTGCGCGGCGAGCGGGTTGCCCTTGTCGATCGTGAAGTCGACGTCGTCCGGCAGCCGCACCGGGAGCTGCGCCTCGGGCACCGGCACCGTGCCGCAGGCGTCGCAGTGGACGATCGGGATCGGCGCGCCCCAGTAGCGCTGGCGGCTGATCAGCCAGTCGCGGATGCGGTAGGTGATGGTGAAGTCGCCGAAACCGCGGTCCTTCGCGTAGGCGATCAGGTCGTGCATCGCCTCGCGGTTGTTGCGGCCGTCGAACGGGCCGGAGTTGACCATCGCGCCGTCGTCGACGTAGGCGGCGGTCATCGCGGCGGGGTCGAGAGGCTTCGCCGGGTCCTGGATGACCACCCGGACGGGCAGGCCGTAGCGGCGGGCGAACTCGAAGTCGCGCTGGTCGTGCGCGGGGACGGCCATCACGGCGCCGGTGCCGTACTCCATCAGAACGTAGTTGGTCACCCACAGCGGCGCGGTCGTGCCGTTGTAGGGGTTGCGGACGTGGAAGCCGGTGAAGACGCCCTCCTTGCGCGTGGCGTCGTCGGTCCGTTCGGCGGCGGAGACCATCGACTGGCGGCGGACGAACTCCATCACCTCGGCCTCGCGCGGCGTGCCCCGGACGAGCTTCGCGAGCAGCGGGTGCTCGGGCGCGATGGCCATGAAGGTGACGCCGTAGATCGTGTCCGGCCGGGTCGTGAAGACGGGGCAGGGGTCGCCGGTCTCGGCGATGGTGAACTCGACGCGCGCGCCCTCGGAGCGGCCGATCCAGTTGGCCTGCATGCTGCGGACGCGCTCGGGCCACCGGTCGAGGAGGGCGAGGTCGTCGAGCAGCGGCTGGGCGTACTCGGTGATCTTGAAGAACCACTGGGTCAGGTCGCGCTTCGCGACGGGCCGTCCGCAGCGGTCGCAGGTGCCGTCGGCGCGAACCTCCTCGTTGGCGAGGGTCGTGCAGAACTCGCACCAGTTGACCGGCGCGTTCTTGCGGTAGGCGAGGCCGCGCTCGAAGAGCTTGAGGAAGACCCACTGCGTCCACTTGTAGTAGTCGGGATGGCAGGTGGCGATCTCGCGGGCCCAGTCGTACCCGACGCCCCACATGCGGATCTGCCGCTTCATCTGCGTGATGTTCGAGAGCGTCCAGTCCTTCGGGTGCACCCCGCGGCTCTTGGCGGCGTTCTCGGCCGGCAGGCCGAAGGCGTCCCAGCCCATCGGCGTCAGCACCCGGAACCCGCGGGTCATCTTGTAGCGCGCGACGGCATCGCCGATGATGTAGTTGCGCCCGTGGCCGACGTGGAGCGTGCCGGAGGGATAGGGGAACATCACGAGGCAGTAGTACTTCCTCGTGGCGTCGGCGGTGTCGACGGCGAAGAAGCCGTTGTCCTCCCAGTCCTTCTGCCACCGCGGCTCGATCTCGGCAAACGGGTAACGTTCGTTCATGGTGCGATCCCCCGCCGGCCCGCCGGCCGGCGCAAAGCGGCCATCTATAGCGGAAAACCCGCCCGCGGGCACGTGCAAAACGCCCGTGCCGAAGCCGCCGTCGGCCTTGCGCGCCGGCGCGGATCGGGCTAGGAAGGCGGAGGGCGGTCGGGCAACCCGGGAAGGCGGACATCATGACACGATGGGCGGCGGTCGTGGCGGGACTGGCGGGCGCGGGCATGCTGGCGGCCCCGGGGCGGGCGGAGGATCTCCGGGTGCCGGTGCTCCGCGAGGTCGACGTGGTCGTCGCCGGCGGCGGGTGCGGCGCCGTGGCGGCCGCGGAAGCGGCGGCGAAGGCGGGCGCCAGCGTCTTCCTGTTCGCGCCGCGCACGTATCTGGGCGACGACATCGCGGGCGGCCTTCAGCTCTGGCTGGAACCGGGCGAGACACCGGCCCCCGGACTTGCGGCGGACGTCTTTGCCGATCCGGACGCCGCCCGCCGCCCGACCGTGGCCTACACCTACAAGGCCGACCAGAAGACCAACGAGAAGCACAAGGACACGTGGCCGCCGTCGATGCTGAACCGCCAGCGGCCGGCGGAGGATCCCCAGCACGACAGCGTCCAGTACGATGCCGACGTCGTCCTCACCCTGACCCTGGGCGAGGAGAAGACCGTGCGGGCCGTGGAACTCGTCGCCTTCCGGAGGGCGGGCGACTTCGAGGTCGGCGGCGCCTCGCTTCACGTGAGCTCCGACGCGAAGACCTGGCGCGCGGTGAAGGAGGCCGGACCCGTCCACCGGCAGGGCATCACGAAGGTGACGTTCCCCGTCGGCGGGGCCTTCCGCCATGCCCGGCTGTCCGTCCGCCGCGCGGACGGGGCGAAGCGGCTGCTGCTCGGCAGCGTGGCGGTCCTGCCGGAGGAGGCCGCGGCGGCGGCTCCCGCCGTGCCGCGCCCGCTGCACGTGAAGTCGACGCTCGAGAAGGCCCTGTTGTCCGCGAAGGTCCCGTTCCTCTTCGGCTGCTATCCGTCCGACCTGCTGGTCGACGCGTCGGGCCGTCCGGCGGGCGTCGTGCTGGCCAACCGCATGGGGCGTCAGGCCGTGCGGGCCAAGGTCGTCATCGATGCGACGGAGGAGGCCGCGTTCGCCCGGATCGCCGGCGTTGAGTTCCGTCCGCCCGCCGCGGCCCCGCGGACCGCCCGGTGGGTGGCCGTCTCGGCCGAGCCGCGGGAGTCGGCCGACTTCGACGTGCGCCGGCTGCCCGGCGTGCTGTCCGTGTACGACCTGAAGGGGCAGTCGCTGAGGACCGATCCCGTGTCGTGGTTCGAGTACACGCTGCCGGTTCCGCCGGACGACGGGTCCTGGGCGGCGCGAGCACGTTTCGAGCAGGCCCTGCGGGACGCGACCGTCCAGACGGCCCAGCTCTACACGGCCGACGCTCCTGCGATTCCGCCGGCGCGGGGGATCCGGGGCGTCGCCGCGACGGTCCCGGGGTGCTTCCGCCCCGCGGGCATCGAGCGGCTGTGGGTGGTTGGCGGCTGTGCCGACGTCCCCCGCGACCGGGTCGCCCGGCTCCTGCGCCCCGTCGCGATGATGGCGGCCGGCGCGACGGTCGGAACCGCCGCGGCGAAGGAGGCCGCCGCGCTCCCCGCGCCCGGGGAGGTGCGCGTGGCCCCGCGTCGGGAGGGCGAGGCGGTCCCGGCGGAGTGCGTGCGGGAGGAACGGATGGGCCTGCGCCCGATCCCGGCGCCCGCGACGGTGGCGGACGCCCCGCCCCGACTCCCGCTGCTCGGCCGCTACGATGTGGTCGTGGTCGGAGGCGGAACGGCGGGCGCGGCGGCGGGCATCGGCGCGGCGCGGCGCGGGGCGAAGACCCTCGTCGTCGAGTACCTCCACGGCCTCGGCGGTGTCGGAACGCTGGGCATGATCGGGAAGTACTGGTACGGCAACCGTGTCGGGTTCGCCGCCGACGTCCCGCAGAACCCGGTCGAGGCCCGGATGGAGTTCTACCGGTCGGAGTTGCGGAAGGCCGGGGCGGACATCTGGTTCGGCGCGATCGGCTGCGGCGCGCTGGTCGAGACCGGCCGCGTCGCGGGCGTCCTGGTCGCCACGCCGTTCGGGCGCGGGCTCGTGCGCGCCGGCGCGGTGATCGACGGCACCGGCAACGCGGATGTCGCCGCCGCGGCCGGCGCGGAGACGCGGTTCGTCGAGGACTTCTTCGCGCTGCAGGCCTCGCACATCCCGCCGCGCGAGGTGGGGGCCAGCTACATCAACGGCAACCGGACGCCGATCGATGCGGCGGACCCCATCGACGTGACCGAATCGATGCTGTCCATCGCGAGGCATGGCTTCGACCGCGGCCAGTGCGTCGCGTCGCGCGAGCGGCGGCGGATCGTCGGCGACGTCACGCTCGACTGGATCGACCAGATCGCGCTGCGCGTCTTCCCCGACAGTATCACGCGCGCGGTCAGCGACTACGACAGCCACGGATACCAGACGCATCCCTTCTTCATGCTCCGGCCCGCGCGACCGCCGGGCGACTACAAGCGTCAGTTCTGGAGCGAGGTTCCGTACCGGTGCCTGCTGCCGCGCGGGCTCGACGGCCTTCTCGTCGTCGGCCTGGGGCTCAGCGCCCATCGCGACGCGATGCCCATCGTGCGCATGCAGCCCGATCTGCAGAACATCGGCTACGCCGCCGGCATGGCCGCCGCGATCTGCGCGAAGACGGGCCGTCCGACGCGAGCCGTCGACGTGACCGCCCTGCAGAAGGACCTCGTCCGGGAGGGCATCCTGGCGGCCGGCGCGGTCGGCGCCCGCGACTCCTTCCCGCTTCCGGACACGGCGATCGACAAGGCGGTGGCCTCCGTCCCCAACGCCTACGAGGGCCTCGAGATCCTGATGACCAGCCCCGAGCGTGCGATCCCCCGGCTCCGCGCCGCCCACGACGCGGCGCCGGCGGACCGGCGTCTCCCCTTCGCGCAGGCCCTCGGCGTGATGGGTGACGCGCACGGCGCCCCGACCCTTGCCGCGGAGGCGCGGCGCCGGCTGGAAACCGGCGATCTCCCCACGCAGCGAGGCGAGGATGGCATGAACCCGGTCGAGCAACTCGTATGGGCGCTCGGCCGCAGCGGCGACCCCGGCGCCGTCGAGTGGCTCGCGCGCATCGCCGAGCGCACCCCGCCCGGCTCCGCGCCGCGCCTGCGCGCGCTGGCCGTCACCCTCGGGGCCACGGGAAGCCCGGCCGCTGTGCCGGCGCTCCGGTCGATGTTGGATTCCCTCGCCGGGTCCGGCGACGTCCCCGAACTGATGGCCGCTTGCGCGCTCCATCGCTGCGGCGACCCGGACGGCCTCGCGAGGAAGGTCCTCGAGCGCTTCGTCGCCGGCCCGAACGGCCCCTTCTCGCGACTGGCTTGGCAGGTGCTGTCGAGCCCTCCGGCGGCGAAGCGGAAGTAGCCGTCGCCGGGGGCCGCCGTCCGACCGGCGCCGCCCCGGCCGTCGTGACGCCGGCCCGCTTGTCCCTGTCCCCGGGGCCGTCTACAATCGGAGGAAACGGGGAGCGGGGCCATGCTTTCACTGGCGGTGATCGGATCGGGGAAGGGGAGCAACTTCCAGTCGATTCTGGATGCGATCCGGGCGGGCCGGCTGGAGGCGAAGGTGGCGTGTGTGCTCTCGGACGTGGCCGACGCCTACATTCTGGAGCGCGCCCGCGGCGCCGGGGTGCCGGCGATTCACGTCGACTGCGCTCCGTTCAAGACCAAGCTCGAGGGGGCCGCGGAGGACCGCGTCCTGGGCATCCTGCGCGAGCACGGCGCGGATTCGATCGCGCTGGCCGGGTTCATGCGGATCGTGAAGCCCGGGCTGATCGGCGCGTTCCGGCACCGCATGGTCAACATCCATCCCTCGCTCCTTCCCGCCTTCCCGGGTCTGCACGCGTGGAAACAGGCGTTGGACTACGGGGTGCGCGTGGCCGGATGCACGGTGCATTTTGTCGACGAGGGCACCGACACGGGCCCCATCCTCGTGCAGCGCTCCGTCGAGGTGCGCGACGGCGACACGCCGGAGACCCTTCACGCCCGCATCCAGGAGCAGGAGCACCTCGCCTACCCCGAGGCCCTGCAGATGCTCTCGACCGGCCGTCTGCGCGTCGAGGGCCGCCGCGTCGTCCGTATTTGACAAACCTCGCATTTCAAGGGATTCTCCCGCGCTCATGCCCGGCGGCCTGGCCGCCGCGGGGGAGGACGGAATGGCGGATGGCACAACCGAGGGGCGCGTCCTGATGCTGGGACTGCCGAAAGGCAGCCTGCAGGAGGCGACGTTCGCGCTGATGGAGCGTGCGGGCTTCAAGGTCCGCGCGGGCTCGCGGTCGTACATCCCCGACGTCGACGACCCCGAGATCGCCGCGCGGCTCATCCGCGCCCAGGAGATCAGCCGCTATGTCGAGAACGGGCACCTCGACGCCGGCCTGACGGGCTTCGACTGGATCCAGGAGAACGCGTCGGACGTCGTCGAGGTCTGCGAACTCCGCTACGCGAAGCAGGGATTCCGCCCCGTGCGCTGGGTGCTGGCCGTGCCCGAGGCCTCGCCGATCCGGTCGGTGAAGGACCTCGAGGGCCGGCGCGTCGCCACCGAGGCGGTCGGGATCACCCGCCGGTACCTCGAGGCAAACGGCGTGAAGGCCGAGGTCGAGTTCTCGTGGGGCGCGACGGAGGTCAAGGCGCCGGACCTCGTCGATGCGATCGTCGAGATCACCGAGACGGGTTCCTCCCTCCGCGCGAACAACTTGCGCATCGTCGAAACGGTGATGGAGTCGACGACGAGGCTGATCGCCAACCGGGCCGCGTGGGCCGACGCGTGGAAGCGCCGCAAGATCGAGCAGATCGCGCTCCTCCTGCAGGGCGTCCTGCGCGCCGAGGGCAAGGTCCTGATCAAGCTCAACGTGCAGCGCGCCAACCTCGATGCCGTCATCAAGCTGCTTCCCGCGCTCCACGCCCCGACGATCAACGTGCTGAGCGACGAGGGGTGGATCTCCGTCGAGACGGTGGTCAACGAGAAGATCGTCCGCGAGATCATCCCTTCATTGAAAGCCGCCGGAGCGGAAGGTATCATCGAACTTGGGTTGAACAAGATCGTGCCGTAGGCCGCCGCACGGGTGCGGGGCCGGGGCATAAGAGGACACCATGGGCAGCATCAAGAAAAAGCGCCGGGCCAAGATGGCCAAGCACAAGAGGCGGAAGCGCCTCCGGTTGCAGCGCCACAAGAAGAAGTAGCGCGCCGGGCCCGGCGCGCTGCTCGGTGCCGGTTTCGTCCATCACTCATCCGATCATGCGGGCGGGGGTTCCATCCCGGGGCCGCGGAGGTGTTTGTTCGTCCCTCCGCGGGGCGGCCGTGGCCTGTCTGGCGGCGGCGGCCGGCTGTGTGTCGGGTCCGTCCGGCGGACCTCGCGTCCCCGGGGGAGCCCCGTCCGATCCGTCGCCCGAGGCCTTGGCCCGCTACGCCGCGGGGGCGTCTCTCGAGTTGCAGGGCCGGGGCGACGAGGCGCAGCGCGAGTACCTGCGTGCGATCGAGGCCGATCCCGACCACGAGCCGCTCTACCTGCGGGTGGCGGGCTTGCGCGCCGCACGCAACGACTTCGCCGGGGCGGTGGCGATCCTCGAAACGATCGCGGCACGGCATCCGCGCAGCGTGGAGCCGTTGCGCGCGCTGGCCCGCGTCAAGCTGGCGGCGCGGCGTCCGGACGAGGCGACCGCGTTGCTCCGCCGGGCGATGGATTTCGACCCCGGGAACGGAGACCTCGCCGCGGAACTCTGCGCCCTCCTGATCGACGCCGGCCAGGACGCCAACGCGGCGGGGGTCGCCCGCCGGAGCCTCGACGCCGCGCCGCCGACGCCGGCCCTGCAGCGGGTGATCGGAAGCCTCTACCTGCGTTCGCGCGACCGTGCCGCGGGCGAGATCCGGCGGCAGCAGGGCGCGGCGCTGCTCGCGGCGATGGCGGCGGCCACGGCGTCGAACGCCGCGGCCCGTGTGACCCTGGGCGAGATCCGGATGGCGGCGGGCGAGGAGGGCCCGGCGCTCGATGCGTTTCGCGAGGCGGCCGCGCTGGACGGCACCAGTGACCGGATCCATGCGCGCATCGTCCGCATTCTTCTCGGGCAGGGCCGCCAGGAGGAGGCGATCCAGGCGCTCGAGTCGGCGGTCGGGCGCGCGGATCGCCGGGCCGGGCTCCGGCGCGTCC
Organism: uncultured Verrucomicrobiota bacterium; assembly: GCA_964402695.1. Classification (GTDB taxonomy): domain Bacteria; phylum Verrucomicrobiota; class Kiritimatiellia; order PWTM01; family PWTM01; genus VGWF01. The sequence goes on from CAYODK010000162.1 coordinate 10,385, forward strand.
TGGCGCTGCTGCTCGTCCGCCGGGCGGGGGCTGCGAAGGACCCCGCGGCGGCGCGGCGGGACCAAGAGCGGGCGGTCGGGCTCCTGGAGTCCGTGGACCGGGAAATGCCCGGGATCCCCGGCGTGCTGGCGGAACTCGGCGAGATCCGGATCCGGCTCGGCCGGGACGCGGATGCGTTCGACGCTTTCGCCCGGATCCCGCAGGAGGACGCCGGGACCCGGCGGTCGCTGGCGCTGCGCTTCCTCGCGGGGGGCGACACGAACACGGTCGTGAAGCGGATCGGGACCCTGGCCGGGAAACCCGGCGAGCAGGGCCGGCTGGCGCGACACTACCTGGGGGAGATCCTCGAGGCCCGGGGCGATCTCGCCGGGGCGCGCGCCGCCTTCGAGGCCGCCGCCGCGCCGGAACCGGCCGAGTCCGCGCCGTACATCCGGCTGGCCATCCTCGCCCATGACGACGATCCGTCGGCCGCGGTGCGCTGGCTCGAGACGGGCCTCAAGCGGCTGCCCGACGACCTGCGGCTGACGCGGGCGCTGGCGACCCTGCGGATGCTGAAACGCGAGTTCGTGAAGGCGCGGGAGACGTACGAGCACATCGAGACGCTGCTTCCCCCGGACGACCTCAACGCGGTCATCCAGGTCAAGGTCGAGCAGGCGGTCGCGCTGCAGTGGGAGGGCCGCCCGGCGCTGGCCGCGCGGCGGATCGCCGAGGCGGTCGATCCCGGCTACCTCATCTACGAGTTGTACGTCCGCCTCGCGTTCGACTACGGCCGCCGTTTCAAGAACCACGGTCCCGCGGAGACGACGCTGGCCGAGTTGTCCCGGCTGCGCGCGGACGATCCCGCCACGCACATGTACGCGGGGCTTCACGCCCTGAGCGCGGAGGACTTCCCCCGCGCGGTGGCGGCGTTCGAACGGGCCGAGCAGGTCGCCCGTCAGACGCTCGACGGCGCCTCGCTGCTGCGGGCGCAGTTCTACTTCTCCTATGGCAGCGCGCTCGAGCGGAGCGGACGGTTCGCGGACGCGGAGGCGATGCTGGAGCAGTGCCTGAAGCTCGACCGGGATTTCGCCGAGGCGTGGAACTACCTCGCCTACATGTGGGCCGAACGCGGCGAGAACCTGCCGAAGGCCCTGGAGTACGTCAACGAGGCGCTCAAGCGGGAGCCCGAGAACGGCGCCTTCCTCGACACGCTCGGATGGATCCACTTCCGCCAGGGCCGGTACGAGGAGGCGCTCAAGCACCTCGAACGGTCGCTCGCCGCCCTGCCGGAGGAGGATGCGACGGTCCTCGATCACACCGGGGACGCGTTGCTCAAGCTCGGCCGCGAAGCCGAGGCCTTGAAGCGCTGGACCCGCGCCTTCGTGCTCGATCCCACCCTCGCCGGACTCCGCGCCAAGCTCGAGGCGAGGAAGATCGACCTGGCCCCGCTTCTGAAGCAGGCCGAAGCCGAGAAGCAGCGCGCGGAGATCGAGATGAACCGCCTGAGCCCCGGCGACCCCGAGGGACTGGTGGAACCCGACGAGACGATGGACGGGGAAGAGGACGGCGGGGAACCTCCGAACACGCCGTGAGACGGCCCCGCGGGAGGTCGTTGGATACAACCAACGTTCCCGCCACAGTTTCCGTCCCAGAATTGCAGCGGGCCGCAAGCCGCCGTATACTTCGTCGCGAGATGAAGAAGAGGCAGCAATCTGCGAGCAAGTATGCCGTTGCCAAACGAAGAAGACGCAAGACTGGCAGCGAATCAAGGCGGACAGATGGTCTGGTGAGGGAAGGCTCGCTTGAATACGTTTGCCGCACTTCGTCTCCATCGAACGCCTTTACAGTCTGCGACCTGTTTTGCGGAGCGGGAGGATTGTCGGCCGGTTTTCGTCTGGCCGGATTCCGGCCCGTGGCTGGTGTCGATATCGATCCCGACGCCATTGCTACCTATCGGCAGAACTTTCCAGATGCTCTGGCGATCTGCGGAGATATTCGAGAGAAAGATATAGAGCGGCGAGTTCACGAAGTGGCCCGCCATGCGGACATTGTGGTCGGGGGGCCGCCGTGCCAGGCGTTTTCCCAAGTCAGGAATCATTCACGAATTATCGATGACCCGCGCAACTCCCTGTATCGCGAGTTCGTCCGCGTTTTGGAGATAGCCAAACCTCATGTCTTTCTCATGGAGAACGTTACCGGAATGGACCAGATGGGTGTCCGGGAACAGATTGCTGAGGACTTGGCGTTGGATGGCGAGTACACCGTCCGATCACAGGTAGTGGATGCGGTGGATTTCGGCGTCCCGCAGTCTCGCAAGCGGCTGCTGTTCCTCGGTTGCCACCGGAATCTCCATGTCGAGCCACCTGTCTTGCAGGGGACAGGCGCGAGCGCCGCGCTTTCACTCGCAAGACGTAGGAGCGGGGCGAGAGTCATCTATCGCGTCGAGGAACAGACCCCACTTCTCTCACGACCGCTGACTCGAGCGTTGACGGACTCCAAGGATCTTTCAGTGGTCTCGGTGGAGAAGGCGATCTCGGACCTTCGCGACCTCCCAATCGGCAATCGTACGGACACGATCGCATATGCTCAGATGCCGGCTCCTGAGTCTGCATATCAAGCCATCATGCGCTTCGGATCGGGCGCGGAGTTGCGAAATGTTCAGGTCCCGCGAATCAACGCGGATACGTCCCTTCGACTGGCGCATGTTCCTCAGGGCGGAAACCACCGGGACTTGCCGGAATCCTTGCTTCACAGGTACCTGACCGGCGAGCGGTGGGGACAGGATAAT
>CAYODK010000163.1:0-4626 GCA_964402695.1 uncultured Verrucomicrobiota bacterium
CTTTCCGCTCCACTTGGCCCCTTTCCAAGTGTCAACCTACAGCCGGACGAGACAACACCTCCGAACTTGAAACCTGGAACCTGGAACTTGAAACTCCCCTCCGCGATCCTGTGGCCCGGTGCGCGCTTGGACCGACGCGAACTTTCGCCCATACTGCGCCGAAACGGAGGACGGGCATGAACAGGACGATGCGGGCGGCGTGGACCGGGATCCTGGCGGGGTACGCGGCGGCCGCCGCCGCCGAGGAAGCCCCTCCGCTGCGCCCGGCGGCCGAATGCACTTCGCGCGGCGGTCTGCCCAACTTCATCGCCCGGGCGAGGTCCGGCGGCGAACTTCGCATCGGCTATCTCGGCGGCAGCATCACGGCGGCGTCCGGCTGGCGGCCGAAGTCGCTCGCCTGGCTGCAGAAGGAATACCCGCGCGCGAAGCTCGCCGAGATCAACGCGGCGATCGGCGGAACGGGGTCGGACCTCGGCGTCTTCCGCGTCGGACAGGACGTGCTCCGGCACAAGCCCGACCTGCTGTTCGTCGAGTTCGCGGTCAACGACGGCGGCGCCGAGCCCGGGCGGATCCACATGGCCATGGAGGGCATCGTGCGCCAGACCTGGAAGGCGGATCCGGCCACGGACATCTGCTTCGTCTACACCGTCTCCGAACCGTTCCTCAAGGACCTCCAGGCCGGCCGGTGCTCGCGGTCGGCGACCGCGATGGAGCAGGTCGCGGACCACTACGGCATCCCGTCGATCCACCTCGGCCTCGAGGCGGCGCGGATGGTCACGGGGGGCACGCTCGTCTTCAAGGCGGATCGCCCGAAGGACCCGCCCGCGGCGGGCGCGCCGATGATCTTCTCATCCGATGGCGTCCATCCCCATCCCGAGACGGGACACGAACTCTACCTGCAGGCGATCCGCCGTTCATGGCCCGTGCTCGCCGCTGCCGGGACTGCGCCGGCGGCGCACGCGCTCAAGGCGCCGCTCCGCGCCGACAACTGGGAGCAGGCGAAGATCGTGCCGTTCGCCCCGTCCATGATGTCCGGCGCCTGGACGAAGCTGGATCCGTCCGCCGACGGTCCCGCGAAGAGCTTCGCAAACCGCATGCCGGAACTCTGGAAGGCGACGGCGCCCGGCGCATCGTTGTCGTTCGCGTTCCGGGGCCGCGCCGCCGCGATCTACGATCTGCTCGGGCCCGACGGCGGAATGGTGGAGGTGAGGATCGATGACCGTCCCGCCCGCCTCGTGCCGCGGATCGACGGGTACTGCACCTACGCCCGCATCGCGAAGCTCGACCTGGGCGGCGACTTCGCCGACGGCGAGCACCGCGTCACGCTGACGCTCGCGGCCGACGCGCCGGACAAGGCGAAGATCCTGTTCGAACGGAACCGGCCGGACCTCGAGAAGAGCCCCGCGAAGTACGCGCCGAACACCTGGCACGCCGCATCGATCCTGCTTCTTGGGGAGATCGTCCCGTAGGGCGCCGACCGTCCGGCCCGCGGCGGAGCCTCGTGGGGCAGGCACTCCTGTCCGCCCCGCACTTCGCCGCCTTCAGGATCGCGCCGGCCGCCCTGCCCGGCGTCACCGGGCGCGCAGGGCCTCGACGACGGCGGCATGGCCGTTGTTGGCGGCGAACTCCTCGGCGCGGTCGCCGTCGACGTCGCGCAGATCGCGATTGGCGCCGCGGGCGAGAAGCAGCTTCACGACGTCGAGGTGTCCCTCGGCCGCCGCGAACATCAGCGAGGTCCAGCGCTCGTTGCCATCGATCGCATTGACGTCGGCGCCGGCATCGAGAAGGACGCGGACCGTGTCGGCGGCCGGGCCGGTGCATGCGTACATGAGAGCCGTGCGGCTGATCTGGTCCTTGAGATCGGCCCGGGCCCCGGCGCCGAGGAGGCGGCGGACGAGCGCGGCGTGGCCGTTGAACGAGGCGAGCATGAGCAGGGTGCGTCCCTCCGGCCCCGGCGTGTTGACGTTGAAGCCGGCCTTGATCGCCCGGTCGACGACCGCCTCCTGCCCCTCGAGCGCGGCCTGGAAGATCTCCTCCTGCTCCGCGGCCGGGGCCTCCGGAACCGGCCGGGGCGGCGGGGCGACCGGCGGCGCTTCCGGCGCAGGCGCGGTGGGGACGGGCACGGCCGTAGGCGCTTGGACAGGCGCGGGCGACGGGGCCGGGGCCGGCGCCTCCTCCCGGACGCCGCGTCCGCAGCCGGCGAGGACGGCGCATGACAGGGCGACAGTGGCAGCGAGGGCCGTGAGTGTGCGCATCGGGATCAACCTTTCGGAATCCAGCCTACGGGCTGCCGGCCCGTCACACAAGCCGGACGGCCGCGCCGGCGGAACTTACCGGGTGCTCGCGAGGGCGACGAGATCGCCGGCCGTGACGACGTTCATGGTCTTCGCGGCGCGCGCGACGAGCGCCTCGTAGGCCCTGTAGATCGCCTCTCGCTCGGCCGGATCGCGAGGACGTGCGCGTTGCGCGGCGGCGAGATCCCACGGTGGCGGCTTCGGCCGCTTGCCCTCCGTCATGTAGACCGCCTGCCACGCCGCTCCGCCGGCGAAATGAAAATCGTTCTCATGGATCAGCGCCGTGGCGTAGGCGGGCCGCGCAAGACTCCAGGACGCACGTTCCTTCTCGAGGCGCGCAACCGGATCGAAGGCGGGATCCGCACGCGTGCCGCCGACGGCGTTCCACCAGAACTGCTCGGGGCCGTTCTCGAAGGTCCTCCAGCGGGTGATGCTGAAATCGCTGGGGCGCACGAGCAGGCCGTCGAGGAACCGCAGCGGCTGCTCCGGGTCGGTCCCGCTCTCGTGGTACTGCAGCGTCATCCCCGCACCCAGTTCACGGTAGATCCGGTTCTGGATCCTCTTCACGCGGGGATCGGCCGCCTGCGACGAGACGCAGACCGGCGCCGTTCCAAAGACCCTCTTCACGAGCGCGTATCCGCCCGGACGGTCCTTCTGAATTTCCCCCGTGACCGGGTCGATGCGGTAGTGCTCGTAGTCGCGCAGTCGCTGCTCCAGGGCCGCGCCCTCCAGCCCGGCAAGCGGGGCGCCGAAGCCGGCGCAGGCCGGATGCGGGGGCCGGACGTGGTAACTGATCCCCATGTCGCCCTCCCGCAATGCCTTCACGACGTCCGGCCGCCGCGCCGCGAGGGCCTCGGCGAGCGGCGCCGTGAAGTAGAAGTCGCCCCGAACCCTGTGCCGTTCGAAGATGCCGACCAGTCGCAGAAGGACCGTCGCGCTCTCGTCGAGGCGAAGGTGATCGTGGCAGTTCACGGCGAAGGTGATGAAGCCGGCCTTCCCCACGGTCGCGTCGGGAGGCGCGACCTCCGCGGGAGCCACGGGCGCGGCGACGGCCGGGCGCGGATCGACGGCGGGATTGGCCTTCTCCCAGGCACGGTAGGCATCGGCCATCTGCGTGAAGGTCGCCCATTTCAGTTTCCCGGCCTTGACCAGCGGCGCGATCACCTTCTCGACCCATGGCGCGAAGTCGGAGTCGCGCAACTCTCCGGGATGCAAGGTCATATGAAAGACGTTGACCCGGTCCTTCCGGGCGGCCTTCAGCGACATCACCAGCCCGTCGGTGATCGCATTGAGGTAGGGGATATCGCCCTCCTGTTTCCGCGCCCGGAAGTCGCCGTCGCCGAAGAGGCCGTCCGGCAGATACACGATCCGCCCCCGGGGATCGTGCCGTGCAAAGGCGTCGATCGCCGACTCGGTCGGGCCGCCGGCCGGACGCCACGGGTGGATCGCGAGAAGTTCGGGGAAGGTCTGCTGGATGTGCGGGTTCTTGTGGTCGCTCATCACGTCGAGCCCCGCACCCGCCGCAGCCTCCAGCACGCGGGGGTAGTTGTTGCCTCCGCTCCAATAGCGGACCTCGGCGGTGGGGCAGGCCTTGCGAATCCACTCGATCTCCTCCTTCATGACGGCGGTCCAGACACTGGCCGGCAGCCGGTCGCAGGCCGGCCCGAGGTGCGCCTGCTCGTGGAAGTGCAGGGCGATCTCGTGGCCGGCGGACCTGAGATCCGCAAGAATGGGGTTCCCCTGCTCCGCACACAGACGTGTGAACGGGGACTGCGCCTGGACCGTCATCACGCCGCCGCTCCGCCGGATCGTGGCGTCGAGCCGTCGGATCGAATCGACGTGGATTCGGAGGAAGTCCGGCTCCAGGTAGCTCGGCCGCCCGCGCGCCCCGCCGCCCCGCGGCCCCCGCACCGGCTCCGACATGCCGCCGGCAGCCACGGCATCCGGAGGACGATTCGGCCGGCCGGGCACAAGGCTGCTGACCTCCGCGCCGAACGGCTCGATGTGGAGCCCGACGCAGAAGAGCAGGGGTGAATCCGCCGCCCCGGCGTCCGGCGGGATGCTCGTGTCGAGGGCCTGCGGCTTCCCCCCGGGTAGCCGGACCGGCTCAGGCCGTCCGGCTCCCGGAGGGCCGCCGAACGGACGCGGGGGGCGCTGTCCGGCCGGGAGCGGCCTCTGCGCCCACGCCGCGCCCGCCGCCAGCGCAAGAACCACCCCCCAGGAAACCCATCGATATGACGCCATGGGAACCCTCCATTTCATCCTCTGCTGATTATAGAACAGGCGACACAGATGCCGTATTGCACGCCCCGTCCCCCATCGTCCGCCGTGC
>CAYODK010000163.1:4636-13073 GCA_964402695.1 uncultured Verrucomicrobiota bacterium
TGCCTGTTTTGCGATTTCGCCGCTTGCACAAGCCGCCTTGGTCAGCTAGATTATGATTGTATCGGACGTGGGGGGAGTTGATATGGCCAAGGTCCTGATCGTGGACGATGATCCAGGGGTGGTTGCCTATCTCTCCAGGGTTCTGACCCTCGCGGAGCACAGTGTGGTCAAGGCCGTGGATGGGGAAACCGGGCTGGCCGCCGCGGCCGACCCTGAAATCAAGCTGATCGTTTCCGACCTGAACATGCCCGGCGATCTCAGCGGCGTCGACTTCATCCGGAAGATCCGCCAGGAAAGGCCGGACTGCCCCGTGGTTGTCGTCTCCGGGTATCCCAGCGAGACCAGCCTCGCGCAGTGCCGGGAGATGGGCGTCACGGACTTCCTCACGAAGCCCTTTGAGTTGGGGTTCATCCGGGGGCTGCTGGACAGGTTCTTTCCTCCCGGTCCGTCGGCCGGTGAAGGGAGCGCCCGATGAGTACGATGCGAGCCCCGACCGGTGTCGGGTTCTTCGACGATCGCTTCGGAGGAGTCTACGCGGGGCGTTGCTGGGTTCTCTGCGGCCCCTCCGGGTCGGGGAAGTCCGCCGTGGGACTCCAGTTCCTCACCCAGGGCATCCGGCACGGCGAACGCTGCCTCCTGCTGTCCCCCCAACCCGCGGCCGACGTGGCCATCTGGGCCTCGTCGTTCGGCACCGAGGTTGAGCGGTCCATCGAGGAGGGGGATTTCGTCGTCCTGGAGTACAACGACTATGTCCCCGGGCGCGACAAGGAGACGGACCTCACGCTGCCGCCCGAAGGATTCCTGCAGTTGCAGGAGATCATCGACACGAACGCCATCAAGCGCGTCGTGCTCGACACCGCCCTCCCGTGGGTCATGACCCGGTCGGTCGAGATGATGGCCGAGCACGTCTTCTCGTTCGTTCGGGCGTTCGACCGGCTCCGCTGCACCACCCTGCTGACACTTCCCCGCCCCGTGTCCCCGATCGCGACCCGCCTGAAGAACTCCATCGACGATGTGGTTCCCGTGTCGGTCAACCTGGCGATCGACAGCGCCACCGGACAGCGCTCGTGGCTCACGACGAAGTATCTCGGCGAGTCCCGCCTCGATCCCGCCGTCCCCTACGTGGTTCTGCCCGGCAAGGGCGCCCAGGCCGGGCGTGAAACCCCGCCGGCCACGGCGCCGGCCGAGCCCCAGGCGGCCCCCGTCGCGCCGGCGGTCCGGCACGAGGCGGCTCCGGGGAAGGTCCGCTTCTCGTCCGTGGTTCTGGGCAACGAGAACAACGCAACGCGGGCTCCGAACCGGTCGTTCCGGTTCGGCATGACCATCACGAAGTAGGGAACCATGTACCTCGCACATTGGAACTTGAGGGAGGAGCCGTTCCAGAACGTGACGGATTCCCGCTTCGCGTATCTCTCGGACCAGCATCAGGAGGGCCTCGCCCGGCTCATCTACCTGGCCAAGGGGCGCAAGCTCGGAGGCGCGCTGATCGGCCCCTACGGTGTCGGCAAGTCCATGGTGCTGGAACTGCTGGCGCAGAACGTTTCCACCATCCCCAACACGCGGTTCGTCCGGTTCGACGTGCCACCGGGAGGCGCCGTCGGACTGGCCCGCCAGGTCTTCTGGTCGATGGAGACCGGGCAGGCGTTCGTGGACGTGGCCTCGGTGCTGGAAACCGTCCGCGGACTGATCGCCAACCCCAAGTCGGGATTCCAGCACACCGTTCTGGCCATCGACGAGGCCCAGCTGATCCGCGAGAGCGAATCCCTGGACTTCCTCCACCTGCTGACCAATTTCCGGCTGACCGGGAGGCCCGATCACCCGGACTCCCCGGCGTTCACGCTCATCCTCGCGGGCCACGAGCAGCTCGGCCAGCTGATCTCCCGCGAGACGGCCCTGCGGCAGCGGCTGTCAATGATCTGGCACCTCGAGCCGCTCAACGAGCGGCAGACGATCGAGTACGTGGAATCGCGCATGCGCGCCGCCGGCGGGGACATCTGGGTGTTCGAGGAGGACGCCCTCGCCGAGGTTGCCGTCGCGTCCGGCGGAATTCCCCGCGTGATCAACAACATGTGCGATGTCGCCCTGATGATGGGCTTCGCCATGAAGGCCACGAAGATCTCCCGCCCCATCGTTCTCCAGGCCATCGAGGAGGTCCGCCAGCCCATGGGCATCACCGGCGGGACGGACACACAGCGAGGAGACGCCCCATGACCATCGAGCCGGCCACGCTTACGGTGACGGGGCTCATCGCGACGGGCCTGAGCCTCATCTTCGCCATCGCCGCGCATTCCACATCCAAGAAGCGCCAGCGCGAGCGGGCGCACCTGGAGGCGGCTCTACGGGCCCAGCAGGAACCCGTTCCGGCTCCCGTGGCCTATCCCGAGGTCACCTCGTCGATGCCCCCCCGTGAGGCCCCCGAGATGATGGCCCTTCGCACCCAACCGGCCGTGACGATGACCGCGGAGCGGCCGTACATGCCCGTGCCCCAGCCGGCGCCGGTCCCGGTTCCGCTCGCGCCACCGCCGCGCGCCCAGCCCAGCCTGCAACCGGCCCCGTCCGTCTTCAAGCAGTACGTCACCCGGCCCGGAACCAAGGCAACGACCCCCGTCGTCGAAGCCACGCCGACCGATCAGGACTACGTCTGGGAGTAGTCACGTCACCGGGGCCCCGGCCACTGCGCGGGAACCCGCGGACGGGGCATGTCGACGCCGAACCACCCTCGCACATCCTCGTCGAGGGCGATCCCGAGCATGAAGTTGTAGGCTGCGGCACGCAGGCCGGGCGCGACCGCCGCATAGGGATCCCCCCTCCGGCCGAGCTCGCGGAACGGAACCTCGTTGGAGGCGAACCGCGGACGTCTCCCTCCGGCCGCCGCGAGCCCGAGGGCATCCCGGACCCGGTAGGCCTCGCTGTGGACCGTCAGCGCGAAGCGGTGCCAGTAGGCGGAGTTCAGCCAGCCGCGCGCGAAGAGTCGCCGGACCCTTTCCAGTGCGTCCACGATCTCCTGCGGCGTCTGTCCCGGAAACCCGTACATCAGGTAAGCGTGCGTCCGGATGCCGGCCTCCGCGAAGGCGCGGAGCGCCGATGCGGCCCCGTCGACCGTGATCCCCTTGCCCATGCGCCGCAACGACCGGTCCGCCGCCGTCTCCAGCCCCCCTGTGACGGCCAGGCAGCCCGCGCGCCGCAGGTCGGCGCAAAGACCGGCATCGAACACCGGCTCGAACCGGACATTCGTCCACCACTCGATCCGGGGGCCCCGACGGACGAGCAGGGCCGACAGGTGGCGGAGCAGGGAGGGCGGCGCGGCTTCGTCGACGAAATGAAAGCCGCGCGTCCCGGTCTCCCGGACGACGGTGGCGATCCAGCGGCGAACCGTCGAGGCGTCCGCCGGATCGAAGCGGCGGATGTAGTCCAGCGACGTGTCGCAGAAGCGGCATCGCCGCCAGTAGCAGCCGTGCGCGAGCATCAGACGGTTCCACCGGCGTTCCGACCACAGGCGCTGCATCGGGTTGGGGGTCTCGGCCAGCCCGGGATAGCGGTCGAGCGGCAGCCCGTCGTGCACCGGCGCCGGCCGGTCGCGGTGACGGAGAACCGGCGCATCGCCCGCGTCGCACGACACGATGCGGCCCCGGACGAGGTGCCGTGCGCGGATCAGGCGGTCCGGAGGCCCGCCTCCGCCCAGCACCTGCAACAGCCGCTCCAGCGGCCGCTCGCCGTCGTCGTAGAGCAGGTAATCGACGTCGCGGAACAGGCGGGGGTCGGCAATGTCGCGCAACTCGGTGTTGACGAAGCCGCCGCCGGCGACCGTGACGACCCGCGGATCGATCCGGCGGGCGACGCGCGCGATCCGGAGCGCACCGTAGACCGCCCCGGGGAACGGGATTGTCAGGCCCAGCACGCGCGGGCGGTGCGCGCGGACGCAGCGCGCGGCCACGTCGTCGAGCATGCGGTCGACCGGCGACGGCGGCGCCTGCAAGGCCGCGGCGAGCGCGTCGAAGGAGGACGCGGATGCCGCGAGCCGTTCCCCGTAGCGCGCCAGCTCGAACCGCCCGTCCACGCCCTCGCGGATCGCGTCGGCCAGGTCGTCGATGAACAGGCTCGCCCGGTGGCGGGCCAGGTCCGCTTCGGCCAGGTCGGGCCGCAAGGCGTGGAGCGGGCGGAAGCGCGGGCCCTCCGGAAGACCGCCGTCCCGCGCCAGGGCCGGCCCCAGCTCCGGCGCCCGGTTCTGGAGGAAGCGCATCGCCGGACCGATCCACCGCAGGCAGGCGGCTGCATGGTCGAGCACGTGCCGGACGGACTCGCCCGCCGTCCCGGTCCGCCGGACCCCGCGTCGCATCGCCGCGATCGCCTCGTCCAGTCCGCGCCGCGAGAACAGGCGCAACGCGAGGGCCAGCGAGAGGTCCGCCTGCCGCGCGTCGTGGCCGATGGAGCGCAGCCAGGAGGTCAGCATCGGCGTCGCCGCGTACGGCGCGTTGAACTGCACCATCGGCGGCGTGATCAGAAGCACGCGCATCGATGCGGTTGCGTGTCCCCGGGCCGGGGGGGACGGCCGCCCCGCCGGCCGGGCGGATCGATCCGGGTCACGCCTCGCCCCCGGCGGACTCATGCCCCGAGTTCCAGGATCGGCAGGGCGGCGTCCCACCCGCGCTGGAGCGTCTTGAGCTGCAGCGTCAGTTCCATCATCTGCTGGCCGAGTTCGTCGCGTTCGCGGCCCGTCGCCCGCGCGGCGAGGGCCATGATGTCGCGACGGCGGCGGTCAAGCGCCGAGCGCCAGACGCGCAGAATGCAGTCCCGGGCCGCTCGTTCCGGCGACGACTCGACGCCGTCGATCCAGCGGGATTCCATCTCCAGCTCCGCGGCGAGACGGGCGAAATCCGCGTCGTCTCCCGCATCGGCCACCATGCTCCGCGCGTCGTCCTCCTCCCGCGCGAGGACCGCGGCCAGCATCCGCCGCAGCAGGGGATCGGACAGGTGGTCGGGGGGGAGGTGTTCACGGATCAGCCGGCGCTGCGAGGCATGATGCACGGCCACTTCCAGCAGCGCGATCTCCTCCGGCGGCCGGCGCCCGCCGGCCGCTCGGTCCGCCGCCGCGGACTCCCCCCCGTCCGCCGCCGGCGCCGCGCGGATCGGCAGCGCACGGAAATCGCTGCGCAGAGCCTCCACCGGAATGGCCAGGCGCGCCGCCGCCTGCCGGAGCAGGTCCTCCCGGGTCGATTCCATCGGCGCGGCCGCGACCAGTTCGAGAACGGAGCGGACCGTCCTCGTGCGCCCGGCCTCCGAGGTCATCTCGCCGCGTTGCTCCGCCACGCGGATGGCGAAGAACGGCGCCGACTCCGCGGCGGCCAGGACCCGCAGGACCGATTCCGCCCCCTCCTTCAGGATCATCGAGTCCGGGTCCTCGCCGGGCGGCAGGGTGGCCAGGCGGACGCTCAGGCCCGCGGCCATCAGGATCTGGGCCGAGCGGATCGCGGCGTCCTGGCCGGCGGTGTCCGCATCGAGCATCACGACGACCTCGTCGCCGTAGCGCTTGAGGATGCGCGCATGCTCCTCGGTGACGGCGGTGCCCTGCGCGGCGACGGCGTTCTCGATCCCGGCGAGGTGGCAGCGCAGCGTGTCGATCTGGCCCTCGCACAGCACGGCCTGGCGCTTCTCGACGATGACGCGGCGGGCCTTGTCGATCGCGTAGAGAACGCGGCTCTTCCGGAACAGCGGCGTCTCCGGACTGTTGACGTACTTCGCGGGCGAATCCTCCTCGCGCAGCACGCGGCCGCTGAAGCCGATCACGCGGCCCTGCTCGTCGCAGATCGGGAACATCACGCGCTTGCGGAACCGGTCGTAGAGCCCCCGCTCGTTGCGGACGGCGAGACCGGCGGTCTCCAGCAGGGCCTCGTCGAACCCTTCGGCCCGGCCCCACTCGAGGATCGCGTCGAACCGGTCGGGCGACCAGCCGATGCGGAAGCGGCGCGCGGCCTCGCCATCGAGCTGCCGCCGCTGCGGGTAGGCCCGCGCGTCGGCGGCGCCGGGATCCTTCGCCAGCCGCTCCTGGAAGTAGGACGCCGCGGCCTCGTGGACCTTCAGGAGCCGGTCCTTGTTCGAGGTCTCCCGCCGCTCGTCCTCGTCGATCTCGATCGGCACGCCCGCGCGTTGCGCGAGCAGGCGGACCGCGGTCATGAAGTCGGCCTTCTCGTACTCCATGACGAACCGGAACACGTCGCCCCCCGCCCCGCAGCCGAAGCAGTGGTAGATCTGGCGCGCCGGGTTGACGTGAAACGAGGGGGTCTTCTCCTTGTGGAACGGGCAGCAGGCCTTCAGCGACGCCCCCGACCGGTGCAGCGGAACGTACGACTGCACGACCTCGGCGATGTCGCACCGCTGCCGGATCGTCTCGATCGTCTGCTGGGAGACCTTCTTCATGGAACCGCCCCATCGAACCAGATTCCGCCCCGCCGGGGAAGCCCGGAGGCGCCGCACGGGAGGGAGGTTTCAGGGGGAGAAGTTCCAAGTTCCAGGTTTCAAGCTTCAAGTTGGTGTCCGAGGATTGGAAATTGGATGGCTGGAGAGTTCCAAGGCCCGGACGATCCGCCCGGCAGTTGGTTGTTGGATGTTGGCTGTTGGGTGTTGGTTGTTGTGGTCCCGCCTTGCCCCGCGCCGCGGGCTCTGGCAGCATGGCCGGGTACCACGAAACGAGGTGTCCGATGAGCGTGATCCGCCGTCGCGAATTCCTGCGGGCCTCCGCCCTGGCCGGGGCCGCCGCCCTGACGCCGTCCTCCGCCCCCGCCGCCGGCCCGGTTCCCGCGCACCTGAAGGACCACGCCGACCTCTACGCCCGCGACCCGCGCGCCGCGTCGCTCGCGTGGTTCGAGAAGGCCCGCTTCGGCCTGTTCATGCACTACGGGCTCTATGCCATCCCGGGCCGCGGCGAATGGGTGATGCTCAAGGAGAAGATCCCGGTCGCCGAGTACGAGAAGTTCAAGGGGCAGTTCACCGCCTCGAAGTGGAACGCGGACTTCATCACCGATCTCGCGTGCGAGGCCGGCATGAAGTACGTCAACCTCACCGCGCGCCACCACGACAGTTTCTGCCTCTTCGAGACGGCCCAGAACGACTACCACTCCAAGGCCTCCCCGGCGCGGCGCGACCTGGTCGGCGAACTCGCAGAGGCCTGCCGGAAGAAGGGCCTCGGCTGCTTCCTCTACTACTCCTACGCGCTGGACTGGCGCCACCCGTACTACTACGGCAACGACGTGTCGAAGTGGAAGAGCGCCCGGCCCGCGTACGCGACGCCGGACCCGGCCTACAAGTTCGCGAAGGACGAGGATTTCCGGCACTACATCGACTTCGTCCACGCGCAGATCCGCGAACTGCTGACGAACTACGGGCCGCTCGCCGGCCTCTGGTTCGATCCGATCTTCGGCTACTACTCCCGGCCCGACCTCTTCCCGATCCATGATACCTACGCGATGATCCGCAGGCTCCAGCCGCAGTGCCTGATCTCGTTCAAGCAGGGGGCGACGGGCACGGAGGACTTCGCCGCCCCCGAGCGCACCGGCCAGTCGCTCGAGGAGCGCGTGCGCAAGGTCGTCGGCGAGGAGAGCGCGCGAATCGCGGCGAAGGCGTGGGCGTCGAACAAGGACAAGTGGAACGAGATCTGCGACACGCTCCAGCCGCACGTGTGGGGCTACAGCAAGGGCGACGACGGGAAGCACCTCGACGCGACGGAAACGCTGCGGCGCCTCGGAACCGCCAACGCCGCGCGCTGCAACCTGCTGATGAACACCGGACCGCTGCCGGAGGGCGACCTTCACCCCGACGACGTCGCCACGCTGCGCGAGTGCGGCCGGCGCATCCGGGCCGACGGCTGGCCGAAGGACGGCGGGCCGCAGGCGCCGGGGAAAGCCGCGGAGCCGGCGATCGCTTGAAACCGCCGCCGGGGCGACCCGTGCGGTCATACAGGAGAGAACGCGAATGAAGACCAGGCTGAACCGGAGAGGTTTCCTCCAGCGCGCCGGCGGCGCGGCGCTGGGCGCCGTGGCGCCGATGATCGTGCCCGCCCGGGTGCTCGGGCGCGGCGGCACCGTCGCCCCGAGCGAGCGGATCGCCCTCGGATGCATCGGCGTCGGCGGCCAGGGCCAGGGCAACATGCGGAACTTCATCGCCCAGCCCGACGCGCAGATCGTCGCCCTGTGCGATGTCGAGAAGGGCTTCGAGAACAAGGGCCTCGCGGCCGCCGGCAAGACGGCCGTCGACCAGTCGGCCAAGGTCGGCCGCCCGATCGGCGAGGGATCGCTCGCCACCTTCCGCGATTTCCGGGAACTGCTGGCGCGGGACGACATCGACGCCGTTTCGATCTCGACGCCGGACCACTGGCACGCCCTGATCACGATCGCCGCGGCGCGCGCCGGCAAGGACATCTACTGCGAGAAGCCGCTGACCAACT
>CAYODK010000164.1:0-12886 GCA_964402695.1 uncultured Verrucomicrobiota bacterium
GTGAAAGCGGTCGGCCTGGCCCCACTGCCGGGTGGCCTCACCCACGATTTCCTGGGCCAGCGAAGCCATCGCCGAAGGGGCAAGCTCGTTCAGGTCCACAGCGTCGCGGTAGATGGTCAGGGGCTGGCGGCGTCGGAGAGCCGCGCGCGCTTGAGCAGTTCCTCCGCGTACTCGCGGGTCTTCGCGTCGTGTCCGAACTCGAGGTACCGCTCGTAGTGGTAGACGGCCCGGACGAAATCCTCGCGGGGCTCCTGGTCGAACAGCATCGCCAGCTGCAGGTGGGCGCGGGCCGTGCCGGGATTCCGGTCGAGGTGACGGGTGTACGTCGCGATCGCCCCGTCGGTGTCGTTCGCATGCTTCAGGGCCAGGGCCCGGCGCATCATCGGATGGTTCTCCTCGCGCGCCTCGCCCCCGCCCCCGCAACCGGCCAGAAATGCCGCGAAGCCGGCGACGGCCACCGCCGCCCCCCTCCGCACCGCTGGCGTCCGGAACTCCATGGCCGCTTCCTAGCACTGCGGCGGTGACGCGTCAAGGCATGTGTCCGGATCAGGCGCCGGTTGACCCGGCGGAGTTCCGCCGTCTATCATCCCCGGGTGGGGTGAGGCGGACGGCCGGACCCCGGAAAGGCGTGACCAGACCCATGGGCCTGATTCCCGATCTTCGAGTGGCGTTTCCCGTGGCGGACGTCGTCCAGGCGTTCCGCGACAGCAACTTCCTCTCGGGCCAGCTGATCGTCGTCGTGCTGATCGTCGCCTCCATCGTGGCGTGGAGCGTGATGGTCTCCAAGTACCGCGAACTCCGGACCGCGCAGCGCGCCTCGGACCGGTTCATCGCCGCCTTCCGCCGCGAGAGCCACCCGCTCGCGCTCTTCCTCCGGAACCAGTCCTTCCCGGAGAGCCCTCTCTACCGCGTCTACGAGGCGGGTTGCACCGCGCTCGGCGCCGAGGTGGGCGAGTCCGGGCGCGCGCCGCAGCTGCTGCTCGACGAGGACCGCATCGCGCGCATCGAGCTCTCGGCCCTGCAGGTCGAAGTGATCCGCCGCGTGACGGAGCGCACCGTCGCCGACCAGGCGCTCGTCCTTGAGAACCGCATGGGCCACCTCATGACCGCCGTCAGCGCCAGCCCGATGCTCGGGCTGCTCGGGACGGTCTGGGGCGTGCTCGATGCCTTCGGCGCCATGGCGCTGAAGGGCATGGCCAACCTCTCGGCGGTCGCCCCCGGCATCTCGGGCGCGCTGCTGACCACCGTGGTCGGCCTGCTCGTCGCGCTGCCGTCGTCCATCGGATACAACCTGCTGGCGGGCCGCATCCGCACCCTCGCGGTGCAGATGGACAATTTCTCGCAGGAGTTCGTGGCCTCGACGCAGCGCGCCTTCAGCCGCGGGTGATCCGATGCCGCGCCGAACGACCATCGTCGCCCTCTCGGAGATCAAGGAGATCAACCTCACGCCGTTGATCGACCTGACCTTCCTGCTGCTCATCACGTTCATCATCACGTTCCCGCTGATCGAGCAGGGGATCCCCGTCAACCTCCCGCGCGGCAAGGCCCAGGACCTGCCCGAGCGCCAGACGCGCACGGTCACGATCGACCCGAAGGGCGCGCTCTTCCTCGACAAGCAGCCGATCGCGATGGATGCCTTCGCCGCGGAGATGAACGCGCTCGGCGCCGCGGATCCGGAGGTGACGATCATGGTCCGCGCCGACGAGACCGTGGCCTACGGCAAGGTGGCGGAGGTCCTCCGCGTTCTCCACGGGGCGAAGATCGCCCGCCTGGCGCTCGTCCACCAGTCCGACACCCCGAGATGAAGACCGCGACGGCAGACCGGACGATGCTGGGCAGCGCCGCGACCCACGCGGCGATCCTCGGGACGATCATCGCCTCGTCGCTGCTCCGCGGCTGCCTCCTCTCGCAACGGCCGCGGGAATTGGTCACGTTCATCGACTTGCAGGAACCGTCGCCGCAGATCGCGGACCTGCAGATGCCGCCGCTGCCCGAACCGCCGAAACCCGAGCCGCCCAAACCCGAGGAACCGAAGCCACCGGAGCCGGAGCCGCCGAAGGACATCCCCGAGCCGCCCAAGGATCCGCCGAAGCCCAAACCTCCCAAGGTCGAGGTCAGCAAGGTCAAGGTGCGCAGGCCGGCCCCGACGCCTCCCACGCCGAAGGCGAAGCCTCCGACGGCGGAGGAATTGCGGCGGATGCTGGCGTCGGGCAGGCCGCTGGGACCGCCCGGGCCGGTCGGGCCGGTGAGCGACTTCCCGTTCGACTGGTACTTCGCGCTCGTCCGGAAGGCGATGTACGACGCATGGGAGCAGCCGGGCGGACTCTCGGCGTCGTCGGGGCTGAAGGTCATCGTCGAGGTGCGCGTTGCGCGCGACGGCACGGTCCTCAAGCGCGACGTGATCCGCACGTCCGGTCACGCGCTCATGGACGAATCGGTGAACCGCGCGCTGCAGGCGGTGCGCCAGTTGCCGGCGCTGCCCGCGGAGTACCGGGGAAACACGCGCGACATCCAGATCGCCTTCGAACTGACCGGCGGCGCGTCCATGTAGGACCGGGGTGGGGGAGACGACCATGCTGAAGATCGAGACCACGGTGCTCGTCCTGATCGACGTCCAGGAACGGCTGCTCGGCGCGATGCACGAGCGCGAGGCCCTGGTGGCCTCCCTGACGCGTCTCCTGCGCGGAGCGGCGGCCCTCGGGGTGCCGGTCGTCGTGACCGAGCAGATCCCGGAGAAGCTGGGGGCGACGGTGCCGGAGCTTGCCGCCGCGGCCGGGAGTCCTCCGGCGCTCGTGAAGTCCTGCTTCAGCTGCGCGGGCGCACCGGCGTTCCTGGAGCGCATCCGGGAACTGGGACGCACGCAGGTCGTGGTGTGCGGGATCGAGACCCACGTGTGCGTCTACCAGACGGCCCGTGATCTTCTTGACGCGGGATACCACGTCGAAATCGTCGCGGATGCCGTCTCGTCACGCGCCCCGGAGAACCGGCGCATCGCGATCGAACGGCTCGCGCGCGAGGGTGCGGCGGTGACCTCCGTCGAGATGATGCTCTTCGAACTTCAACGCGTCGCGGCCGGCGACTCCTTCAAGGCGCTGCTGGGGATCGTGAGGTAGCCGGGAAACGGAAAGCCCCACGCCAAAATCCGGAGTCCCGGCCGGCGTGGGGCAAACCTGGTAGATGCGCGGGGACTCGAACCCCGGACCCGCTGATTAAGAGTCAGCTGCTCTACCAACTGAGCTACGCATCCGGGACCAATCTGCCACAACCGGCCCCCGGTGCGCAACCGAAAACGCGTCGCGGGCTACGGAATGGCCCGGCGTGTCAGCTGGCAGAGGGTCTTCCAGAGCTTCTCCTGGGTGTCGGCATCGAGGAGCTTCGCCCGGGCGGCTTCCTCCTGGAAGGTCTTGGTGAGGCCCGCCAGCAGTTTCAGGTAGAAGGCGCTCGCCGCGGTCGGAATCGCGACGAGGAACACGATGCGGGCCAGCGACCGCTGGTCCGCGCCGAAGCGGATGCCCTTGGCGCTCAGCCCCAGGGCCAGCGTCAGTCCGCCGCCCTCGACCCCGCGGGCATGCGGGAACGCGAGGCCATGCTCGAACGCCGTGCTCGCGATCGCCTCGCGCTTCAGGGCTTCCTCCGCCAGCCGGGCCCCGTTGTTGACAAACCCCTGGGCCTCCATGACCCCGCAGATCTCCGCGATCGCCTCGTCGCGCTCGATCGCCGCCACGGACGGGATCATGAGACCCGGCGACGAGAAGCGGGCGATCCCGACCTTGACCGGTTCGCCCGCCATGCGCTTCTGGGGAAGCCGCCTCGGCGCCGAGTCCTCGGGATAGTAGAGGAAGCGGCTGCAGGCGGGGCAGGTGTGCAGCGAGATCGCCGCATGCACGGCATGGACCTGGCTGACCGGGATGGCCATGCCGCATCCGCCGCAGACCCCGTTCACGACCGGGACGATCGCCTGATGGCTTCGCTTCTGGAGTCGCTGGAACTGGGTGGCCGTCTCCGGGGGCAGACCGCCGAGCATCGCCGCGATCGACTGCTCGAGCTGGTCGAGCCGTCCGCGGGAGGCCAGGGTCTCCTGCTGGGCACGGGCTTCGACGAGGTCCTGCAATTGGATGAGGTCGTTGATGACTTTCTTCACGTTCGCCTTCGAGTGGACCCGGGCCCGCCGACCTACACGTCGGACGACGAGCCGGGCGGTTACGATGTTGCGCCGACTATAGCGACGCCCCCGGCCGGGTTCAATCCCGACCGGCACTCCGACGCAAGCCCGTCCGGGATCTGCGATCAGGAATCACGATTGCACCGCCTGAAGGCCCCTTTCCAGAACGTCGCATAATATATGTTATGTCGCCTTCCGGATGCGGGGTTGCGCAATAGGTTGTTGTGCGGGGTTATCCACAGCGTTGGCCGCCTCTAGGGCCGGGCCGGGCGAAGGCCGGGATCAGGGACGGTTGTTCACAGGCCCGGGCTGGGCCTTGGCGCGCTCGTAGAGGGCCACGTATTCGGATGCAACCTTGCGCCAGGAGTGGTCCTCCTCCATGGCGCGGCGGCGCAGGGTGCTCCATGCGTCGGGACGCGCATAGAGGTCGAGGGCGCGGCGCACCGCGGCGAGCATCTCCGGCACGGAGTACGGCTCGAAACGGAAGCCGTTCCCTGTCGTTCCGTCGGGTCCGGCCTCGTGCACCGTGTCCTTCAGTCCCCCCGTGGCGTGGACGATCGGAATGGTCCCGTACTTGAGGGCGTACAGCTGGCTGAGTCCGCAGGGCTCGGACCGGGACGGCATCAGGAACATGTCCGACCCGCTCTCGATCCGATGGGCCAGTTTGTGATCGAACCCCAGGGTCGCGCTGAACCGGTCCGGCCAGCGGCGCGCCCACTCCGTGCAGAGCGCCTGGTACTTGTCCTGACCGCTTCCCAGGAGGACGATCTTGAGGGGCATCTCCATGAGCGCCGGCATCGCCTCCGCGAGGAGATCGAAGCCCTTCTGGTCGACCAGGCGCGAGATCATGCCGATGAGCGGGATCTCGAGGGCGCGGGCGAATCCGGACCGGGCCAGGAGCGCCGACTTGCACCCGGCCTTCCCGGCGGGGTTCGCAGGGTCGTACGGGAACTTGATCAACGGGTCCCGGGCCGGGTTCCAGATCTCGTCGTCGACGCCGTTCTGGATTCCGACGAGACGGTCCTTGAGCGACCGGAGGACCCCGTCGAGGCCGCAGCCTCCCTCGGCGGTCCGGATCTCGTCCGCGTAGCTCCGGCTCACCGTGGTGGAGACGGCGCTGGAGGTCAGGCCGGCCTTGAGGCAGTTGATGTTTCCGAAGAACTCCACGCCTTCGATCGAGAAGCACGAGAACGGAAGGTTGGTCAGCGCGAACTCGGTGCCCGGGTAGATCCCCTGGTAGGCCAGGTTGTGCACGGTGAACACCGGAGCCTCCCGCCCCGCCCGCCCGACGCCGCTCGTGCCATGCCGCAGGTAGAGCGGGATCAGTCCGGAGGTCCAGTCGTTTCCGTGCACGATGTCGGGGGCGAACCCCAGCGCGTCGATCAGGGCGACCACGGCCTTCTGGAAGAACACGAACCGCTCGAAGTTGTCCGTGTAGTCTCGCTCGGGCAGCGCGTACAGTTCGCGCCGGTCGAAATACTCGTCGCGGCGGATGAAATAGGTCGCCGCGTCCCCCTCCTGGTGGATCCACACTTCGGCCGTGTGCACGCGGAACCCGATCGGGATCTTCAGCCGGAGCCCGGTGTCGTGAAGCCGGTGGCCGCCCTCCATGACCTGCCGGTACATCGGCATCACGCGCCAGACGTCGAGCCCGAGCCGATGCAGCGATGCCGGCAGCGAACGGGCCACCTCCCCCAGCCCGCCGGTCGATGCGAAGGGTGCGATCTCGCTGCTGCAAAAGACCACTTTCACGGTGAACCCCACCGGGCGGCGGGTGGCGCGACCGGCCCGCGGCTGCTACCATTGCCTCCCGTATGCAGGAGTTCTTACCATCGTTGGCGGATGCCTTCAAACAGTTCATCGACGCGCCGCGCTACCGGCCGATGACGCGCAGCGAGATCGCCGGCGCCCTCCGCCTTCCTCCCGGGCGGCGCCGAGAACTCCGCGCCCTCCTCCGCCACCTGCAGGCCACGGGCGAAATCGTGCTGCTGCGGAAGAACCGCTGGGCCCGTCCCGATGCGGGCCGGACCGTGACCGGCGACCTCGCCGTTCACGTGCGCGGCTACGGGACGGTGGACGATCCGGCGCATCCGGGCGCGGAGATCCGGATCGATCCCGCCGACCTCCGCAACGCGATCCACGGCGACCTCGTCGTTGTCGAGCGGCTCCCCGGCGGCGCCGCGAGGCGGGGACGGAGCCGGCGGCCGGCCGGGCCGGAAGAGGCCCGCGGACGCGTCCGGCGCGTGGTCGAGCGCAGGCATCCCGTCCTCGCAGGGCTCGTGAAACAGACCGCCTACTACTGGTACCTGATCCCCGCCCACCCGCGGTTCCCGTCCACCGTCCGCATCCGCGAGTTCGCCCCGGGGATGCGCCGCGAGGACGGCCGCATGGCGGCCGTGGAACTGGACGCATGGAATCCCGCGGCCACGCTCCTGTCGGGACGCGCCGTCGAGGATCTCGGCCGCCCGGAGGAACCGGGCGTCGACATGGCCGTCCTCCTGCGCCAGCACAACCTGTCCGCCGAGTTCCCGCGCCCCGTGGGCGAGGAAGTGCGGAGGCTGAGCCCGCATGTCGCGGACTCGGACCTCGACGGACGCCGTGACCTCCGCGCCCTGGCCGCCGTCACCATCGATCCGGCGGATGCCAAGGACTTCGACGATGCAGTCTCCCTGGCCCCGCGCCCGGACGGCCGGTGGGATCTCCACGTGCACATCGCCGACGTCGCGCACTTCGTCCCCGCCGGCGGCGCGGTCGACCGCGAGGCCCGCGAGCGGGGAACCAGCGTCTACCTCGTGGACCGGACCCTCACGATGCTGCCGCGTGACCTGACGACCGACGTCTGCAGCCTGCGGCCCGACGCGGACCGGTTGTGTCACACCGTCCGCATGGTCCTCGATCCGGACGGCCGCGTCGTCGAGGAGGAGACGTTCCCCTCCGTGATCCGGTCCCGCGCACGCCTCGACTACGACACCGTGCAGGGACTCCTCGCCGGCGGGATGCAGGACGCGCTCGACGCGGGACTCCGGTCGGTCCTCCGCGACATGGGCGCGCTCGCGGCGCGGATGCGCGGCCTCCGGCTGGCCGCGGGCGCCCTCGCCTTCAACGTGCCGGAAGTCCGCATCGAACTGGACACCGCCGGCCGGGTGGCGGCGATCCGCCGCCGGGGCGCGGACGAGGCCTACAGCCTGATCGAGGAGTTCATGCTCGCGGCCAACCGGGCCGTGGCGCGGCGCATGGCGCGCGCGCGCGTTCCGGCCCTGTACCGGATCCACGAACCTCCGGACGAGGAGCAGTGGGCCGGCATGGCCGACGCGCTGGCCGGGCTCGGCGTCCACGGATTCGCGCCCGACAGCGCCTCGCTCAACGGTCTCGTCTCGCGGGTCTCCGGCACGCCGATCGAGTACCCGGTCGCCGTCGCGATCCTGCGGCACCTCAAGCGGGCCGAGTACTCGCCGCGCTGCGCGGGCCATTTCGGACTGGCCTTCAAACCCTACACGCATTTCACGTCGCCGATCCGCCGTTACCCGGACCTCGTGGTCCATCGCATCCTGGGCGCCCTGGAGGCCGGCTCGGAGCCGCCGTACGGCCACGACGAGATCGCGCGCATCGCCCTCCACGCCTCGCGCACGGAGCGCGCCGCGCAGGAGGCCGAGCGGGAGAGCGTGGATCTCAAGCGCATCGGGTACTACCATGACCTCCTCGATCGCGGCGAGACCGGTCCCCTCCCCGCCGTGGTCACCGGCATCATCCCGCGCGGCCTGCTCGTGGAGGTGGTGTCGACGTTGCAGCGGGGCCTGGTTCCGGGGCACTACCTGCGGGGCGGCCGCGCCATGCGCGCGTCGCCGGGCCATGCGCTGGAGGTCGACATCGTGCGCGTCGACACGCATCGCAAGCTTGTGGACTTCCGCCCCTCGGAGGCCCGGGGGGCTGTCCGGGAGAGGCGGGACCGTGAACCGCCGCGCAGCCGGCGCCGTCAGCGGATGAGATAGACGATCTTCTGCGGAGCCCCGTCCCGCTCGATGTCGAGCACGACGGCGTTCAGCCGTTCCTTGACGAACTCGCCGAGGAAGAACTCCGCCCGCGACTGGCTCGTCATGTGCATGGAATTGACCATGCGGACCTTGTCCCCCTCGCGCAGCCCCACGTCGCGAAGGAAGTCCTCCTCGCCCTGGATCGCGATCTGGTAGCCGCTGATCTTCCCCTCCGTGTAGTCGGGACGGAACGTGTCGTAGAGCTTCGCGATACGTTCCGGCGCGTCCAGGATGTCGCGGTAGTACCGCATGAGTTCCTCGCGGTTCAGGACCCAGCGGTTCTCCTGCACGCGCTTCCCGAACCGGGTCGTCTCGAGGGCCTCCATGCCGGCGGCCGCCGCAGCCACGGCGCTGACGGGGGACGGGGCCTCCCCCGCCCCGCCGGTGAACCCGAGACCCAGCACCTCGACCCGGCCGCCGATGTCGACGACCACGCGGTCGGAGTGAACGCGGACGACCCGCAGGTCGTCGACGGTCTCCCCCTCGCCCAGCAGGTGCTGACGCTTCGCCTGCATGTCGTCGAGAATCGCCTTGCGGTACCCGGCCTCCGCCCCCTCCCCGCCCTCGGCGACGAGGAACGTCCCGGCCAGGCGATACCGGCCCGGCGCGGCGTTGGAGGCGCCGCCGGTGCCGAGCCAGGCGGACGTCGACGCGCGCAGAACAGCCCACTCGCGGCGGTCGATGGTGGGCGTGTCCGGCCACTGCGGCGAGATCGACGGGCGGACGGGGGCGCTCTCCCGGGGGCCGGAAGGACCGCGCACATGGCGCCAGGCGAGAAAGACCGAAGCCGCAAGGGCGGCGACAAGCAGCCACGTCAGCCGGTGCACCAGGGCACCCGCCCACCCCGATCCGCCTGAAATGCCTGGTCCGCTCATGCCCCTTGCAGGAAACACCGGCCGGCCGGGGCCGTAAGCCGGATTCTGTTGTCCGCGGTCATTTATCTATGCGGCCAACCCGGAACCGCGCCCCTTGCGGGACTCGAGACGGGCCGCCTCCGGTTCCCTATTTGGCCTTGCTCCGGACGGGGTTTGCCCTGCGCCCCGCCTTACGCGGGACCGGTGGTCTCTTACACCACCTTTTCACCCTTACCCCGACGAATCGGGGCGGTATGGTCTCTGTGGCACTTTCCGTTCCTTCCGATATCGCGGAAGGCCCCCCGCCTTGCGACGGGGCATCCTGCCCTGCGGAGTCCGGACTTTCCTCCCCCTCCACGAACGGAGGGAGCGACCGCGCACCCCGGACCGACCGGCTTCCTACTCTCGCCAATATAGCATCCGGCCGCAGAACGTGCACGCCGTGATTGCATCGGCCCGGCGCGTATCGTGAACGACCTGCGGGGGCAGTTTCATGTGGCAGCCGCCACAGGTGCCGTGGTCGACCGGAACGATGGCCGCATCGCCCACGTGCTTCATGATCCGGTTGTACCGGCCCAGCCACTGCTCGTCGACGCCTTCCGACCTCGAGGTCCGGTCCCCGTCGAGGGCGCTCACTTCCTGCTGCAGCGCCGCGGCCCGCTGGTCCATCTCCGCGCATTCGCGCTCGACGCGGATCCGTTCCTCGTCGACCTCGCGCCGGGTCCGGGTGAGCACGTCCTTGAGCTGCTCCGCCTTCTCCATCCGCACGAGTTCGGCATCCTCCAACTCCCGGATCTTCTTCGTGGCCACCTCGATCTCGTGCACCAGCGTGCGGTACCCTTCGTTGGTCTTGACCTCGAACTGCTGCTGGCGGAAGCGGCGGATGCTCTCCTTGGCCTCGTCGATGTCCATCTCGATCTTCTTGATCTCGAGGGATTCGTGCTTCCACGCGGCCTCGGCCTTCTGGAAGGCCTCTTCGCGATCCTGAAGACGAAGGCGGGTTCGTTCCTTGCGGGCCGGGATATCCTCCAAGTCCTTGCGAAGCTGGATCACGCGGCGGTCGAGTTCCTGAAGTTGCAGCAGGTCTTGAAGAGTCTTCAGCACCGCCGGTTCCCTCCCGTTGCACACATGAAGGCACCATAGCCAACCGGGGGCCATGCGTCAACGGTCCGTCTCGAAATTGTGGAAGTTCAACCTTGCCTCCGGCCGCACCCCCGGCCAGAATGTCGAGTCAGGAGTGACTCGGAATGAGGCGAATCACCATCGCACTGGCCTTGCTCGCCGCGTCGGCAGCCCAGGGATCCCTGCTCGACACCCTCTTCTTCAACGGGCACACGTACCAGATCCACGGGGCGGGCTCGGCGACGAACTGGATCGTTGCACGCGACGTCGCGGGCGCGATGACCTACGGCGGCGCGACGGGATACCTGGCCCGGGTCGACACCGTGGCGGAGAATTCGGCGATCTTCGCGCGGATGCTCTCCATTTCCAACCAGATCACCCAGACCGCACCGGATGGCGGCGGCGTCGAGTACGTCTGGATCGGCGCCAACGACCTTGGCGCCGAGGGCACGTGGCTGTGGTCGGTCGACAACGCGCAATTCTGGATGGGGAACGCCGGCGGAACCGTTGTCGGCGGCCTCTACAACAACTGGGGCAATCCGGCCGGAACGCAGTTCGAACCGGACGATTTCAACGCGAACCAGGACGCCGCGGGGATCGCGCTGCGCGGATGGCCGGCGGGCATGGGATTCCTCGGCACGGCGGGCCAGTGGAATGACGTCAGCGCGGCGAACAACCTCGCGTACGTCGTCGAGTTCGATGTGGTTCCGGAGCCGGCGACCGTCCTGTTGCTGGCGCCCGCCCTGCTGGCGGCGGCGAGGCGATTGCGCCGCCGGCACGACGACTCTCCCCCGGACTGAACGTCCAACCCCTGGAAGGGCAGCGGAGCCTCCCGTCCGATCCCTGGACACGGGCCCGGTGTCTGTGGCCGCGTCAACCGTCGGACGGAACCGCACCTTCGCCGATCAGGCCGGCCTGCCGGAGCGCTTCCCACGTCATGCCCGGGAAGGCCACGCCGCGCTCGACGTAGCGGCGGACGAACTTGCCCAGGATGTCGACCTCGATGTTCACGGCATCGCCGGGCCGGTACTGCCCGAAACACGTGATCTCGTAGGTGTGCGGGATGATGTGGATCCCGATCGAATCGGCGCCCAGGTCGGCGATCGTCAGGCTGACGCCGTCGACCGACACCGAACCCTTGAAGACCATGCCGTCCATGAGTTCCTTCGAACACTCGAACTCGAATCGCCAGTCGCGCCCCACCGGCTGCACCGCGCGAACGCGCGCGATCCCGTCGACATGGCCGATCATGATGTGCCCGCCGAGCGGGTCGCCCCAGCGGAGCGCGCGCTCCAGGTTCACCATGGCGCCGATGGCCTTCTCGCCGAGGTTGGTCCGGCGGAACGTCTCGCGCAGCACGTCGAAACGGAGGATGCCGCCGTCGCACTCCTTCACCGTGAGGCAGGTCCCGCACACGGCCACGCTCTCGCCGATCTCGATCGGCCGGTCCCACGCGCCGGCATCGACGCCGATGCGCCCCCACTCCTCCTTCAGGTCGAGTTCGGCGATCCGTCCCATCCGCTGCACGATTCCCGTGAACACGTTCCGTCCTCCCGTCATTCGGGGCGCGCCCGGACCACGAGGTCCGGACCCGCCATGAAGGTCTCCGTGATGCCATAGCCGAGCGCCGAACCCAGCGCGCGGCCCTCCCCGCCGACCGCCGGAACGGCCGACCGCCCGCCGAGGATGCGCGGCGCATAGAACAGCAGAAGTTCGTCGGCGGCGCGCGCGTCGAGCAGCGACGCGGCCATCTCGGCCCCGCCCTCGCAGAGGACCCGCAGCACCCCGAGCTTTCCCAGGTGGTCGAGCAGGGCCCGGACCGCGAGACGCCCGTCCGGCGCCGCGTCGACCACGGCGACGGACGCGCCGCGCCGGAGGAAGGTCATCGCCCGGGCGGGATCGCAGTCGGGGCCGACGGCGATCAGCGTCTGCGGCACGGCCCCGTCGCTCAGGATCCTCGCGGTCGCCGGCGTGCGGCCGTGCGGATCCGCGACGACGCGCCAGGGGCGGCGGCCGCCATCCGGCCGGGGCAGCAGCGATGGGTCGTCGCGAAGCACGGTGCCGATGCCGACGAGGATGGCATCCGATCGCCGGCGCTCCTCCTGCACCAGAGCGCGGGCCGCGGGACCGGTGATCCAGCGGGAGGCTCCCGAGGCATCCGCAATGCGGCCGTCGAGCGTCATCGCCAGTTTCAGAACCACCCACGGCTCCCGGTACACGATCCACTGGGCAAAGGGCTCGAGAAGCCGTTCGGCCTCCGCCCGCCGCACCCCGCAGGCGACCTCGACGCCGGCCGCGCGCAGCGTGCGCAGGCCGCGGCCGCGGTGGGCCGGATTCGGATCGCTCGTCGCGGCCACAACCCGCCTCACGCCGGCCGCCAGGAGGGCATCGGTGCACGGCGGCGTCCGGCCCCGCGTGCAGCAGGGCTCCAAGGTCACGTACACCGTGGCGCCCCTGGCCGCCGCGCCGGCGGCGCGAAGCGCATGGACCTCCGCGTGCGGCCCCCCCGCGCGGCGGTGCCAGCCCTCCCCCACCATGCGCCCGCCCCGCACCACCACCGCGCCGACCGGGGGATTGGGACGGGTCAGGCCCTCGCCCCGCCGCGCCAGCGCCAGCGCGCGGTCCATCCAGACCTCGTCGGGGATCCGCCTACCGCGCATCGCGGTCCTCCAATCCCAGCAGTCCTTCGACACACCGCCGGCGATCCCATCTCCCTC
>CAYODK010000165.1:0-12824 GCA_964402695.1 uncultured Verrucomicrobiota bacterium
ATCGGGCGGCCGGGCCTCTTTGCCGCGATCCTCTGGTTGGGCGCTGCGGCGATCAGCCTGCCGCTCTACGTAGTGAGTGTCCGGAAGATTGAGGCGTTGGGGATGCTGCTTGCCGAGTCGGCGCTGCCCCTCGACTTGAAGGGAGGATGGCCCCGGCACGTGCGGACGTTCCTGACGCACGCCATCACATTGTTCGGCGTCGGGGCGCTGGTCCTGCTGACCGTCATCCTCAGTTCGGCGCTACTGCCATCCCGCGAGATCCTGATCCTTCTGGGTGTCGTTGCGGTGGTGGGCGCCATCTGGGCCCGGCGACGGCTGTCCCAGGTCTATTCCCGTGCGGAGACGGCTCTTCATGCGGTGTTTTCTTCCAGTCCGTCGGAAAGCGGGCCTCTCGTGTCCTCTCCCGTGGCCGATGCCATCGAGATGGAGAACTATGTCATTCCATCCCTGTCGCGCGGAGGCGGCGAACTCACCCTTCGCTCGATCAGCCTGCGGGCTCGTTCCGGGGCCACGGTCGTCGCCTTCGAGCGCGGCGGGGAGAGATACACGAATCCCGACCCGGACATGCCGCTGCGTGTCGGGGATCGCCTTCTGATCCTTGGTACGGCGGAGCAGATCGCGAGCGCCCGCCTCGTGATGCAGTCCAATGGCTGACGCGAATGCCATCCGGCGACGGACTCCGTTCCGGAGATAGGATCGGATCACAGTCCTCCGCCTGTGGTTGGTGAAGGGGGCATGGTGCGCGGATTACGGACTGCAAGAACGGCCGCGAAACGCACGTGGCAGACCGGGGCGGGACCGCCGGCTGTTCTCAGCCGTGCGCCCGCGCACGCCGGCGCAGGAGGGCGGCGACGGTCAGGAGGCCCAGCACGCCGAGCGAGGCGGGCTCGGGGACGACGGTCAGCGTGACATCGTTCGCATTCACGGCAATGCCGCCGCTGAGGCCGGGCTTCAGGTTGGTCACCGCGAAGTCGCCCGTCGCGAAATCGGTCGTGCCGAACGTGATCAGCGTATACGAGCCGACCGCGCCCGTGCCGAGGAAGTCGAACGCCCACGCGCCGAGGGCGCCCTTGGCGAGCGCGCCGGAGAGGACGAGTAGGTCCGAGGTGAACCCGTCGTCGTCCAATTCCCAGTCGAGCGAGGCGCCGCCGTCGAGGGTCAGACTGGCGGCCGACAGGGTCCCGATGCTGGCGCCGGGGGCGAGAGTTCCGACGGGGCCGATCGTGACGGCGCCCACCGACCCCGTTCCGCCCAGCGTGCCGCCCGTGACGGTGATCAGTCCGCCCCCCGTGTGGGCGCCGTGCACCGCCAGCCGGCCGGCCTCGACGGTCGTCGCGCCGGCGTAGGTGTTGTCGAACGTCAGCGTCAGCGTGCCCGTGCCCTTCTTGACCAGGGCGAGGTTGTCCTCGTTGGCGCCCCCGCCACCGATGCGGCCGGCGAAGGTGTGGTCGGACGGGTTGTTGACCGTCAGCGTGGACAGGGCGGCCGCCCCTCCGACGATGGAGTTCGTCTGGCCGGCATACTGATTGAACGACGTGATCCCCGCGACCTCCTGGCTGTGCCCGTTGAGGGAGAACCTCGTCCACAGGGTCTCCGGCACGCCCGGGTTGAGCAGCGCCCCGCCCACGGCGCCGGTCTGGACCCGCAGCAGCGTCGTCACGGGCAGCGCGTTGTCCGTGTCGATGCGGGTGCGGTTGAACCGGGCGGAGGCCGTGGTCAGGATCGTGTCGCCGGTGTAACTGGACTGCCCTTCCAGCACCAGAACGCCGTCGCCGTTGTTCGCGGCATTGGCCGAAAGCGTCAGGTTGCCCGTCCCCGCGATGCCCCTCTCGACGACGTTCGTCGAGGTCCCCCCATTGAAGGTCATGATCCGGCCGCCGCCGTCGAGCGTGATCTGCCCCGCCAGGTTCAATTGGGCGCTGTTCTGCCAGTACTGGATGGTCGCCGTCGCGCCGGCGAGCCGGAAATCGTTGGTGATGGTGCCGAGCGTGGGGAAATTCACACGATAGGTCGCCGCGTTCGAAACCACGATCAGGGGGGTCGCCCCGGCGGCGCCCTGGCTGGTGGAGGAGAGCATGCCCTGTTCCACCGTGGTCACGCCCGTGAAGGCGTTGTTGGTGCCGGTCAGCGACAGCACGCCCGCGCCCCGTTTGACGAAGATCCCGGTCTGGCCCGCGGCGTCTTCGAACGACTGCGCGATCGTGATGTCCCGCCCCGTGGCCACGTCGAAGATCGCGCCATTGGTGGTGACGAAGGCCCGGGTCAGGTTGCTCATGAAGGCGTTGGTCGCGGCGAGGGGGCGGACGACCGCGCCGTCGAGCGTCAACTCCGCGTAGGAATTGGCGCCCCGGGCGGTCGGGATGCCCTTGAGGTGGACCGTGGCGCCCGCCGCCAAGTGGAGGATGCCCGTGGCCCCGGTCCTGTGCGCGAGGGCATAGAAGTTCGTCGCCGTGAACGTGCCGCCGGACACCGTCAACTCGCTGCGCTGGTTCTGCCCGCCCGCCACGGCGAGATCCCCGGCGACCGTCGTCCCGGCGGATTGGGTGAAGAGTCCCGGCAGGCCGCTCTCCGCCCAGTCTCGGCCGGCTTCCAGACGGCGGGTCTCGAGCGTGCCCCCGGTGACATTCAGGATTCCGGTGGAGCCCCCATTGACGCCGAGGATGATCCCGTACCCCGCCATTCCCATGTCGGTGTTCGCCCTCAGCGTTCCGCCCGAAAGGTTGTAGATGCCGACGGATCCCCCGCCGTTCCCCACCAGGAGCCCGTTCTGCCCGGTCAGATCGACGTCGCCGGACACGTGGTTCACGATGCCGGTCCGTCCGGCGGAACCCTGTCCGACATAGAAGGTCCTGCCGCTGATCGATCCGCCCTGCAGGTCCAGCACCGCCGGCGCGTTCGAGACCGTCCCCAGGACAATGTCGAACCCGGTCCGCAGGCCGCCGGAAGCCTCGATCTGGATGGTCCCCTGTTCGAAGACGGTCGTCCCGCGGTGCGCGGCAGGGCCGGAGATCGTCAGCGAGCCCTCGCCCGTCTTGGTCAGCCCGCCGCCGTTCGTGGTGCCGCCCGCGATCGTGAACGTCGTCGCCGACGCGACGCCGACGGTGCTGACGGCCGCGAGGTTGATGATGTCCGGAATCGACCGGCTCACCGTGTTGGACAGCGTGCCGCCGCCGAGGACGAGCTGCCCCGTGCCCAGCGCGTTCGCGCCGACGATGAGGGTGCCGTTGTAGATCTCCGTCCCGCCGGCATACGTGTTGTTGCCGGTCAGCGTCAGGGCGTACGGGCCAAGCTTGATCAGGCCGCGGGTCGACAGATCGCTCGCGTAGGTGATGTCCTCCACCCGGGTGTCGATGCCGATCCGGGAGGATGCGTCGAGGGTGAACCCCAGGAGGGCGTTCGCCCACAGGGCGTCGATGTCCCCCGTGGACCAGAAGTCGAACCCGGCGGCATCGACGCCGAGCGCCACCGCGCCGTTCGCGCCGACGACGACATTGCCGGTGAACGGCAGGGCGGCTTTCCGCGCGAAATCCAGCGTGCCGCCGTTGATGGTCGTGCCGCCGGTGTAGGTGTTGGCGTTCGTGAGCACCTGCGCGCCGCCGCCCGTCTTCACGAGCGCGAGGTTGTCCTCGTTCGCCCCGGGCCCGCCGAGGACGCCGATGAACGTCGACATCACGCCGGGCGCGCCGCCGATCGTCAGCGTCGACACCGCCGCATTGCCGCCCACGACCCGCGCCAGAGCGTTATTCCCCGCCAGTCCCGCGATCGTCTGGTTCACGCTCCCGTCGCCGTCGCCCAGGACCAGTTTCGTTCCGCTGGTATTCATGGCGACCGTCGTCGTGACCGGAAGCCGGTTGTCGCCGCCGGAGAGGATGACGAGGTCGTTGTCCCCTGCGATGTACGTCGCCCCGGTATAGGTCGCCTGCCCCTTGAACAGGTTCGTTCCGCTGCCGGTGCCGGCGAAGATGAACGCCAGGTTGCCGCTTCCGGAGAAGGCCCCCGTGAAGGTCAGCCTCCGCGCGAAATCCACGTTGAGATTATTGTTGCCCGTGCCGCCGATCGTGACATCCCCGGCCAGCGTCACGCCCTCGATCTGGGTGCTCAGGGTCGCGCCGCCTCCGCCCATCTCGATCGGCGTCGTGTACGTGCCCGCGGCGTTGTGCTCGATCCGTTTGCCCGCGTTAAGGACGATCGTGTCGAGGGCGTTATTGCCGCCCTGGATGGCGCCGAGGACGTTGATGACCAGCCGCGGACCGTTGCCGACGGTCAGGGTTCCGCGAAGCGCGTTGGCTCCGCCCCAGTAAAGATATCCCGCGCCCTCCGTGGTCAGGTTGGTGGCGACAATGGAGGAGTTGATGACGGGCCCCAGACCCGGCCCCAGACCCGGGGTGGTATTGGCGATGGTCGAGATCTTCCCGCCGGTTCCGAGGTCGATGGTCCCGCCGGTCAGGGTGTACTTGGCGTTGGCGGTCGTGGTGTAGTTGCTGAAGATCAGCAGGGGTGTGCGCACCGTATTCACCACCGTGATCGTATAAGCGGAGGTTCCCGTGGTGTTCGTGCCGAAGATCGCGGTATCGCCGTCGGTGAACGTTGTGTTGGCGGCCCCGTCCCACCAGAGGGCCCCGATGCCGGTCTGCCACGTGCCCGCGCCGTTCTGCGGGCCGCCGGTCCCGGTGTCGGCATCCCACGTGAGCGTCGCCGCAAGCGCGGGCCGACCCGCCACCAGGCCGAACGCCAAAGCCGCCGACATCCCGATCGCGCGAATCGAAGTCTTCATCCTTGTCGCCCTTTCCAGAACAGCGCCATCGCCCCGTCGACGTGCCCCGTGCCGCCCGGCGCGGGCCGACTCGCGATCGATCCCGGCCTGAGATTTCCAATGGAGTATCCCCCCGGGCGGGGCAAGGCCGAAAGGGACAATCTGACCAACCTGTTGCACATTCTGACCACCGTCCCGCGGGGCGGCGGTGCGCGGTCCCACCGCCCTGCGGCGAGGGCGGGATCAGGGTCGTGGGGGCGATGCGATTTCATACGCGGGTTTCCGCAGACAGAGCGGCAGAACTGCACCGGCTAATAGAACATCAGATAATCGAAGTCGCAGGACCCGGTGGTTGCGTTGACCATATTCAACCGGATGCGCTGGATCGTGCCCGACCAGTTGGCGTTGGTGGCCAGATTCGCTTCGTACGTTTTAAATTCCGTGTCGTGGGTGGATGGAGTGATGATGAACGATCTGTCGGAGTGCCACGTGGTTTCGTTGTCGCGCAGGAACCACACCACCATTCGGTTCGAGGCGCTCTCGTTTCTCATCCGGATCGACAGTTTCCCATAGGCGACCGCATCCAGCAGCAGGGGGATAGGCTGGTCGGTCGCAACATGATTAGTCGGGCTGGCTGTCCACTTCATTCGCAGCACGCCGTCGACGACCTCGAGGGTCGCGTTGGCGTTGGTCGGAAGCCATCCGATCCCCGGAGCGGATTCTTCGAAATCCCATCCGGGAACCTGGGCCGGCAAGTCTCTCGATGCGTGCACCCTGAAAAACCGGCGCGGCCCGGAGGGGGCCGGGGAGAAATTGTTAAGATTCGGGTTCCCGGAGTAATTGACGTGGACGTCGGTCCATTCGGGCGTCAGAAGGTCGGATGTCTGCTGCATGCGATAGCGGCGGCCCCAGTTTCCGTCCCAGAGCAGGGACTGGTCCGGCACGCCCCGCACGAGGAACGCGGAGTACGGGTCTTTCGGATCGGTCCCGGCCCGGTATTCGTCGGCATCCGTCAGACCGTCACCGTCGTAATCCGAGGCGGCGTCGGCCGTATCGATGGATCCGAAATGCACGTATTCCCATGGGTCGTCGATGCCATCGTTATCGGCGTCGAAGCCGGCGGCATGGATGTCGCAAAACCGGCTCCGGATCTCCGTCTCGGTGCCGATGGTAATGAAAAGGTCGTGCTCGACCGCCATTCCGGACATCAACGCAAATCGCCGGACCGGGGCAAAATAGGAACAGCTCGGCGCCGTCGGGCCGGTCGAACCGGATCCGGCCAGATACCGGTAGGAGGTCATCCGCACGGTGTCCGGGGTGTACACGCCGATGCCCCGGCGGGTCGTGGGATGCACATAGGCCGCCCAGTGCTCGCTCCGGTTGTAGGCCACATTCGCGGGCGTCGTCAATCCCGGTACGGCAATGCTCGTCAGCGCCTCGTTCTTCCACGGCCGGGCGCCCCCGTAATAGACAAGATCCGACAACGCGTAATCGGCGAATACCGCGGGCATCTCCTGGCCCCCGAAATATGTGTGGGAGCTTCCCGAATAGGTCATCCTGAATCGAACATGGGCCACGTTCCCCTTCAGGGTGATCCATTGCTCCATGACCACTTCCGGCAGAAGCGCGCCGGTCGCCCAGTGGCACGGACGGGTCTTGGCGTAGATTCGCCCGCCGCTGTTGCTGAAGCTCAACAACAGCGCGGGCCATTGAGGGCGCCAGCCGCCGCCTTGGACGGGGTTGTAGCGCCACGGGGTGCCATTCCAGTCCGAGCCGTCCGTGTCGCCGTAATACGACTGTTGAATGAACCGTCCGTTGTCGTAGTTGTTCAGCTGATTCGCGCCGCCGGACGTCGAAAACCACCCGATGCAGGCGCCGCGGGCGTTGTCCACGCCGATCTTCACGGTTCCATTGTCAAGGTAGGACCACGCTGCGGAGGCAACGTTCAGCGATCCGACGCCGATGCCCACCGCCACCACACATTGACGCATCACGCCCATTCTTCTCCACCGGATACGAACCCTTTCTTCAGCCCTGCTGCAAAGTTCGGATGCTAACAACCCGCAGGCTTGGATGCCAACCCCCATATTCATGTGGACTATCCCCATGCGTCTTTGCTGAGCGGGGCCGAAAGGGCCAGCTCATGCGGGCGGGAGGTCTGGAGAGGGGCCTTGGGAAGTGAAATGGCGGTTCCAAGCCAGTGAACCCCGTACCCTGCGGGCGGAAGACACCGGAGGGAACCACCGTCACTACGACGCCTTGGCCGGCGGCATCGCCGCACTCTTCCGCATATACGGCTCATGGCACACGCTGGGGCCGGCCGCGTTCCCCGACCCCTGCGGCCCCCGTCAACCAGAACTGTCCCTCTTCGCCTCTGGATGGAAAACCGGGGATGGTCCACGCCGGCCCGCCGGCCGCAGGGGTTGCGTTGGGCGGGTCGGACGTGACACAATCGGGAAATTCGGAAAGGCAACATGAGCAAGAGAGAGATTTCCATCACGAGCCAGGACCGCAAGAGGCTGGAGGAGTTGCTGGCCGTCGCGCGAGAATTCAGCCACCGGGACCGGGGTGATCTGCAGAGCCTGGCCGAGGAATTGCAGCGAAGCCATGTTGTCGATCCCCGCCAGGTGCCATCGGAGGTCGTCACCATGAATTCGAGGGTCAGGCTGCGCGACCTGGATTCGGATGAGGAGATGGCGTACACGCTGGTCTTCCCCCAGGACGCGCAGGCGGACGAAGGCCGGATCTCCGTCCTGTCCCCGATCGGCACAGCCATCCTCGGCTACTCCGTCGGCGACACCATCGAGTGGGCCGTTCCCGCGGGGATGCGAAGGATCAAGATCGTGGCCGTTCCCTATCAGCCCGAAGCAGCCGGCCACTATCATCTGTGATCGCGGAAGGACTCGGGTGGCCTTGAATCCGAAGCGCGAGCACCCCCCGGACCCGTCGCGGGACGAGCTCCTGAAGGCTCTGCGGGACGCACACGGCGAGGTCTGCGACCTGCGGGAGCAGATCGCCGAAATGCGCTGGATCGAGACGGCGCTCCGGCGGCGAACTGGAGAACTGGGCGAGCGCGTCAAGGAGCTGGACTGCCTCTTCGCGATTGCCGACTGCCTGCGAGCCCCCCGCAAACCGCTGGAGACCGTTCTTCGGGAGATCGCCGAAACACTCCCTTCGGGATACCAGAATCCGGGACGGACGTGGGTTGACCTGTTCGTGTTCGGTCGGGTTTTCCGGTCGCCGGAGTTCAGGGAAAGCGTCCATGCTCATGCATGCAGCATCTCGGTGGGGGGGCGGGACATAGGACGGATCCGCGTCTTCGTCCAGCCGCCCGACATCCCCGGGTACGGCGCGGCGTTTCTGAAGGAGGAGCACGCCCTGCTCAACGCTGTGGCCCTGTGGATCGGACTGATCGTCGAGCACCGGAACGCCGGTGGGCCCGTGCCGCCCGACTTGGGGATGGTCGCCCCGCCGTCGGACCGCTGTGTCCGTGGGCGCTGACCCCGCACCCGCAGGGTTTACGGGAATTGCGACAAGCGCGAGACACTCGCGCTCTGCGGGGACGGAAGGCGTGCCAACCTCGATGCGTGGGACGCGTGCTCCTTCCGCTGGGCTCCGGCCGTCCTCTTGCACCCGACCGTGGCGACGCATAACATGGCTCGCATGAGTGCACCTCTCGTGACCCCACCTTCCGGCTTTGCCTCTGCGCTGTCCGACGGGCAGGCTATTGGCGGACTCAGCCGGCCGTCCTTGTTGCTGCTGGGTGCGTTCGCCGTCGGCTTCAACGCATCTCACGCGATTCACGAACTGGGTCACGCCTTGGCCGTCTGGCTTTCCGGGGGGCGCGTGACCGCGCTCTCGCTTCATCCGTTTTCCTGGTCGACGATTGACTACTCGGTCCCGACGACCGCCCCCATCGCCTTGGCCGGGGCAGGGTTCGCCGTCCTCATTGGGCTTCTCATCCTTCGCCTCGTATGGTGCCGGCGCAGTCCATGGGTGTTGCCGCTTGTCATGACATCCCTTTGCACCCTCGTTGTAAACGCAACCTACCTGGTTGTCGACGGTGTACTCCTGGCTGGGGGCGACGCAACCGATTTGGTGGCTCTCGGGTTTCCTCGGCCGGCCATCTTGGCTGCAGGCGCGGGGCTGCTCGCCTTCGGATTTGTGGTCGCCCTACCGGTGCTGCCGCGTCTTGGACTCCACGCAGCGGATGGCTTCGGCCCGAGATTCGGGGTGCTGGGGGCGGGCATCGGAAGCTATCTGCTCGCCATGTTCGCTTACCACGTGGCCTTCAACACCAACGAGATCATGTTGTGGAGTGTTTACACGGCCTCCGGCCTCAGGTTGGTTGCTGTGTGGGCGGCGGTCACTCGCCTTGCGGAGTCGCGATGGGCGTGGGTCTCCTCCCAACGAGCCGGCCGTCCGGGATGGGGGCCAGCCCTCGCGTTCTCCATCCTCGGTGTGATCGCGGTGCTCACCCTGTTGGGCGCCTGACCGGCGCAACTGGCCACGGTCAGGTGCCACGCGCCCGGCCGCCGCGGGTTCGGCGCGATCGACGGCGATCGTCAGGGCGTCGGAGTCGCGAGACGATTCGCTGTCGAGACGAATCGCTTGCATGCCCGAGGCTTCGTGTCATGATGGCCACGGGCGGCGCGCGTCACCTCTGGGTTCTCCACCCGAGCCTCCTTGCGCGCGCCGCCCATCTTCCATTTCCTGGTCTGGGGAGCCCGAATGTCCAAGCGTTGGAACGCCGGGCAGACCGAAGTTCCCGCCCTCGGACGGCGGGACGGCGCTCCGAGGCGCTCGACGCCGCGCGGGTCAGTGGATGGCCGGGAACGTTGACGTCGTCCTTGTACTTCGGGATCTCCTCGCGGACGTACCGCGCCACGCGTTCCTCCAGGTCCGGTGAGAAGACATCGGCGAACTTCCGGTTCTCAACCCACCCGTCCAGCGCCACTGGCTTGATTCACACGAGGTAGAAGACGTTGCTGCGATAGAGCGCGCAAGGGATTTCCCGGTCGACGTGCATGCCGAACGAGTTGAAGCCCCATGCCTTCATGTTGGCAAAGACGCTGCCAAACCACGCCTGCCAGGCCCGCGTTGAAATGGTTGAAGCCGAGTGAAACGAATGGCTTGCCGTCCGGGTCGGTTAGCCAACAGACGCCATTTCGCCCGCCTTCGAAGAACTCGATGAGCTTCCAATCGCCGTCACGGACCGCGCCCGCGGGGTCGGGCGGAAACCGGTTGTGGTAATGCGGATAGTGCCAGTACAATGGCCGGTGGCGCTGCCAAGAGTCACCCCGGACCAATGCGGCGAAACTCGTTCCATCCTGCTTTCCCCGCACTTCAGGCGGAATGGTCGCCCCCGCGATCTCCGCAATCGTCGGGTAATGGTCTTCAATGGCAATGGGCACGTCACAGGTTGTCCCCGCACGGGTAGCCCCCGGCCAGCGGATCATCAGGGGGACACGGCTGTACCCCCGCGGCGGGGCCTTCGCATTCGTTCTCGCCTTCCGGTAGGCCCTCTGGCAGCCTCCCCACCATGGAAACGCCCCTTCAGGCAGGTCTCAGCGGGCGCGGGCCTGCGCCGCCAGAAAAGCGATTTCTTGTCAGGAATGAATTGTCGTTGTTGATTGCGTTTTCGGTTGCGTTGTCGGCGGTGGCGAAGGCCGAGCACGTAAAGGTTTTCGGCGAGGCGTTCCGGGTGGAGGGTGTCGGCGACAAGGCGATGGCGTTATGTCTTGAGGGCGACAAGCTGTATGCGGGCGCAGGTTCGCGGTTGTATGTCTACGACGTTTCGAAACCGCTTGCGCCGCAGAAACTCGGCGAGGTGGACGGTTTGGGCGGCGTACGTCAGATCGCCGTGCAAAAGGGCATGGCGTATGTTTCCACGCGCGAATACGGATTGTGGATCGTCGACGCGGCGAAGCCGCAGGAGCCGCGTATTCGTTCCCGTTTCGACTGCTGCGAACTCGCGACCGGCGTGGACGTCGCGGGCGATGTCTGTTTCCTCGGCCAGCGCCAGAACGGCGTGGAGTTCATCGACGTTTCCGATCCGGACAATCCGCGCCATATCGCGATGCGCAAGACGGACGAGTCCCAAAGCGTCGTCTACCGCGACGGGTGGCTCTATTCCGGCGACTGGGGGTCGGCGCACGTCACCGTCTTCGACGCGCACGACATGAAGGCCATCCGCCAGACCGACCGCGTGGAACTCTACGGTTACGGCGACGGCGTGTGGCTGCAGGGCAAGTACCTTTTCGCCGCCACGGGGCACCATTCCAAGCACCGCAAGGTGTCAGGCGGCGTGACGACCGCCGAGATGAAGCGTTTCGGCGGTCCCGCCGAAGGCGGCGGCATGGGGCACGGGCTCGATATTTTCGACGTCGCGGACCCGGCGCATCCGAAACGCGTCGGTCGCGTGGACTATCCGCCGTTCTACGCGCGCGGACTCGACATGTGGACGCCCCGAACGTCTGGCAACTTGCTGTTCGCTTCCCAAACGCACAACGGCGTGTTCGCCGTCGACATTTCGGACAAAACCAATCCCCGCCCGCTCGACCGCTGGGTTTCGCCGGACCCGAAGCATCCGGAATGGCCGAGCGATTGCGTCGGGGCCGTGGCCGTGGCCAACGGCGTCGTGTACGCGGCCGTGAACGGCGCGGGTGTTTTCGCGATTCCGTGTCCGCGCGCGAAGGCGGAACCATTCGACCGCGGCGCGCCGCCCCAAAACGCGTCCTACCGCGAACCGTATTCCGTGGACGTGGCCGCCTGGCATGTGTGGAAACCGAACGGCGTCGGACAGGCGCGTGGCGTCGCGGTGAAGGGCGATGTCGTCTACGCCGCCTGCGGCGACGCGGGGCTTTACGCCGTGCAAATTCTGCCGAACAACGGCGGATTCAAGGAACTCGCCAAACTGCCGGGACACGGCAAGGTGTTCGATGTGAAGGTGGAGGAAAACCGTCTCTACACGGCCGAAGGACATGACGGATTCGGCGTGTACGAGTTGGGCGGTGCGGCGCCATTCAAGGAAGTCGCGCGGCTGCCGAGAATCTCCGGTGAAAAGAACCTGGCGCTTTACGTCCAACCGGCCGTGCCGGGTTGGCTGTTCTGTTCCGATCGCCGCGGGATCGAGCTTTATGACGTCCGCGCGTTGCCGGAATTCAAGCACGCGCTCCACAGCGGATCGTGTCCGGGTTGGGACAAGTACCTTGCGAACGGTTCGCCCGACGGACGTCATTTCGCGTTCAA
The DNA here is from genome assembly GCA_964402695.1 of uncultured Verrucomicrobiota bacterium. Taxonomy (GTDB): domain Bacteria; phylum Verrucomicrobiota; class Kiritimatiellia; order PWTM01; family PWTM01; genus VGWF01. Next base: position 12,005 of record CAYODK010000165.1, read on the forward strand.
CAACGCCAACACCTCTCTCAAGTGGTTTGACCTCGCCGCCGTTCCCGTGCCGCGGCAAACCGTTGAGACGACGGTGAATCGGCTGGACCTTTCGAATGGTGTCTGCACCTTCCGCGACGGGATGTCCATCGCGAGCGCGAACGGCAGTTACGTGTTGCTCCAGCCCGGCGAAGGCGATCCGGCGGACGGAAGCAAATGGAAAACCTTCAAGTTGCCGGCGGCGTTCCCGGGCGACGGACAGAGCGACGCGATCAGCGGCATTCCGCGTTCGGACGGTAAGCGGGTGGTCTTCACCAGCCGTATCAACCGCCGCGCCGCGCTTTACGATTTCACGGACGCCGAGTGTCCCAAGTTGCTGACCGCCTGGAAATTCTCCGGCAATCCAGATATCGCCGATTTCCACGCCGGCAAGGTGGTGATCCCCTGCGGTTACGCGGGCGTGTTGCTGCAAAGATAGGGCGAAGACGCGTAGAGCGGGGGACAGGGCTGGATGCCGGCGTTGGAACCGGGGGACACGCGATGAGATTCGGGAAGATCGTGGCATTGGCTGCGGCGGCCGGACTGTCCTCCCAAGTGGTTCCGGCGGCGGACGGGATCCGCTGGCGCTCGATGCCGGTCCGCTCCCGGGCCGAGGCCGAACTGGGTCTGCCGGGCGGCGAGGCCGAGCAGCACCTGCAGGGCATGACCCGCGCGGCCTCCCGACCCGACCGGATCTATCTGTCCCACGACTGCGGCCAGGTCTGGCGGAGCGACGACAACGGGCAGACGTGGCGCCACACCATCTGCCGCGGACTGCACGTTGCCGCGGGACAGTCGATCG
>CAYODK010000166.1:0-12780 GCA_964402695.1 uncultured Verrucomicrobiota bacterium
TGGCCGGCGAGCTCGAGCCGGCGCTGCTCGTCGGCGCGGAGGGCGCCGGGGGCGGATGGGCGCGGCGGAACCGCGCGTCCGGCCCGCGACGGGAACTCCCCGGCACGGGCGGGATCGAACGCCGGGTTCGGAACGGGCATCGCGGCGCCGATGGCGGTGCGCCACGCCGCGAGGTCGGCGCGCAGGTCGGCGACCAGGCCCGGACTCGTCGCGGCGAGATCGCGCGTCTCTCCGGGATCGGCCTCCAGGTCGTAGAGTTCCGCGCGGCCGTCGTCAAAGAACTCGATCAGCTTGTGGCGCCCCTTCCGGATCGCGCCGCCGGGCCAGCGCGACCACATGCTGGTCGGGAAGTGCCAGCAGAGCGCCGCGCGGCCGGCCCACGCACCCCCGCGCAGCAGCGGCGCGAGGGACATCCCGTCCGTCGCCCCCTCCGTGGCGCGCGCGCCGGCAATGTCGAGGATCGTCGCGAAGAGATCCGGCGTGACGACCGGTTCCGCGCAGAGCGCCCCGGCCCTCGCGCCGCCGGGCCAGCGGACGATCAGCGGCACGCGGATCCCGCCCTCGTAGAGATCGCCCTTCTGCGACCGCAGCGGCAGGTTGCACGTCGCCAGCGGCGCGGGCGGCGTCAGATGCGGATCCGCAATCAGGCCCCCGTTGTCGGACGTGTAGACCACCACCGTGCGGCGGGCGAGGCCGAGCGCGTCGAGTTCGTCGAGCACGCGCCCCATCGCCTCGTCCGCCTCCCCGGCCATCGCGGCGTAGACGGGATCGATGTTCGTCACACCTCCGCGCATCGCCTTGGCGCGGTAGGTCTCCACGAGTGCCTCCGAGGCCTCCATCGGCGCGTGAACCGCGTGGAAGTTGACCATCAGCAGGAACGGCCGTTCGCGGTTCGCGCGCAGGAACCGCACCGCATCCGCCGCGATCGGCCCGGTCTTCTTGTGCGGTCGTGCCGCCGCCCACGCATCGAGCGCCGGGTCCGCCGCCGGTCGCGGCGGCGGGGCGAACCCCTCCGCCTGCGGCGTGCGGCCGACGTGCCACTTGCCGAACGAACCGCAGGCGTAGCCGGCCGGCGCGAGGATCTCGGCAAGCGTCGCCGCGTCATTCGGCAGCTCGGTGCGGTTCGGCGGCGGCGTCATCCGCGCGTACGGCCGCGGCACGAGGTTCAGCACCTCGTACATCCCCAAGCGCCCCGGCGAACGCCCGGTCAGCAGGCTCGCGCGCGTCGGCGAACACACCGGAGCCGCAGCGTAGGACTGGGTGAACCGCACGCCCTCCGCGGCGAGCCGGTCCGCGCGCGGCGTCTCGATGAACGTCCCGCCGCAGCAGCCGGGATCCTTCCAGCCGAGGTCGTCCATCAGTACGACCAGCACGTTGGTCCGCGCGGCAACCGGAGCCGGAGACGACGCGGCAGCCGCGATGCCGACCGCGAACAGGAGAAGGACCAGGATCGGGCGGACGATGCGGCGCATGACGGCCTCCTACCGGCCCGCGGGCAGCCAGACGGACATATCTCCGGGGCCGCGGTTGCACCAGGCGTAGTAGGGAATCATGCGCAGGCGGAAGGGCCGGCCGCCGGCACGGGCCGGGCGGTAGAGATCCTGCGCCACGCCGGCCGGCGGCAGCACGCGGGCCTCGCATTCGAGCACCGTGACGCCGCCGAGGAGGTCCGGCTCGTGACGGACCGTCCACGCGGCGCCGACGGGCAGCACGACGTCGTCGAGGTCGATCCCGGCGGGCAGATCGGCCGACTCGACGCAGTAGACCAGCGGTCCGCGCATCACCGCCACCTGGCCGCGGTTCTGCTCGACAACCGGATTCGCCTCGACCAGGCGCGGCTCCATCGGCAGGGCCAGGTCGACCGTGTCGCCGGCCTTCCATGCGCGACGGATCTCCGCGTAGGCCCCCGCCGCGGGCGCCGGCGCCACCGCCGCGCCGTTGACCGCGAGCGTCGCGCCCGCCGCCCACTCCGGGATCCGGACCCGCAGCGCCCACACGGCGGCGGGTGTCGCGTCGACGCGGACCGCGACGTTCCCGTCCCACGGGTAGCGCGACGTCTGCGCGAGGCACACCGTGCCGCCCGCGACCGCCCCCGTCATCGTGCCCGTGCCGAAGAGGTGCAGCCAGGCTGCGTCGCCCGAGAGCCCCCACGCCCACTCGCCCGACCCCACGATGGTGCGCGCGACGCTCGGCGGACAGCAGAAGCACTGCCAGGCGGGCCAGCGGTCGGCGGCGTCCTGCCACTCCAGCGGCACGTCGGCGCGGCGCTCGAGCGGGTTCGTATAGAAGAACCGCGTACCGTCGAGGCTCATCGCCGACAGCATGCTGTTGTGAAGCACGCGCTCCATCGTGTCGGCGTACCGCGCGGAACCCGTGAGCGCGAGCATCCGGCGGCTGAACATCGCGTGGCCGATGTTCGCGCACGTCTCGTTGTACGCCGTGCGCTGCGGAAGGTCGAAGGCTGCGCCGTAGGCCTCGTGGACGCGGTCCTTGCGAACCGACAGGCCATGGTGGTAGGCGGCCGTTCCGCCGGTCACGTACATCTTGCGGCCGGTGATGTCGTCCCAGATCCGCGCGACCGCCTCGCGCAGCGCGTCCTCCCCGGTCTCGGCGACAACATCCGCCGCGCCGGAGTAGAGGTACGCGCCGGTGACCGCGTGGCCGACCGCCTGGGTCTCCTTCCGCAGCGCGACGCGGTCCTGCGTCTGGTCGCCCGGGTCCGGATCCTTCATGTCCGGCGCATGGGCCCGGGGCCAGGGCACCGACCCTCGCATGGTGACGAAGATCCCGGCCAGTTCCAGGTGCCGCGGATCGCCGGTGACGCGGTACAGGTCGACCAGCCCCATGATGTTCGACGGGTTCCAGCCGAAGTGCGCCAGCTCTTTCGGGCGGGGCTGGAACGTACGGTAGAGATAGTCCGCGCACTTCCGCGCCACGTCGAGAAACGAGGTCTTGCCGGTGGCGCGGTGGTGGACCGCCGCCGCCGTCAGCAGATGCCCCATGTTGTAGAGCTCATGGTAGTTCCGCATACCCCAGCGCGGCTTGTCCGGGTTGAACTGGGTCTGGGTGCCGAGGTAGCCGTCCTCCGCCTGCGTCCGCGCGATGCGCGCGATCCACTCGTCCATCTTCCGGTCCAGCGACGGATCGCGCGTGAGGGCATACACGCGCGCCATCGACTCGATCCACTTGTAGACGTCGCCGTCGCTCCAGTTGTTCCCCTTGTGGCGGGCGCCGTCGACCCCGGCCAGCTCGAAGTTGCAGAGCTGCGCGCCGTTGGTCGGGCACCGCATCGCCGCCTCCAGCGCGTCGAGCGTCCTCGCGCGGCACAGCTCGACGCGGTCGCCCCAGAACCCGCCGGTCCACCGCGCCGCCGCCATCTCCGGCGGGTGCATGCACGCGTGCGGACTGCCCGCGACGGCCGCCGCCGACCACGCGCCCACGACCGCCGGAATCCATCCGCCCCGGCTCCGCATTCCGTTGTTCATGACCCGCCTCCGCCTTTCAGGGTGCAACATGATCGAGTGCGACCGCATGCGATAGTGTTACACCTCGATGTTCGGCCTTCGTTCATCCCCCTGCATCCGGCCCGTGCCCCGGCGGGCCGCCGAGACGCTCCGTGATCGCATCGGCGCAGGCTTTCACGCGCGCCCCGAACCACGCGAACTTCGTCCGCGGCATCCGTTCCGCCGGCCCCGTCACCCACACCGCGGCCGCCGGATGGCCGTGCAGGTCGCGCACGGCCGCGCCGACGCAGTGCACGCCCTCGAACTCCTCGGCCCGGTCCACGGCGTACCCGTCGTGGCGGACCCGCTCCAGTTCGCGCTCGTAGGCCGCGCGCGACGCGAGGGTGCGCGGCGTCAGCCGCGGGAAGGCCATCCCCGCCAGCACCGGCTCGCGCGCCGCGGCCGGCAGCGCCGCCAGGATCGCCTTCGCCGGCGCGGCGGTGTGGAGACTGTGGAACACCCCCGCGTCCACCGTGTAGCGGAACTGGTGCAGGCCCGGAAGCTGCGCGAGGATCACGCCCTCGCCACCCCGCAACGCCCCGACGAGGACCGTCTCCCTCACCTCGTCGCGCAACGGACGCATCGCCTCCAGCGCGACCTCGACCAGGTGCTGCCCGCCCATCGCCGCGTAGCCGAGACGCAGCAGCGCCGGCGTCAGGAAGAACCGCCGGGATCCGTCGTCGCGCCGCAGGTAGCCCCGCGCCTGCAGCAGCGTCACGAGCCGGTGCGTGCTGCCCGCCGGCGCGCCAATCGCCTCCGCGATCTCCTGCAGCCGCAGCCCGTTCGGCTCCCGCGCCAGCCGCTCGAAGATGTCCAGGGTCCGGTCCGTGCTCGGCGCCGGCGACGCGGAGGCGGCGGCGATGGTCCGGTGCTTTCGCATATGCAAGTACCTTTCTTATATGGAAGCCATCGCGAGGTCAAGCCCGCGGTGACCCATCTCGACAGCAGCCGCACTGGAGGGGCGGGCCGCCGCGGGGATGCGGGGTGTTGATTCCGGCCGTGAGGCAGGCACTCCTGCCTGCCCGGCATGCCCCCACGCGGCGGGGCTCCGCGTCCACGACCGAAGCGGAAGGGGCGCCCCCCTTCGCGACCCCGCTGCCATGGCCACAGTCTCCGGCCGACACGCGCGGGTGCAGAGTGGCAAGCGTCGGGCCTGGCAGGCGGCAAATGAAACGCGGCCATCGAATCAGGACGAGAGGGGCGCCGCCTCTTCGTTCCGGGTTCAGGTCTCTTCCCTCATCCCCGGCTGCTGGCTGTTGGATGTTGTCCCGGTCACCGGACCTCGGAACCGGCGGCGAACTGCAGTTCGATCCGCGTCGGCGCGCCGGGCGGAAGGGGGACCGCGTCGCCGGCGACGGGTGCGCCGTTGAGGCGGACCGATTCCGCCGCGCGGCCGAACGATTCGAGGTGCAGCACGACACGCGCGGCCGGCTCGCGGGCGGGCGGGGTGAACTCGACGGAGGCCGTCCGCCCGTCGGCCGCGACACGCACTTCGAGATCGACGGGGCCAAACGCGGTGGGGATCTCCTTGAACCGGTTCATGGCACCGGGGCGGCACCACGCGCGGGGCATGCCCTGGAGCAGGTGCAGTTCGTTCCCGCGCTCGAGGATCATCAGGTGGACCGCGAGCCGGATGAACTCGGCGCTGGCCCAGTTGTGGGGCATGTCGCCGACGTAGCCGGGCTTCTCCCCCACCGGCCGCTGCTCCTCGCGCCAGCACAGGAGCGGGCTGGCGTGGTTGCCGAAGGCGTAAAGCGTCGATGCCGCCTTCGGCCCGTGGCCGAGCCAGAGCCACGCGTGGCCGTAGAACGAGCCGAAGTAGTTCCAGAGCCCCTCGGCCAGCCAGCCGGTATCGCGCACGAGCCCCTCGCATTCGCAGGCGGCGAGCATCGCCATGGTGCCGCGGACGACCGGGTCGTCGGACGCGAACACGCCGCCGGGGTGCACCGCGTGCAGGAACGCCCATTGCGCCTTCTGCGGCAGCAGGTCGGCCGGCGCGTTCATGACGGTCGGCAGGCACCGGTTGCCGCGGCCGTCGTCGCGCAGGTCGCGCGCGGCGGCGCGGCGGAAGGCCGCGACGAAGTCCTCGACCTCGCGCGTCCACGCGGCGGACTGCTCCGCGCGGCCGAGCCAGCACGCGGCGTCGGTCGCGACGCGCAGGCCCACCATCGTCCAGTGGATGTTCGTGTACTCGTGCGCAGGGCCGCTGAGACCGCCATCGCTGAAGCCGGCGGGGATCAGTCCGGCGGCAGGCGACCCGGGTTCCGCGGAGGCGCGCGCGCGGAGGCCGCGGATGTATTCGAATCCCCGCTCGACCTTGGGCCACATCGCGGCGAGCCACGCCTTGTCGCCGGTCAGGCGCGCGTGGCGCGTGACGGCCCACAGCACGATACCGGTCTCCTTCCAGTGGCCGTCGATCAGCATGAAACCGCCGTCCGGCTTCTGGAAGCTCATCAGGTAGTCGATGCCGCGGCGGGCCTCGTCCGCGCGGCCGAGCATCGCGGCGGCCTCGAGGATGAAGGCGCCGTCGACCACCCACAGGCCGCGGTAGGTCGTCGGGCCGACCTGGAACGCGGGCAGACCGTCCTTGATCTCCCGCGCCTGCCAGATGTTGCGGACGCACGAGTCGAGCAGGCCCTGCACCGCGGGATCGGCGACCTCGATCCGGCCGTACGGCAGCGACGCGGACTCCCAGCGCGCGATCGCCTCGCGCAGCGAGGCCTTGGCATCGACCGGGATCGCATCCCGACGCGCGGCGGCGCCCTGGGGCACGGTCACGACCAGTTCGCGGGTCTCGCCCGGCGGGATCGGACCGAGGTTCCACCCGACGGCCAGCGGCCGCGGCATCGACGGCACGTGCGCGGCATCGACGACCGCGACCGCAGCGGGGACCGCTTCGCCGGAGAGGACCTTCGCCGTATCCGGCGCCGCACCGGCCGGGAAGACCCAGAGCCCGCTGAGCACCGCGTTCCGGTCCTTCGCCTCCGGCGCGGTGCCGACGGAGATCGCAAGCCGTCCGTCGCGGTCCGTGTCGACCGCCTGCATCACCAGCACGACCGGCTGGTTCGTCCCCCGCTCGCCCACCGGGTCGACGGCGCGGACGGGCGCGCCCTCGACGCGCACCTCGAGCGGCCGCTTTCCGGGCTCCCTGTGCCAGCCCTCGATCAGGCCGACGGCGACGGCGCGGCTCCCGCCGGGCTCGCATCTGACATCGATCTCGATCGGCTCGCGATGCGACACGAAGACATGGCGGAAGGCGTCCGCGCACGGCGCCGCCGGCCGTGCCCAGTTCTTGTTGAGCGAGAGCGCGTGCCGCGAGACGGCGCCACCCGCCGGCCCTTGCGCGACGGCCACGGGGTCGCAGGGACGGGAGAAGACGCACAGCGGGAGGCCGTCCGCCGCCACGATGCGCGTGCGCGAATCGTCGGACCGCAGCGCGACCGTCGCGCCGGCCTCGAGCCGCAGGCGGGCCGGCACGGGGGAGGCGGCGGTGTTGGAAACCGAGATCCGGAGGTGGTCGACGCGGCCGGGGCTCCACGCTTCCGGCGATGCGCCCGTCGGCGCGGCGGCCCACGCGACATGGCTCATCTCCAGGTCGCCGCACCGCACACGGGTCGTGACGACCGGGACGCGCGGGGAGTGTAGCGTCTGGCGCACGGGACCGTTCGTGCCTTCCGCGTCGAGCGAGACGAGCAGGCGCGTGCCGAAGCGACCGGCGCCGAGGGAGTAGTTCCCGGGACCGGACTTGCCGTAGTCGTAGTAGAGGCCGCCGTCGCTGCCGACGATCGTCTTGAACGGGTCGTCCGGCAGCCCGATGCACGTCTGCCAGCTCGCGGGCGGATAGCGATGGTCGAGCACCTCGGGTTCCAGCCCGCCCGGCGCGGCCGGGGCCGGCTCGTGGTGCAGCACGAGCGCCGTCGCCGCGGCCGCCGCAGCGGCGGCGGACGGAAGGACGGAAGACGGAAGGACGGAAGCGAGCGCAAGGAGAGCGACGCACGGCGCACAGGACGGGCGGCGGAAGAAACGCATGGCGGCTGCCTCCGGGTTGGGTCCGCCGCATCGTTCCGCGAATACCTGGATGCGTCAAGCGCGCCCCCGTTCGGCCGCGACGGAGCGCAGCCCTCCACCGTCCCTCCGGAGGGGCACGTTCCACCGTGTCCTTCCCATGCGCCGGAGGGCCTACTCCCGGTTCTTCGGCGGGGCGGCCTCGCGGGCGAGCTGCTCGTAGCGCGCGAGAAGTTCCTTCCGCCTGTCCGGGTTCGCGGCGGCGAGGTCCTTCGTCTCGCCGATGTCGTCGCGCAGGTTGTAGAGTTCGACCGTCGGCTCCGCCTCCGCCGCCGCGGCCTTCTTTGCGCCGGCCTTCGCGGGTCCGGCGGCGCGGCGGCCGGCGCTGACGACGATCTTCCAATCTCCCATGCGCAGCGCGCCGCCATTCGGCGTGGTGTTGCAGAGGATCTCGCTGCGCGCCGACGGCTTGCCCTCTGCGATCATCGGCCACGCATCGACTCCGTCGAGCGGAAGCGGCTGCTCCAGCGGGGCGCCGGCGAGCCCGAGCAGCGTCGGGTACCAGTCGACCATGTGCATGAGGCCGTCGCGGCTCGTCCCGGCCGGGATGCGGCCGTCCCACGTCGCGAAGGCGCAGACGCGCACACCGCCCTCGTAGACGGTCCCCTTCCCCGCCCGCAGCGGTCCGTTGTCGGTGATCTTGCCCGGCCCCGGGCCGCCGTTGTCGCTGGAGAAGACGAAGAGCGTGTTGGGCCGCCGGCCGGCCTTCTCCACCGCGCCGGCGATGCGGCCGATGGCCTCGTCGACCGCGGCCAGCATGCCGGCGTAGGTGCCGCGCGGGTTCCCGAGCGATGCATAGGGCTTCGCGTAGGCCTCGGGCACCTGCCACGGCGAATGGACGCCGTTGAAGGGGACGTAGAGGAAGAGCGGCTTGTCCTTCGGCTGCCGCTCGACCACGCGCACGGCCTCGTCGGCGATCAGCGTCGTCGAGTAGCCCTCCTCCTTCAGCGGCTCGCCGTTGCGGTACCAGTCCGGCTTCCCGTCCCGGATGTGCGTGAAGTAGTCGATCATTCCAAACAGATGCCCGTAGGCGTGGTCGAAGCCGCGCGCGTTCGGCCAGTAGGCTTTGTCGAAACTGCCGACGTGCCACTTGCCGCAAATCGCGGTCGTGTAGCCGGCCTCCTTCATCGCCTTCGGCAGCATGCGCTCCTCGAGCGGCAGACCGTAGGTCGCCTCGGGCCGGACGACGCCCACCTGTAGCCCGTAGCGCATCGGATAGCGGCCGGTCAGCAGCGAGGCGCGCGTCGGGGAGCAGACCGGCTGCACGTAGAACTGGGTGAGCACCGCGCCGGCCTTGGCCAGCCGGTCGATCTGCGGCGTGCGGATCTGCGTGCCGCCCATGAAGCCGACGTCCGCGCGGCCGAGGTCGTCGACGAGGAAGAAGACGACATCCGGCTTTCCCTCCGCCGCCCCCGCCGCGCCGGCGAGTCCGAAGAGCACCGACGCCATCGCGATCCGGATTCGTTGATTCATGTCGTCCCTTTCGTTCCGTCGTTCAACGGTTGGGCGGGACCCGGTATTGTCCGGCGCCGGTGCGACGGCCGCCAAGGGATCCCGATGCGCCGCGCTTGCCGCACAACCGTCGTCGGTCCTACTCTCGGGGCCGGGAGGGATCGCCATGAGGTTCATCGGTCACGCACACGGCACGGGGATCCGCATCATGGTGGCGCTCGCGGTCTCCGGCTGGACGGCATCCGCCGCCCCCACGACGTCCCGGCCGGCCGCGCCGCGTCCGCTCGGTGCGCCGCCCCCTGGACCGGCGCTCGAACCGCCGCGCATCGACGGAGTCGCGGACCTCGACCCGGGCCAGGCCGCGGCGCGGGCCGGGGATCTGCTCGGGCGGGGCGAACAGGGCGCCGCGGAGGACCTGCTCTTCGACCTTGCACCGCGGCACCGCGACCATGTCCGGCTCGTCTTCCTGCTCGGCGCGTGCATCCGGTCTCGATTCCAGGTCGCCGAGGCGGCCCCGGTCCTCGCCCACGTGGCGACCCTCGCCCCGGAGTCCAGGGAGGGCCTCTGTGCCGCGTTGATCCTCCACATGGACGCCGACCACGAAGCGGCCAGGGCCTTCGACGCCCTGCGGCTCCTGATCGAGCTGAATCCCGACGACCCCGTTCTGCGGTGGATGCTGGCCGTCCAGTGCCGGGCGCGAAACAGCAACCACGAGGGCGTCCACCACTACAGCCGCCTCGCGCAGGTCTGGCGGCCCGGGCCCGTGCTCATGAACCAGACCTACGCGAACCTGCTGGACGCCATCGATTCCCACGAGCAGGCCCTCGCGCGCCGCAGGGAGGCGGTCGGCAAGGAGCGGGAGCACTGGTCGGTCAGTTCCATGGCGATCACGCTCATGGATCTGGAACGATACGACGAGGCCGAACCCCTGCTCCGGGAGGCCATCGAGGCGGCGCCGGACCGCGCGGGATACCGGTCGGATCTCGGCGTGTGCCTCCGGCACGCCGGACGGTACGAGGCGGCGCTCGACGCCTTTCGCGAGGCGAACCGGATGGATCCGTCGCTGCGGCAGGCATGGAGCGGATGGATCGAAACCTTGATTCGGATGGACCGTCCCGGCGAGGCCCTGGACAAGTGCGCCGAGATGCGGAAGGCCGGCGTCCGGGACCCGTGGGTGGAGAAGCAGGTCGACTATCTCGTCTGGCATCTCAACCACGATCCGGACGGCAGGCCCCTCGTCCCCGATGTGACCCCGGGATCTCGCCCGACGGACTCCGCAACCAATGCGACGGCCCGGTTCAAGGCCGGCATCGCACTGATTGCCGCCGCCTCCGCGGGCCAACGCGAAGTCGTGAAGTCCCTGCTCGCATGGGGGGCGGACATCGGCGCGACCAACGATCACGGCTGCACCGCTCTCCACCATGCCGCCGAGTACGGCCACCCGGAGGTCGTCGCGGACCTGGTCAAGGCCGGCGCGAACATCGAGGCGCGGAACCAGTGGCGGCAGACGCCGCTCTACGTGGCCACCCACTGGCTCGGCCCGAAGAACGTCGAGTGCGCGCGGATCCTGATCGGGGCCGGCGCCGATCCGAACACCGAGGCGGCGGTCGGTTCCGCCCTGCGGTTCGCCATCTCGGGCTTCAACCACGGGATGGCCGGGATGATCGTGAAGGCGGGCGGAACCGCCGACGGGGGGCGTTCGCCCAACGGCGCAACGCCGCTGGCCCGGGCGTGCGGACGGACGGAGACTCGCGTCGCCCGATGGCTCGTCCGCAACGGCGCCAATCCCAACGCGCAGGACAACGAGGGACGCACGCCTCTCATGTACACGTTTCTCACGCCGCTGAGTTCCACGCCCGAGGGTTGGTCGCCGGATCTTCTTGCGCTCCTGGTCCGCGCGAAGGCCGATCCGAACCTCGAGGACAAGGCCGGGGCGACGGCCCTCGACTGGGCCGCCTACGTCGGCCACGGGGAGGCCGTCGACTTCCTGATTCGCAACGGCGCGGCCCGCCACACCCCCCGCTTCCCGCGCTGGCACTCCGCGCCGGGTCTGTCGGATAACGAGCGCTTCGCACTCGCCTGCCAGGCGCCCGTCCTTGGCCTCACCGGGGGCCGGCCGGGCATTCCCGGCGGGTTGTCCGGGAAACAGCCTGCGACGCGGCAGTTGAAGGACTTCTGGGGCCTTGCCAATGCCCGCCAACTGAGGGACCAGCTGGTGGAATTGGACGGCCGCACAACGGAAGCCGGCGGGGTGGCTGCCTCGAACTCCATCCCCCCGGCCGTCGACGCAACGACCGACCCTGCGGGCTGGGTCCTGCGCGCCGCCGCCATCCACTACCGGACCAACGGCCTTCCCGGCCGAACGGCCGCGCGCCCGCCCGCGAACGACGGCCTCCCGCGCCTGGCATGGCACGGCATCCACCGGATCCACCTGGCCGCCCTGGGGCGGACCGCCGAGTGGCTCCCGCCCGCCGAAGCCGGGCGGATTCTCGACGAGACCGCCACACGGATCGGCCGCGCCTTCGGATCCTGGGCGGAGTTCGCCGCGGCCGTCGAACTCGGCCAGCGGCTGATGCAGCCAAGGGACACATCCCGTTACCAGTTCATCTTCTCGCGGCTGGCCGACGGTGAGGACCCGAACAACCCGTGGGTGCGGACGCCCTGGCCCCAACGCGGCGGATCCTGAGAAGCACAGGCGGGGCAGGAGTCAGTCCCGTCGCGCGCCGGCGAGACGGTCGGCGAGGCCGAGGACGAGGTCGCGCTTCGCGAGGCCCTCGCGCCATTCCGCCGGAATGCCGTCGAAGCCGTAGTGCGCCCCCGCAAGCTGCCCGCAGATCGCCCCGGTCGTGTCCGCGTCGTCGCCGAGGTTGACCGCGTGCAGCACGGCGTCGCGGAAGTTCCAACCCTTGGAAAACGCCCACAGCGCGGCTTCCAAGGATTGGACAACGTAGCCGGTCCCGCGGATCTCCGGCGGCTCGCGCCGCAGGAACGAGCCGCGCGCCACCGCCTCGATCTCCGGCGCCAGCGGCGCGGATTCCCACAGGCCCGGCACGGGCGCGTACATCGGCGAGAGCAGCGCCTCGCGCGACGCCCCGCGCAGCGCACCGGCGATCAAACCGCCGTAGTAGCGGCACGCGTCGACGCACACCGCCGCCGCGTGGGTCGTGCGCGAGCTGTCGCCCGAGCGCGCGACCGCCTCCGCCGGATCGGCCGCGAAGAAGACCGGCGCCGGCGCCAGCCGCATCAGGCTGCCGTTGCCCGCCGCGCGCGGATCGGTCGAGCCGCTGTACGGATCGCGCGTCCGCTCGAACCGCCCGAGCGCGCCGGCCGTGGTCGTTCCGATGTCGAAGCACGTCCCGGTGACGCTGAGGTGGCCCGTGCGGTACCAGCGCAGGTAGCGCTCCATCTGGTCGAGCGGATCGAACCCGCCGCGCTCGACGAGGCTCTCGGCGAGGCACAGCGCCATCGAGGTGTCGTCCGTCCACTCCCCCGGCGCCAGCCCGAACGCCCCGCCGCCGCGGTAGCCCGTCACCGGCGCGAACGTCCCCCGCCCCCTGAACTCCACCGCCGCCCCCAGCGCATCCCCCACCGCCAGCCCGACGATCGCCCCCCGCGCGCGATCCAGAAACCCTGCGTTGCTCATGACCGGATCTCCAACGGCAGGAGTTTCAAGTTCCAGGTTTCACGTTTCAAGTTCATACAACATGTCTCGTCCGGCTGTAGGTTGACACTTGGAAAGGGGCCAAGTGGAGCGGAAAGT
>CAYODK010000167.1:0-11736 GCA_964402695.1 uncultured Verrucomicrobiota bacterium
TTCGAGACGCTCGAGTTCACGGGCAAGTCGATCATCAAGGCGCGGTCGATCGGGCCGGTCCGCACGCTGACGCAGGCCCAGCTCAGGCTGTACGCCCGCTCCCAGCCCGCCCTCCGGACGTTCAAGCGGGACCTCGTGTCGACCCGCGAGAAGGAACTGCGCCGTGAACTCTGCGATTTCATCGAGCGCGGATACCGGCAGCGCTTGCTGACGAGCGCCGCCGGGTCGTTTTCGGCGCGGGTCGGTGAGGACGAGTTTCTGGTCACGCCGTACCCGTTCGACCGCCATGCGATCGAGCCGGAGGATCTTGTCCTCGTCCGCCGCGGCCGCCGCGAGGAGGGGCGGACACCCAGCCGCGCCGCCTCGCTCCACCGCGCGCTCTACCGCGCCCACGCGTCGGTCGGCGCGATCGTCAACGCCCACCCGATCCACGCGACCGCCTTCAGCATCTGCAATCGCGCCGTCGACACGCGCGTGATTCCGGAGAGCTACGTCCTGATCCGCGAGGTCTCCCGGCTCCCGTTCGAGATGCCGTTGACGGCTCCGGAGGCCGTGGCGCGCCACCTGACCCCGGCCAATCCCGCCGCGGTGCTCTGCAACAACGGGGTGATGGTCGTCGGACGAAGCGTGCTGGCGGCCTTCGACCAGCTCGAGGTCCTCGAGTACACCGCCGAGGCCCTGGTCGACGGACGGGCGCTCGGCCGGCAGCACCCGATGCCGCGTTCCGCGATCGCGGATTTGCGGCGCGCGTTCCGGATGGAGTGAAAAAAGCGCTTGCAGGCCGCCGGAAGCTCATGCATAGTCTGCCTCGTTCTGGGGCGAGCGTAGCTCAGTGGTAGAGCTCCACCTTGCCAAGGTGGATGTCGAGGGTTCAAATCCCTTCGCTCGCTCCATTTTCCTTTCTCCCCCCCCCGTATGCCCCCCGGCCGTCGGCTCAGGGTTCCACGAGTACGCGGAAGAAGGAGGCGGGGGTGTCGAGCGGCACGCCGACCGTGTTCGTCGTCGGCGTGGCCGCGATGCCGGTCGCGACGTCATCGAACCCGCCACCGAGTCTCGCGGCGCGTTGCACGCGATACGTCCGGCCGGTGACCGATGGCCACGACAGCGAGACCGTTCCGTCCGCGTTGATGAGGCTCCTCGCGGCCACATCGAGCCGCGATGCCGCGTCGTTCGGGTCGGTGCCCGCGATGCACTCGTCGCGGTCGCTGGCGCCGTCGCGGTCCGCGTCGGTCCCGGCTCCGCCCCGGACGGCCAGCAATCCGCCGAAGTGCTCGCGTTCCCACGCATCGGGCAGGCCGTCGTCGTCGGCGTCCGGGTTCGCGGGCAACGGGTACGCGGTGGCCAGCCCGTACTTGTCGGCGAGATAGCCGCCGACGCGCGCGAGGTCGTTTGAATCCAACCCGCGGTCGAAGATCAACACTTCGGCAACGCTGCCGTCGAGGAACCGCGTCGCATCGGCGTTGTTCGCCGCGCCGACGAGCAGGGCGGATGCCGTGTCGTCGAGGTTCGTCGCGGCCAGGGCGGCGGCGCCCAGCCGGGCGCCGTCGCGGAAGAGATCGGTGACCTGTGCCGGCACCCAGCGGCCGGCGTAGACAACGGCCGCAGCGGTGGACGTGAAGTCGATGCGGCAGGCCGGATCGTAGAGGTCCGCGCGTTCCTGCACCTGGAAGTCGGCGCCGTGAAGCACCCATTCGCGCCGGTTCGCGGACCAGTGGTTCTTCGAGACGATCGCCTCGAGAATCCCGTCCGCGTCGCGGCATACGGCGAAAAGGGTCAGCCCGTCGATGTTCGAGTGCAATTCCACAGCACCGGCACTGAAAAACGATCCGCCCGTCAGCCGGATCGCCGGGCGGCCGTTGAGCGCGCCGGCCGCGACAACCGGCGTTCCGGTGGCCGTCGCATGGTGCGCGAGGCCGGAGAGGTCGGTCCAGACCGGCACCGGCTGGCCGTTGGTCGGCGCGAGCCCGGTGCCGGTCGGATCGGCGGCGTCGAGCCAGAGCGCGCAACCGGCGATGCCCGCGGGCGATACGGCGCCCGCGTCCAGGGTTCGCACGACCGCGGGTTCCGACCAGGCGACGCCCTGCTCGTTGCTGGCGAAGGCGCGGTAGACGAGGCGGGTGCCGGGGGCCAGCGGCGCAAGCGGCGCGGCGAAGGAGCCCTCGGCGCAGCCGGGCAGGTTGACCGACGACGGCCATGCCGCGGTGTCGACGCCGCGGTCGACGAGATCCCAGACGACCCGCACATCCGCCCTGCCGCCGGCGGTCAGCGCGCCGTGGACCACGGCGGATCGCGCGGCCGCCTCGGGGCCCTCGGAGATGTCGAGGGCCGGCGGCGCGGTGACGAACCTCGCATAGGTCGCGCCGACCGTGGCTCCCGCGGACGGTCCCGCCGGCAGTTCGATCGCCAGGGTGCTGGTGCCGCCTTCCGGATCCCACGTTGCGCCCGCCCCGGCGACCGCGCGGTTGAGGATGAGTCGGACCGTGCCGGCCTGGTGGAGCGGATGGGCGACGGAGACCTCGATGTTCGTGGCGCTTTCGCGGATCATCGCGAGGCAGGCGGTGTCGCACGCGACGCGCAGTCCGCCGGGCACCGTCACGGTCCCCGGCTGCAGGAACGCGGCTTCCAGGAGGCTCAGCCCGCGATGGTAGACCGCCTGCAGGGCCGTGGAGTTCGTGACGATCGTGAAGGGTGGGTCGGCGGCGTAGGCGGGCATCGCCGCGGCGTCGATCCCCGGCCGCAGGGCGTAGGCATAGGTGCCGTTCGTCGGCTTGACCCCGTGATCGATCCACAACGTGAAGACGTCCTGCGTCACGATCGCCTCGGACTTCGATGTGTTGATGGAGTACCAGCTTCCCGTCTGCGCCTGCGCCGTGGCCCACAGGCCGGTCGGCGCGTCGGGGAAGAGGTAGCCCACGCCGTCCTGGTGGACCCATCCGGTGCCGGCGAGCGACGTTGTGCCCGCGGACAGCGTCCTTGTGGTCGTCCCGGACGGGACGGTCGCCTCCGATCGCAGCAGGCACTGGTTCACCGTCGTGACGACGGGACTGGAGTTCGACGTGTAGGCGACGCCGGCGCCAAGGCAGACAACCTCGTCGTCGAAGAAGAACCACGCCTTCCGAAGGGCGAGCGTGTTCCGCCTGAAGTCCATCGCGGCCAGGCCGCAGCGACCGTCGCTGACGCCGCCGACGAACGCGCTGCCGTTCGTGTACCCGCTCCACGTCAGCACCGGCAGGGGGCCGGTGTTCTGCGGCGAGGTGATGCCCGGGAGCCTGCGCCAGTCCCAGACCGGCTGGATCGCGTCGTATTCGCCGCCGTCGCGCATGAGATAGAGCGTGCCGTCGCCCAGGTGATAGTCCTTGAGACCCTCGCCGTTGCCGGCCTCGGAGCCCTGGACGCGCGTGGAGCACATGCGGACCGATGCGTACCAGCCGGCGCGCCGGTGGACCATGTGGTCCGACCGCCAGAAGTGCCGGTTCCCGGTCAGTGCCGCGCCGGGCGGGGCCAGGCCGTCGACCGTGGCGGCGAAGGCCGCATACTCCGCGGCCCGGACCGGATCGGCCGCGGCCATCCGGCCGCAGACGGTTGCGAGGGAGTCGCCGCGCGGCACCTCCCGCGAGATGCCGCGCCCGGTGACGCCGAAATCCCAGCGGTCGCCCCATAAGACCCATTGCGTGCCGACGAGCACGTAGTCCGCCATCAGGTCCATCCGGTCTGTGGGAAACGCCGCGAAGGTCCCGCGCAGCATCTCCAGCCAGAACGACACGTCCTCGGCGAAGGACGCCCCGTAGCCGCCCGTGTAGAGCTGCGGTCCGTGCTGGTGAAAGCTGTGGTCGTGCTGCAGCCCCTCGGCGGTGGTCGCGACGACCTCCTGCGCCATCTCCGTCGAGGCCTGGGCCACCGTGGAACTGGAGGCCGTCAGCAGCCCCTTCACAAGCACGTTTCCGGCCTCCCAGATCAGGTTCTGGCCGGTCCGCGTGAACCCCGGGCGCCCGAGGATCGGCATCGCCGCGGAGAGTTCGCCCGCCGTCGCGTCGTCGTCGAGGACGAGCAGCGTGCGGCCGATCCACCGCGGCGTGTCGATGGAGTTGTACCACCAGTTGGCGGCCTGTGGATCGTTCGCAAGCCACCAGCCGAGCGCCGAGTGGATCGCGTTCGAGATCGCGGGGTCGCCGTAGAGGGCATGCCCGGGCTTCCGGTAGGCCCGGGTCATGTAGATCAGCCGGCGCACGTGCTGTTGCGGCTCCCAGCCGGTGAGGGCGGGGTCGGCGTAGTCGATGTCCGGCCAGGTGCCCTGCGCCGTCAGGTTGGTCGCATAGCCTCGGACCGTGCCCGCCGAAAAGGCCCGGCCGACTTCGTCGGCGACGATGCGGGCTCCGATCGTCGCCAGGTCGGCTTGGGCGACCCCGGTGGCGGGTCGGAGGATCGCGGCGAGGACCAAGGCCATGCCCGATCGAACGCCGTGCCCCCGGGTGATGGGACCATGCCAGAGCATCCGATCACTTTCGCACCGCAACCGGCCGCCTGCAACCGGTGCGGGTCCGCCGCGGCGGGGGACGGGGATTTTGCGGTTGACGCAGGGGCGCGGGGCGGCGGATGGTGGTCCGGACATCGTCGGAGGGCGCCGCCGTGACTCTGCAGACGCTTCGCGAGTTCTTCATGTGGTGTACGATCCTCACCGGCGGCATCTACGCGCTGTCGGCGGTCATCTGCATCTTCGCCGTCGACTGGATCCACCGGGCCCAGAGCCGCTGGCTCTCGATTCCACGGGAGACGCTCGCCGTCGTCCTCTACGCATTCCTGGGGTTCTTCAAGGTCGTTTTCATCGTGTTCGTGTTGGTGCCCTGGCTCGCACTGCTGATCATCGGGTAATTCCCGGGGAGGAGATCCGTGAGAACCGCGTTCATATCTGCGCTTGTCATCGCCGGGCTGGGGACCTTCGAACGGGCGGCCGGGGACGACGCGTTCGTCTCGGATCTGGCGACGCTGCACCGGCTGAAGCCGGCGCAGTCGCGCTCGATCAGCCCGGAGAGCTTCACGGGTGCGAAGGGCGCCGCGGGCATGGCGACGAACGGGACGGGGGCGAACGCCGCGCGAGACCTGGGGCGGGGATGGAAGGTGTCGCCCTCGGTCAGCATCCCGGCCGGCACGACCTTCACGCTGGCCGAGATCGACGGGCCCGGGGCGATCCAGCAGATCTGGATGACGCCCGCGCCGATCGACCGGACCCGCCACAGCATCCTGCGCTTCTACTGGGACGGCGAGGCCGAGCCCTCCGTCGAGGTCCCGCTCGGCGACTTCTTCGCGTGCGGCTGGGGCAAGTTCTGCCAGGTCAGTTCGCTGGCGGTCTGCGTCAACCCCGGCAGCGCGTTCAACAGCTACTGGACGATGCCGTTCCGGAGGAAGGCGCGTGTGACGGTCGAGAACCGCGACGCGAAGGACATGCGCATCTACTACCAGATCAACTACGCGCTCGCGCCGGTTCCGCGCGACGCCGCCTACTTCCACGCGCAGTTCCGGCGCGTGAATCCGCTGAAGGAGAAGGAGGTGTACACGATCGTCGACGGCATCCGCGGCCGCGGCCACTACGTCGGCACCTACATGGCCTGGGAGGCGCGCAGCAAGGGATGGTGGGGCGAGGGGGAGATCAAGTTCTTCCTCGACGGCGACGGCGAATGGCCGACGATCTGCGGGACCGGCACCGAGGACTACTTCTGCGGCTCCTACAATTTCGAGAACCGCGAAACGAAGCTCTACCAGCCCTTCACGACGCCCTACGCGGGGCTCGCGCAGGTCATCCCGGCCCACACCGCCTACGTCCCGCCCCAGCGCTTCGGGCTCTACCGCTGGCACGTCACCGACCCCGTGCGTTTCGAGAAGGACCTGCGCGTGACGATCCAGGCGCTCGGATGGCAGGAGGGGCATCGCTACCTTCCGCTTCAGGACGACATCGCGTCCGTCGCGTTCTGGTACCAGACGGAGCCTCACGCGAGGTTCCCGCGGCTGCCGGATGCGAAGGCGCTCGAGGTCGCCCCGCTGCCTCCATCCGCGCCGGCGCCGGCGAATTAGGACGGAGGCGGTATGAGCATGGGGGATTCACGTTCGTCGCTCCGCTACGTCATCGGGGCATGCCTGGTCGCCACGCTGGGAGGGCTGCTGTTCGGGTACGACACCGCGGTGATCTCCGGCGGCATCGGGTTCCTGAAGCGGCACTTCGCCCTCGACGAATGGCAGGAGGGATGGGCCGCCTCCTCGGCGCTGCTCGGCTGCGTGCTCGGCGTCATGGCGGCGGGCTGGCTCAGCGATCGGTTCGGTCGCCGGCTGGCGTTGATCCTCGCGGCGGTCGCGTTCCTCGTCTCGGCGATCGGCACCGCGATTCCCCGCACGCTGACCGAGTTCGTGGTCTACCGGGCGCTCGGCGGCGTGGGCGTCGGCATCGCCTCGATGCTCTCCCCGATGTACATCGCGGAGATCGCCCCGGCGGCGATGCGCGGGCGGCTGGTCTCGCTCAACCAGATCGCGATCGTGACGGGCATGCTGACGGTCTACTTCGTGAACTACTTCATCGCGCGGGGCCGGCCCGAGGCGTGGAACATCGCCACGGGGTGGCGATGGATGTTCGGCTCGGAGGCGATCCCGTGCCTGCTGTTCCTCGTCCTGCTCTTCTTCGTGCCGGAGAGCCCGCGATGGCTGGCGGCACGGGGCCGCCGCGCGGAGGCGCTGTCGATCCTGGCGCGGGTGGGCGGCCCGGACCACGCGCAACGGGAAATGGCGGAGATCGAGGCCGCGCTGAAGGAGGAGCCCGCGGGGATCGGTGAGTTGCTCCGGCCGGGCATGGTCGGCCTCCTGGTGACCGGCATCGCCCTGGCCGTCTTCCAGCAGGTCACCGGCATCAACGTGATCCTGTACTACGCGCCGAAGATCTTCGCCACCCTGGGGGCCGACACCGACGTGGCGATGCTCAACACGATCGTGGTGGGGGTCTCGATGGTCGCCTTCACGCTCGTGGCCATCGCCACCGTGGACCGCTGGGGGCGGCGCCCGCTGCTGCTGCTGGCCTCGGCCGGCATGGCGGTCTGCCTGTTCGGGTTCAGCGGGGTCGCCTATGCCCGGCAGACCGGGCCGGGGGCGCTGCTCTTCATCGTGGGCTACATCGCGAGCTTCTCGATCGCCATGGGACCGGTGGTGTGGGTGGTCCTCTCCGAGATGTTCCCGAACCGCGTCCGGGGACGGGCGCTTTCGGTGGCGACCTTCTTCCTGTGGATGTCGAACTACGTCGTCTCGCAGACCTTCCCGGTTCTCAACGACCATCCCTGGCTCGTGGAGCGATTCCACCGCGCGTTCCCGTTCTGGGTCTACGGCGCCCTTTGCGTGGCCGCCTTCCTGTTCATCCGCCGCTGGATCCCCGAGACCCGCGGACGCACCCTGGAGGAGATCGAGCGGCACTGGCGCGGATCGTCCGGGGGCTGACCGGCAAGGCCGGGCCCTCGGCGCGGCGGGCGGGGCCTACCGGGCGCCCACGCAGTAGAGCGCGCGGTTCGAGCGGAGGTAGACGCGCCCGCCGATGGGGGCGAGCGAGGCGCGGAAGCACTCGCCGGTCCGGGCGCCGAGCGAGTTGCGGGCGACGAGGTCCGGCGTGGGGCCGGGGCGCAGGACGAGCGTCTCCCCGGCCTCGTTGTTGATGTAGATGAGGCCGCCGGCCTCGACGGGGGAGGCGCTGAACGCTCCGGGAAATCTCTCCGACCAGAGGATCTTCCCGGAATGCGCGTCGTAGGTGGTGGCGTTGCCCTTCATGTCGATCGCAAAGAGGTGGTCGCCTGCGACGATGGGCGACGACAGGTCGCGGACCCGGGGCCGCGGCGTGCGCCAGACGCGGTGGGTCTCGCTGACATCCCCCGTTCCACCCGGGCGCAGCGCGTAGGCGTCGCCCGCCTTTCCGTTGAGCACGAACAGCATGCCGTGGGCGTGGTCGGGCATGGGCTCGCCGCGGCCGTTGAATCCGCGGCATGTCCACAGCGGCCGGCCGGTCGCCGGATCGTAGGCGTCGAGTCCCGTCTCGCCGCTGACCACCAGCTCGGACCGCCCGTCGACAACGATCTCGACCGGCGTTCCCCATCCGCCCATCGGCTTCTCGCCGCGCGAGGTACGCCAGGCGAACTCGCCCGTCTTCGGGTGAAGGGCGGCGATCGAGGAGTCGCCCTGCGCATCGCAGTTCTGGATGACCAGCCCGCCGGAGAAGACCGGCGACGCGGCGACGCCCCAGGGTCCGGGGAACCCGCCCAGCGGTCTCGACCAGAGCGGCGTGCCGTCGAGCGCGAAGCAGTGCAGCCCCGCCTCGCCGAAGAAGGCCGCCACGCGCTCGCCGTCCGTGGCGCAGGTCGGCGTGGCGAAGCTGTTCATCGCATGGGTCCGTCCGGGAGCGGCACAGGGAACCGCCTTCTCCCAGATCAGGCGCCCGTCGCGCGCATCGATCGACATCACCAGGCGGGTGCGACCCTGGTCCAGGGCGGAGGTGAGGAAGATCTGCGAGCCCCGGTTGACGGGCGACGAGTGCCCTTCGCCCTTCAACTCGACGCGCCACAGGACATCCGTCGGCCCCCAACTCGTCGGAAGCGGGGGGCCGGAGTAGTGTCCGGTGCCCGACGGTCCGCGAAGGCGCGGCCAGTCGCCGGCCGCCATGCGGAAGAAGTTCTGCAGCACCCGGCGTCCGTCGGGGTGGGCGTCGTCGTAGCACTCGGCGTGGAACTGGATCCCGTAGACGGGACGGTCCCGGCGCCGGAAGGCCTGGATCTCGCAGTCCCTGGTTCCCGCCAGCACGTCGAACCCATCCGGCAGCGATCGAACCTCGGCGACATGGTACTCCTGGACGGCGATGGAGTCCGGAAGCCCGTCGAAGAGGGGATCCCGTCGCCCGATCGCCACGGGGAGGAAGCCCCATTCCTTGAACAGGCCCGGGTGGTAGGCGGGGTGGGGGTCCTCCTCGCCCTCCCGGAGCGGGCGCATGGATGCGCTTCCGACGCCGTGCGCCCGGGCGATGTGCTGGTGGCCTGCGCAGATCCCCAGGATCGGCACGCGGGCGGTCCGGATCACGGCGAAAAGATCGCGGAGCATCGGCTCGACGGACGGCGAAGCGGCGCCCGTCAGGACGATGGCCCGGAGGTGAGGGCTTGAAAAGTGCGGCTCCTGAACCTCGGCGTAGTGGACAACGACACACGGAAGCCCGGCCAACTCGCCCTCGATGCGGCCGCGGAACTGGGCGATCTTCTCGGCGTGGGTCATGCCGGTGCCGCTGCCCCGCGTCGGGCTCGCGACCGACTCGGGGCTCTCCATGTTGACGAGGGCCACGTACGGTGCGGCCTGTCGAACCAGCGCCGCCGGGTCTTCACAGACTTCGTGGACGCGCGAACGGGTGCGGGCGCGGAAGGCGTCGCGGGCCTCGGGCACCCGCTTCGAGACCTCGATGCCCGCAAGGGTGAAGAAGTTCCGCAGGACCTGCCGTCCGTCGGGGTGCTGGTCATCGAACCGGTCCGGCAGGAACTGGAGGCCGTAGACCGGTCGCTCGCGGTGGCGGAAGGCCTGTACGCGACACACGTCGGTGCTGGCGAGGGTCTCCAGCACGGGCGGGAGCCTCGTCACCTCCGAACTGTGCCGCTGCATCACTTCGATCGTCTCGCCGAGGCCCTCGAAGATCGGATCCCGGGCCACGACGCGCACGGGGGTGAACCCGCACTCCTTGAGGGTGCCGGGAACATAGGCCGGGTCGGGATCGGCTTCACCCGGACGAAGACGCCGCAGACTTGCGGTCTCGCCGCCCCACGCCATCGCCACGAGGCCGATGGCCCCGCCCATACCGAGCACGGGCGAGCGGCACTCGCGGAGCGAGGCGAAGAGCCGCTCGTCGTCCTCCCCGCTCGTGCGCCGGGTTCGCCCGCAGAGAACCACCGCCTTCACCCGGGGTCGGTTCAGGTCACCGGAGGTGAGCATGGAGGCGTGGACGAGCAGGCAGGGCAATCCGGCCGCCTCCAGCTCGATGCACAGCCGGACCCTCTCCAGGGATAGGAACCGGGGCGAGCGGTCCCGGAGGTTCCTCCGCACCTCATCCGGATGCTCGGTGTCGACCAGGCAGACGACGTCGCCGCCGGCCTGCCGCAGCGCCTGCGCGCCGGGATAGATGGCATCGAGCGGTCGGGGCGCCGACGGGGTTTGGGCCCATGTTGCCGAGACGAGGGATAAACTCGATGCCAGGATCCGC
Source organism: uncultured Verrucomicrobiota bacterium (assembly GCA_964402695.1). Taxonomy (GTDB): domain Bacteria; phylum Verrucomicrobiota; class Kiritimatiellia; order PWTM01; family PWTM01; genus VGWF01. The sequence goes on from CAYODK010000167.1 coordinate 10,250, forward strand.
AGGACCCCTGTCCGCCGCCACGGGCCGGGATCACGCCGGCATCTCGATGCCATACCCCGCGCGCGGCGCATGGTCCGTCCCCGGCCCCGTCACTTGCCGAGCGTCTTGACCACGGAGTCGACGGTCAGTTCGTTGACCTTGCGCGCGATGTTCCGCCAGTCGCGGCCGGAGAAGGCGCTCTCCTCCTTGCTCAGGAGCGACTTCCGGGCGCCGTCGAGCAACTCGATCTTCACCTTGAGGGTCATGCCGCCGGCGCCGAACCCGACGATGATCCGGGCCGCCTTGCTGCCGGCGTTGTACTCGGTGATCTTGACATTCAGCAGGTAGTTGCCCGGCTCCGGCTTGAACTCGGCGGCCGACCCGATCAGACGGGCCGCGTATCCCTGTTTCGAGAACCGGGCGAAGACGCGCACAAGATCCTGGTCCATGAACTCGCCAAGCTGGTTGCGTTCGCGGGCGTGGCCGGCGTCCAGACCCTCCGCGCCCCGGTCGAATACAATCTGGATGGTCTTGTCCGCCGCCTGGGCCGCGGGGATGGACGTGATGCACAGCGCGAGGGCGCAAAGGACGGACGGTGCGGCGATCCTGCTCATGCCTTCTCCTCCGGGTTGGGACGGATCACGGAAAGCCTAGCGGTCCGTGCCGAAATGTCCACGCCAAACCGGAGACCAGACGGGATGCGGCCCGGGGAGGTCATGGTCGGTGTCCGGCCACGCGGCATTGGCCGCGGAAGTCCGGATGGCGATGTGCGATCCGCCCCGGATCGCGTGCCGCCCCCCCCCGGATTTGATCCTTGGAGGGTGGAAGCGCATGGATTATTGTGCGGCGCGATCCGTATCTTCATGGCGTCCATGGAGTGCGAGCATGGGAGCAGGGTTCGACGTGGTGACATCCGGCATGGCGGACTACGGCCTCTACGTGGGGGGGCTGGCATGGGCGTTCATCGCGCTCCTGTCCTTCCTGTACGGCCGTGTGCGTTGGCTCGGCATGGCCTGGCGGTGGTTCGGGGGCTTTGCCGCGCTCCAGGCCGCCCATGCGTGGAGCACGATGTTCCTTCTCGTGGTCCCGGAGGGATCGGGACCTCTTCTGTCGGTCCGGTCGGTGTCGCTGCTGTTGTCGATGGTCTGTCTCTGCGAGTTTGCCCGCCGCTCGTGGACTCCGGGGGGCCGCGTGCTGGCCGGGCCGTGGGCGTCCGTCTTCCTGGCCGGGCCGTCGGTCCTGGCGATCTTCTTCAGCTTTGATCTCTCCGATGCGTTTGCGCGCAATTTCGCCGGCGTGGTGGCCGGAACCTGGTCCCTTCGGGTGTTTATTCGTGGAGGCGGACAGGATCCGCGGCCGCGCCGCATGCTGGTCGTGGCCGGCGCCATCCTCGAGTTGACGCTGCTCCTGGCCGGTGTGGTGCTGCTGGCGGTGACCTCGGTCACCGGGATGCCGGTGGGGTCGCTCCGGTGCCTGCATTTCGAGATCCCGCTTTACATGGTGGAGAC
>CAYODK010000167.1:11746-12766 GCA_964402695.1 uncultured Verrucomicrobiota bacterium
GCTTTCGATTCTTCTCCTGGTCGCGCTGCTCGCCGCCGTCCTGGAGCGTCCGCGCGAGGCGGCGGTTGCGCGCCAATGGCCGGCCTGGCTGATCGCCGTGTGGATGGCGTCCGGTCTGCTGGTCGGTCTCGAGACGTGGGGACTCGTGCATCTCACCGGCAGTCGGGGGGATGCGGAGCGCCGGCGGAGCCTGCTCGGCCGGGTGCAGACCGGCGCTGTGCTGCTCGACCGCGCATCGCTCGCGGCCCTGCGGGGGACGGTTGAGGACGAGGGGGGGGCGGCACACCGGGCCGTCCGGGCGGGCCTGCGCTCGCTGCGAAACTCGGTGCCGGACGCGAAGTTCGCCTACCTGCTGGCCCGCCGGGCCGACGGCGCGGTGTTCCTGGCGGATTCGGAGCCGGAGAACTCGCCGGATTACTCCCCCCCGGGCCAGGAGTACGGGGAGGCCAGCCCGGAACTCCTCGGTCTGTTCGATCGGGGGAGCGGCCTGGTCGAGGGGCCGATTCGCGATCGTTGGGGATCGTGGGTCTCCGCCCTGGCCCCGGTGGATATCGACGGGCAGACGGTCGCTGTCCTGGGCGTCGATGTCGACGCCCTGGTGTGGGGCCGATCGATCGCCTATCATCGGATCGGGGGCATCGCGGTGTCGCTGATGCTCGCAGGGCTGTGCGGGGCCCTGCTCGTCGGGTTCCATTTCAGCCGCGAGAGCAGCGGCATGATCCAGGACAGCGAGCGGCGGACGAAGCTGCTCCTGGACCGGATGCCGACCGGGGTCCTGGTCATCGACGCCGGGGCGAAGACCGTTGCGGATGCCAATCCTGCGGCGCTGGGCCTGCTGGGGCTGCCTCGCAACGAGGTCGTCGGCCGGCCGTGCCAGGCCTTCCTGGGCGGCGGCCGCGACGAGGATTGTGCCGCGTCCGCCGTCTCCGACCCGGGCCAGACCCGGGAGCACGAGCTCGTGCGCGGCGACGGCAACCGCATCACGGTGCTGCGCAGCACCACGCGGCTTGATCTCGGGGG
>CAYODK010000168.1:0-12675 GCA_964402695.1 uncultured Verrucomicrobiota bacterium
GGGCGGACGGGGTAGCCATCGTCACGTCCGGCATCTTCACACAGGAGGCCTTGGACTTTGCGGCGGACAAACCCATCGATCTCATTGAAGGAAGGCGTCTAGCCGAGATGATCGGAGGGATTGGGGCAGAGCCGGAGCCTCGTGTCCCCGTCATGGATATGCCACGGGCACGGACTTGTCCCCGTTGCGGCAAGGCCCTTGTCTTGCGGGAAGCCAAGCGTGGCAGCAATCGGGGCAGACAGTTCTGGGGATGCTCGGGCTACCCGGCGTGTCGGCACATCGAGGATTGCGGGTAGACGTTCCAACGAGGAGAAGACCATGACGGCGTATGGGGCTTACAAGGCGGCGTGTCGGGGATGCACGCTCTGCAAGGAACAGGGGCTGCTACACGAGGCAGCTCGCCCCCTCTTCATGAACTGGGAGCCCCGGCGGACGGATGTCCTCTTCGTTCTGGAGGCCCCGAACGACGACGACACGACGAATCCTGCCAAGGGATACATCACTGTCGACGACAAGACGGACGAGACGGGTAAGTTCCTGCACTGGCTTGTCACGAATAGACTGAACTGGAAGACGGACCCTGACCTTTTCATCACGAACAGCGTGCTGTGCCTGCCGAAGAAGAAGGGGAAGGACTTCCCTGTCGGTGCTGCACAGCGGCGAAACTGCCAGCGATTGCTGCGGAAGCTTATCGACGAGTTGAATCCCCGAGTCGTGTGCACGCTGGGTGTTCCAGCACTGATGGCTGTCCGTTGGAATGGCATCGAGAATCGGAACTTCCAGATATCAAAGGTCGTCGCTCATCCAATCGACTGGTATCAAAGGAAGCTGTTCCCCCTGTATCACCCCAGCCATCAAGGGCGGAACGGGCCTACGGGCAGGTGCGAGGAAGCCCAGAAGGCCGACTGGGCTGCGTTGAAGGAACTGATCGATAAGACGGAGCAAAAGTGAACGCCAAGTTCAAGGCGGTAGTCGACGGGCTGGATACGAAGTTTCGGTCGCTGATGGCGATGACGCCCGTGCAAGCGGAGGACGTGCCGACGGGCACACCGACGGGCGGCGTCTACCTGTTCACCGAGAACGGCCGTGCCATGTATGTTGGACGGACTCGTCGCAACCTTCGGGATCGCATCCGGGAACACTTCGGTCCCGCCGATGACTGTCCGTTCGCATGGCGGCTGGCGAGGGAGGCGACGGGCAGGATGCGGACCTATAAGAAGGAGGGTTCCCGCACCGCCCTGTTGCAGAATCGCAGGTTCGTGAGGGCCTACGAAGCCGCCAAGGTTAGGATCGCTGCGATGCACGTTCAATACGTCGAGGAGACCGACCCGCTACGGCAGGCCCTTCTGGAAATCTACGTGACCGTCGCCACGGGAGCCAAGCACAACGATTTCGACACGCATTGACGGGGAGAACCGCCCATGGCAGTCAAGGTGTCGGATGGCGGCAGCCCATGCCCCGACGCTTGCGTCTGGCGAGACGCAGGACCAGTGCCCCCACCGCTCCAATTCCGACGACACCGGGCTCAGGGATCACATTGAAATAGACGTCTTCACGGGTGATTGAGAAAGCTGCAAGCGTAGTGTCGTAGGCGTGATGGCTAGCCACGCGGAACCGCACGTTTGTTGCCAGAGCAATCGGGGTGCAGTCGTAGAAGCCAAGAAACCCAGTCGTATTGGTGGGGCCATTAGGTGGCCCTCCGAGAGGCATCCATGCCATCATCACGTTGTCAGTGGCATATCCGGCTTCGTCGAGTGTGCCATCGACTCGGGTCCATCCGTAGTCCATGACATACCCGTAGAAGAAGTCCTCGGGGCTGTCGTGATTCGGCAAGTTGGCCCCGTCCAGACGGACGTAGTTAGTAAGACTGCCGAAGAAGACGTCATAGTCTAACGAGGAAACCCCTCTCGACGGCTCTCCCGTCGAGTCGAACCACACGCCCATCCGGAACGGCACGCCGAGCACGACGTTGGTGATGAAGTTGTTGTCGTTATCCAAGGGGCCAATCTTCAGGATGACGTTGGCGTGGGCCGTGGAAGCAAGAGCCCCCGCCAAAACCATCGCTCCCAGCCATGGCTTCATGGTGCTCTCCCCAAGCGACGCTTGCGTTTCCGCTTGGCCAGCCCCACTACCGCTGCGCCCACGACCAGCACGGCGGCGACAGAAGGTTCTGGGACTGGATTAACAATTACTAGAGAAGATCTGACTGGATTGAAGAAGTCATTCGTGTTGGCCCACGTTTTCGATCCAGTGCTTGTGGCCCATGTCCCGGCGGGGTGAACCACCCCCGTATAGAGCCACAGCACCTCGACAGGCACATTGGTCGGGTCGGGGTTGCTGGCTTCGAACAAGATCTCAAAGACTCGATTCGTTCCGGCACGGTAGCCTGCCGATAGAGTCAAATCGACCCGAAAAATGCCATTCCCTTCATCAAACAATCCCGAGAAAGCCGGGATGAAAGACATGCCAGTATAGAATCCATTTGTAATGAGATTCGAAGCGTCCTGATAGAACATGATGCTCGTCGGGAAGAGATAATTGGTGGCCGCAGCATCAGTCCCAACACGAAATCTATAGCTGCTCCCACTAACACTATCTGCTCCATAGGTTCCCTGAAGCACGGGCAACTCGAACATGCTTCCGGCGGTCACGATGTTCGTCCAGTCTTCGAAAACGGTGAAACCGTGGACGACTGCTCCAGCCCTGTGGGCAGTCAAAGCCCCAGCCAAGACCACTGTTGCGAGCAAGATCCGCATGCCAACACCTCTATCGCGAGTCTCGCAAGCGTGAGCCTAGGTGTCAACGACTCGGTGGTGAAATCTTCCTGAAAGAGAATCGCACTTCCTTGCAGGGATTTCGTCCCTCGCTGGAGAACTACTGTGGTGTGACAGGAGTAGTCATCCATTACCGGGGCGGGTCAGCGTTGCGGTGGAGTGCCATCCACCTTCTCCTTACGCTGGCCCGCCTTCTTCTTCAGGAGGAGTATGAACACCATCACGATTGAATCCCAAGCCCGCCCCGTCGTCCTTTCAGAGGGCGACATCACAGGCTGGCACGTTTACCGTCCGATCCGGGAGGACCGCCGCTCCCACCAGTGGACGTATGACCTGCCCGACGGGGTGTTTGTCCGCTACGAACACGACGGTCATCTGCACGTCCGGGACTACATGGTCGTTCAGAACGGCCGGGCCGAGGGCTTCCCTTCACTGCGGAAGGCCCGAGCCTCGTTTGCGGGGTGTAGAAGATGAGGGAGGCATTCCCCGCCTCCTACGATGAAGCGCTCCAACGATGCCGCCCCCACACCGCAGCCGCCGTGCGGCGAGTGCTGCAAGAGCATGCCGACCTACCTTTGCTGTCCGACAGTGCCCTGCCGATCATCGACGAGATCCTAGCGGAGCCGGAACGCATCGATCCCGGCGACGTTTCCCGCACCGCCGAGGCCCTGCGGCACATAGCCGATCTTGCTGTGGGAGATCCGCTCACAGCGAGGGTGTTGCTTGCACGGATCGCTGACCCCTTTGCAAGCGTCCGAGACCTTGCAAGGACGCTGCACACGTCCAAGTCGGCCATCGATAGAAGACTCGATTGGATCGCAGAACGTTGTCCCGAGGCTTCCGCAGTTTTGGGCCGCTTGGCTCCCGCAGCACGCTCACAACAGCGTCGCAGAGCGGGTGAAGTGAGGGGGGGCTACCGTAGGGACTTCCCCGAAAATGTCCCGTTCGGGGTCGAGGGGACGCCCGGCCCGGACCGCATAGCGGGACATCCCCCGCAAGATACACACGAGGATACGCATGAAAACCAAGACCTATGACCTACACCCAGACCAGCCCGACTTCCCTGAAAGGATGGACCGGATCGAATGCCGGGAACGCCACGAACGGGCCACACTGGCCGGGAAAGGCGACCAACGTCGCCCCACCAGATGGCGGGCATACCATGCCGGATGGGAACGAGTGTTTGGCGGCGGGAGGAACGGACGATGAACACTTCCGCACGCCCCACCATCGAATGGCGTCCCATTGATACTCTCCGGGCCAATCCGAGAAACGCCCGCACACACTCCCCGGAGCAGCTCAAACGGATCGGCGAGTCCATCACCGAACATGGGTTTTTGGCCCCGGTTGTCATCACCGGTGATGGGGAACTGATCGCAGGCCATGGCCGGGTCCTCGCATCTCAATCGATTGGGATGGCGGAGGTGCCCTGCGTCGTCGCCGACCACCTTTCCGAGCAGCAGGTCCGCACGTTCATGTTGGCCGACAATTCGTTGACCATTGCAGGGGGATGGGACGAGGAGGCCCTCTCCCGAGAGCTTTCCGAGCTGCGGATCATGGGGGCAGACTTGGACATGCTCGGCATGCCCGTCGGGGAGCTGGATCGGCTTTTGGGAACGCTCCATGACGACGAGGATGTGGATGCCGTGCCGGAGCCGCCGGACGCCGCCGTGACCCGCAAGGGCGATGTGTGGACGCTCGGGGATCACAGATTAATGTGCGGCGACTCATCCTCCCCGGAGGACGTCGACCGGCTTCTCGCCGGGGCTCCCGTTCACCTCGTGAACACCGATCCGCCCTACAACGTCAAGGTCGAGCCACGTTCCAACAACGCCATTGCGGCCGGGCTTTCCTCGTTCACGCACATGCATCACCAAGGGCTCGACCTTGCACGGCATCCCGAAAAGTCCCAGCCGACCGGAAAGATGCGAGCCAAGGATCGCCCCCTTGAAAATGACTTTGTCAGCGACGAGGAGTTCGACAGGCTCCTCGCCGCATGGTTCGGAAACATGGCCCGTGTGTTGCTCCCCGGACGGAGCTTCTACGTCTGGGGTGGGTATGCGAACTGCGGGAACTACCCGCCCGTCCTGAAGGCATGCGACCTCTACTTTTCCCAAGCGGTCATCTGGGTGAAGGGGCACCCCGTGTTGACCCGGAAGGATTTCATGGGGAATCACGAGTGGTGCTTCTACGGCTGGCGTCTCGGGGCGGGGCATGAGTTCTTCGGTCCGAACAACGTGTATGACGTGTGGGAGGTCAAGAAGGTCAACCCGCAGTCCATGGTTCATCTCACGGAAAAACCAGTCGAGCTGGCAGTGCGGGCCATCCAATACAGCTCCCGTCCGGGGGAGAACGTTCTGGACCTGTTTGGCGGATCTGGTTCCACGCTCATCGCATGTGAACAGACTGGCAGGCACGGGTATCTGATGGAGATCGATGAACTTTACTGCGACGTGATCATCACCCGCTGGCAGAACCTCACCGGGAAGACGGCAACGCTGGATGGAAAGCCCTACTCGGAGGTCGCCGAGTCCCGCAAGACGGAGGGCTAAGTGCCCCCCGGTGAGACATCTTCTCCGCAGCCGCTGTTGACCCCGGAGGCCGCTGCAAGCATCGCCCGTGCGGACCTCGCTGCGATCATCAGCAAGGTCAAAGCCGGACGTTCCCTATCGGCCGGGGAGCGGGCGGCGATCATGTCCTACCAGTCCAACGGGCAGTTGCCCCAGAACGTCCCGCCACGCATCTCATCCAAAGCGGAACTGGCCAAGGCTTGCGGCCTCACCCGAGCCCAGTTGGATCGAGAGCTGGGCAAGGAAGGCAACCCCGGACGGGAACCCAACGGGTCGTTCCTGACTGCCGAATGGTTGGCGTGGTGCGAGCGTCGGAACATCGGGGCCTACGGCAGGCGAGCCCGCACCAAAGATCCATCGGAGGACAGGGAAGACCTCGATCTCAAACGGCTCCGTCTTGAAGTCGAGTTGAAGCGTCTCGAACTGGACCGCCAGCGGGGCGACGTGGTGGACCGGGCGGAACGGGAGAACGATCTGCTGGGGTTGGCTCGGATTCTCTCCACGACCCTGCGGAACCTCCCGCAGCGAATCGCTGCGACGCTTCGTGATCCCAGAGCGGAATCCGAATCTGCAATCGTTTGCAACGAAGCTCTGGCGAGGCTCGCAGGGGAGGTTCGCCGTCTCGCACGGCAGGACGGCTTGGCAGTCCCGGAGGATCTGAAGTGAGGGCAGCACTTGCAGAGGCCCTTGCGGAGGTGCTGACGCCCCGGCCCCGTTTGGGGATCATCGAATGGTCATCCCGGCACGTCTCCCTGCCAGAGGACTACCCCTCTCCGTATCGTGGCGGTGGATGGTCGCTGGTGAACTTCCCGCTCATGCGGGAGCCCATGCTCTGTTTGGACGACCCCTCGGTGCAGCAACTCACCATGGTCAAGTGTTCGCAAGCGGGAGCCTCGTTCAACCTCCTTCAGTTGCCCGCCATGCGGGCTGCGGCCGAAGGGCTGCCCGTGCTTTACGTGAGTGGGCAGGCGATGGGCGTCGAGCAGTTCGTCGTCGAACGCATAAAGCCACTCGTGCGGTCATGCTCTGCCTTCCATGGGTTGGACGTCCGGGAGCGGGATCAGGAGCTGTATGTGACGGGCGGAGGCATCATCTCGGCGGTGCATGCCTCGTCGAAGCAGGGCGTCAAGTCGAGGTCGTTCGCATTGCTCCTCGCCGACGAGTGCGACCTTTACAGCCATGGCGTTCTCTCGAAGCTGCGTTCCCGGCTGCGGCACTACGCCGGGGGCAAACTCGTTGTGGTGAGTGCCCCCGATCCGGATGCAGAGCGGATCAAAGTGGGGGGCAGATTCTTGTCGCCCATCGTCGTGGAATGGGAAGCGAGTTCGCAGGCTCATCCGGTCTTGAAGGACCCCGTCACCGGAAACCCATTCCCTCTCGAATGGGGCTGGCCCGACGAGCAGGGCAACCTGCCCTCGGCAGGTATCCGCTGGTCGCCCGATGCCAAGCAAGCCGATGGAACGTGGGACGTCGAAGCGGTCAGGAAGTCGGCGTTCTATCTCACCCCGGACGGGACGCATCTCGACGATGCGGTGCGTTCGGAGTTGCTCCATGCGGCGAGGTGGGAGCATGCACACCCAGAGCGGACGTCGCACAGGGGCTACATGATGACCGCCCTGCACCTCCCGCAGGTGCGGGTCGGGGACTTGGCGGTTGGGTTCCTGAACGCCCGAGACGCAGGTCCAAAGAACGTCGTCTCATGGACCGCCGAGAACCTCGCCGAGTGCCGTGGCCTGCAACGGTTGACGGTGAACGCAGGCGACATAGGGGCGTTATGCGAGACCTTCAGCCGGGGCGACATCGTCTTTGAGGCTCCCGCCGTTGCAGAACGGCATCGCCAAGATCGCCAATCCATCATCCTCGGGGTGGATGTCCAGCAAGCCCACACGGGGCTGTTCTGGTTGGCCGTGGGGATCGCAGGCCGGGACGTCTATGTCATCGATTGGGGACGGGAGATGGCCTTTGCGGACGTGGAGGCTCGTGCCCGTTCCCTCCGAGCGACCTACGTTGCGTGTGATGTGGGCTATGACGTCCGTCGGCAGGAGACCTTGGAAGCGTGCCTGCGATACCGCTGGGCGGCGGTGCTGGGACGACCGAAGATCTCCAGCGGGACGCTGTGGGAGGTCCACAACATTGATCTGCACGAGGGGAAGAAGGGCAGGACGGGCGGCGACCTACGGCAGATAAGTTTCGTCCCTGACCAGCCCAAGATGGAGATCCTTGAAGGGCTCGCAGGGCGGGGACGTTGCCACATACACATGCCGAGAAACATCGACGCCGAGCTTGCCCACCAGCTTTCCTCGGAGCGGTGGGAGGGCGGTGCGTTCGTGCAGAAGCATGACGACAACCATATGCTGGACTGCTTGGTCTACGCATTGCTTCTCGGGCGGTTTCACGGGGTGTATCGATAGCGGGACAGAGATCCCGTGGACATTTCATGGCCATCTGTGTTGCCTTCGTGAGAGTCCGATGGCAGCATGCGGCGAGAGCCGAGCGATATCGAGGATCACGAGATGAAGATAGACGCATGGGAGATTACTAAGGCACTGGGGGTCTTGGTCTTCGCAGCGGCACTCATAGGCCGGGAGGTCAAGAAATCTGCTGACAAGAGCGCTGCAACTCCCGAGACGGGGCCGGAGAGGATTGAGAAGCGGGTGATGGAGAGCGTTAAGAGTTGGAAGCAACCAGAAGCCCCGAAGCCTGTGGAACCGGTGAAGCCGCCGGAACCGCCGCCCGAGAAGCCTGCATCTGTCGAAACCCAGCCGGAGGACGGCAGGTTGGGGTCTCCGTTCGCCTCTTTCGTGACAAAGTTTGGCCAGCCGACCAAGACGTATGCGGGAGGAGCCACATGGGACGGGGTCGGCGGGTTGCGGTCTCTCCGTGTGTATGGCGATCCGAGTGGAGCCAACGAGATTCGATATGAGGCCAACGAGGGATACTTCACGTTTACAAGGGCGAGTGACATTGTCTTGGCCAACTCGCAAGGCCGTCTGTGGTCGCCAGCCGTGCAGGTTTCAAAGGTGAACGATGGAATGATGGGGATGCGAACGATCTACCACTGGTATCGGTCTGATGGTGGCTTCGCGTCATTCCAGACGACCCGTGGAGCGGTAGGCGACAATCGTGCTGCCATTTCTTATGCCGAATCAGATGGCGACAGCGTCGTCGTAAGGCGACCATCCTCAGATGCAGCGAAGAACATTGAGAATCACCGGAAGTACTCGATGGCTCGGGATCTGTAGCCCCCGCATCCTCTTGTGGTCCCTCAATAGAGTCGGGCAGTCCTTCATAGCGGGACACATGGCCTCATCGTGGAGGCCATCACATGCCCGCACCATCCTTTCGCTCGTGGGAATCCGTAGCCCTTGAATATGAAGCAGCCCTGACTGCACTGCGGTCTGGGGCCATCTCGTCCTATTCTCTGCCGACCGGGGTCTCCGTCACCCGGCACAACATCGCCGAGCTGGAGCGAGAGTATCGTCTCGCCAGAAAGCTCGCATGGCGGTCCTACGCCGGACCCTACACCGTCGCTGACCAGAGCGGGGGTGTGTCGTGATCTGGGCGACCTCCACCGCAGCTGATAGATACGATCTCCGTCACCTCCGGGCCGGAGGATATGAGGGGGCTCGTTGGTCGCATCGACGCCGTTCCTTTGCGGGAACCCGCAGCCGGGATTCGGATGAAGACAGGCTTCTGGGGACCGGCGACCGCACCCGGCTCCGCCTTGAAGCATTGGATCTGTGGAGAAACAACGCATTGGCCCGAGCGATCACGGATCGCTTGGTGGACGCTGCCGTGGGTGCAGGGTTCTCCCCGCAGGCCAAGACGTCCAACGCAGGATGGAACTGGCTTGCAGAACAACGCATGAAGGAATGGGGTCGCCTTGCTGACTATCGCCAACGCTGCGATCTGGTGGACCTCGAACGGCTTTCGCTCGCTGCCATGTTCGTGGAGGGCGAAGTGTTCTGGCTGCTCGTGGCGGACGGCACCATCCAGCCCGTCGCCTGCGACCGATGCTCGACCCCAGCGAAGTTCCAAGCCGATGCCAACGTGATCGACGGCGTGCGGGTGGGCAAGGACGGGGTTATCGCCGGATATTACTTTCTGGAACGATCCCCAACCGGTCGTCCCGATCCAGATCGGTGGACCTACCGTGAAGCACGGGACGTCATCCACCTTCGTCGCCTCGGAAGAATAGACCAGATCCGTGGCGTCTCCGCATTGGCTCCGGTCCTTCCGAAGCTCAGGGACCTCGACGATTTGGAACAGTCCGTCCTCTCGAAAGCCCGGCTCGATGCCAAGCGTGCCTTTGCGATTCGAAGCGGTGGGGACGACGGTCCCGGCAATCTCGGGCAGCGTTCCGGTGGCTGGGCCACGGGCGATGAAGCTACGGGCGGGACGCAGTATGAGTCCATCTTGGACGACGCAGTCTATTACCTCGGGGAGGGCGAGAGCATCGACCCGCTGGAGAGCAAGACGCCGAACGGAACCTATCAGGGCTTCGTTTCCGACCTCGTTTCGGAGATCTGTGCGGGCGTGGGATTGGCCCCGGAGTTCGTCTCGTTGAAGTTCAATACTTCCTATATCGCATCGAGGGGAGCTTTGATCTCCACCGAAGCGACACTCAAGACATGGCAGCGTTCCCTTTCTGCGGGCCTTCAAAGGCTCTGGAATTGGCGGGTCGCCAAGATGGTCAAGGCCGGGGAGCTGCCCGCAGCCCCGCCTCTTCCAAACGGGGCATCGACGTGGTGGATGCATGTATGGGTTGCCCCCCGCATGGTCGCACTGGATCGCCACGCCGAAGCCACAGCCGATGCCGCCGAATGGAAGAACGGAACCACATCCCTGAACGGGATCTGCCGGGAGCGGGGCGTCGAATGGGAGGACGTGCTGAACGAGCGGGTCGAGGAAGCCAAGGCCATCATGCAAGCCGCACAGGACAACGCTGTGCCGTTGTGGATGCTGTTGGCCCCGCCTGCCGGGTTGCCCACTACGGACTACGCCGCCGCACAGCAACAGGCGGAATCCAAAAACTGACGCCGGGACATTTTCAGGAGGACCACATGAACACCATCTCGCCAACCGCCGCCATGCGGCACCTTTCACAACCGCTCGCCATGCGACAGGGCAGCATCGAAGCCTTCGCCGCCGCTTGCCGGGGCGTCCGGGCAGACATGCTCGATGATCTTCTAGGGCTCGTCCCGCAGCCGCTTTCTCTGGAAGTGTCGTCCGACGGCATCGCCACGATCCCCGTTCGGGGCGTCGTCGGGAAGGGCCTTGCGGAATGGGAGAAGCAGCTCCTTGGAATGACAGACGTCGATGAAGTGCAGGATCTCATCGCCGCCGCAGGCAACGATGCCGGGGTGCGGGGCGTCGTCTTGGATGTCGCATCGCCGGGAGGCGTCGTCACGGGCGTTCCCGAGCTGGCCACGGCAGTCGCCGATCTCCGCCGCCGCAAACCCGTCCTCGCATGGACGGAAGATATGGCCTGCTCCGCTGCGTATTGGATCGCATCCCAAGCGACTGGCGTCTACGCCACGCCCTCGGCGTGCGTGGGTAGCGTCGGGGTGTATTGCGTTCTGTATGACACGTCGGAAGCCTACGCAGGAATGGGGGTTCGTCCCGTGCTGGTCAAGGCCGGGCAACACAAAGCCATCGGGGTTTCCGGCCTGCCAATCTCCGAGGAAGATGCCGCACTCGTCGGGGAAGGCGTCCAGCATATCTACGGCTTGTTCACCGATGCCGTGCGGAGCACCCGTCCGGTTTCTGATGGAACGATGCAAGGGCAGGACTACTTTGGCATCCCGGCCAAGGCCGCAGGGCTCGTCGACGAGGTCGTGCAGACCCGCACCGCCATGGAACGGGACATCCGCCTCATGGCAGGAGCATGACATGACAGAACAAACAGTTTCACAGGAAGCGGGACTGACGCTCGCCCAACAGGTCGCAGATCTGCGGGGCCAACTGGCCGACGCAACAACGCTCGCCGCTGGGTATGCACAGGACACCGATGGCATGAAGACCGCCGTCGCCGAAGCGAACGCCCGCTTGAAGGTTCAAGATGAACGGATCGCCCTCCTCGAAGGGGAACGGGACTCCGCAGTCGAAGCGAGCAAGAAGACCCAGACGGAACTCGCAGCGGCTCTCGCCCGCATAGAGGAACAGACACAGGCTTTGTCCCTCGCTGCGTATCGGGATGCCACACCGGGTTGCAGTCCGGTGGGAGGCGACCGCCCAGAAGCTTCAATCACGTCCGCACGGGAGACGTTCATGGCGATGACCGACCCCGTCGAGAAAGCCAGATTTTACACCGCCCACCGCAGCGAGATCCTGCGGGGGACATAACACCACTTACGGAGGAACAACACATGTCCAACACCATCTCGACCCAACTGAACGACAAGATCGTCGCCCAAGAAGGATTCCAAGCCTTCAAACAGGCACTTGCTCCCTTTGGAGCCTTCTCGGTTTCCTACGGCAGCGACCCGTCCATCAAAGGAGGCTCAGTCGCCGTCCCGCTCATCTCGGCTATGACCGCCGGGTCATTTGCGGGCGACTATGAGACCGGGGATACAACCCTGTCCGACGTGTCGGTAAACCTCAGCAACCATTTCTTCCGCAGCTTCCACACCACGGACGTCGAGGTCGACAAGACCTCGGTGAACGCCCCCGCCATGCAGGCCCGAGAAGCGGCCTATGCCGTGGCCAAGCTCTGTCTCGATACAGGCTTCGGGTTGGTGACGGACGTGAACTACGCGAACGAGTATGTGGCAGGGAGCACATTCGATACCGATGCCATCGCAAATGTGGCCCTTTCCGCAGACACCCTGAACTGGAGCGAGACTAACCGCACGCTTATCCTCGGGAACACTGCGATCAACGATTTGAGGAAGGACGACGTGATCAAGTCCGTCGCTACGCTTGGTGCGGACACAATCCGTTCCGGCGTCCTACCGACCCTCAGTGGTTTCCAGATCTACCGATGCCCCGCAGTGCCGGGCGTCGGCATCGCCGCACATCCCTCGGGCATGGCAGTGGCTGCAAGGCCCCTCCGTCCGCAGGGCGACATCGACTTTGAGGTGGTCACCGACCCTGACAGTGGTCTCTCGCTCGGATTCCGTTCATGGTATTCGCCGAAGACGGGCTGCAAGTGGCATTGCTTCGAGATCCTCTTCGGAGCCGTCAAAGCGAAGACGGACGGATTGATCCGCATCGTCACCCAAGAATCATCCTCCTCGTCATCCTCGGAGTCCTCGGGCTCATAGCACATCCTGAAATACTCCTTCGGGGGCAATGGGGCGGTCTGCATGCAGCCGCCCTGTTGCGTTTCA
>CAYODK010000169.1:0-12645 GCA_964402695.1 uncultured Verrucomicrobiota bacterium
TCCCCCGCATCCCCATCTCAACTCATATTATTAATCCAACACTCCACTCCTCCCCGCCCCCCCCCCCCCCCCCCCCCCCCCCACCCGCCCTTTATTGACGGCCCGGTATTGGGTGGGGGGGGGGGGGGGGGGCGATGCGGAAGGGCGTCCGGCGGGCGTAAGGCGGAAGTGAGAAACTCCAAACTCCAAGGAAGTGAGAAGAGGAAAGGCGGAGAAGACAGGAAGCCCGGACGGCCCGCGGACGGTCTGCCGCCCGGTCGCAGCCGGACGTACCAGAGCGACTCCTTCCGACTTGCCGCCTTCCCACTTCGCACTTTTCACTTCCTTGGAGTTTGGAGTTTCCTGACTTCTGTCTTCCTTCTCCCCCCGTTGTCTTCCCCCGCCGACCGCTACGTCAACGTCGCCAACCCGACGCCGCTCGCGCCCTACACGAACTGGACCACCGCCGCGACGGTGATCCAGGATGCCATCGACGCCGCCAGCGTCGGTGAGACTGTTTGGGTGACCAACGGTGTCTACGCCACTGGCGGGCGGGCGGTGGTCGGGTTCATGACGAACCGCGTGACGATCGACAAGGCGATCGCGGTGCGCAGCGTCAACGGGCCCTCCGTCACTCACATTGCAGGCTCCCCTGCGCCCGGCACCGCCGAGCCGGGCCCGGGCGCGATGCGATGCGCTTGGGTTGCGGCGGGGGCAACCCTGCAAGGCTTCACGCTGACGAACGGGTTCACCCTGACACTCGGCGATTGGTACGCCGACAGGTCGGGAGGCGGGGCCTGCTGCGACTCGACGGAGGCGCTGGTCTCCAACTGCACGTTTGCCGGCAATGCTGCGAACATGTACGGCGGCGGAATTCACTCGGGGACCGCCATCGCGTGCATGTTCCGGGGCAACCGTGCGGCCGAGGGAGGCGGACTGTCCTACGCGAAGGCCATCAACTGCGGTTTCGTCGGGAACTCCGCAACGGTGGGCGGTGCCGCACGGAACTGCACGATGACCAACTGCACGGCTGTGGCCAACACCACAACGACCAGCGGAGGCGTAGCCAATTGCACGACCGTCGGATGTCTCCTGTGGGGCAACACGCGGACAGGTTCCACCATCGTCTCGAACTATGCCGGGGGCTTGCACTCCTGGAGCTGCACCCAGCCGCTGCCACCGGGCACGGGAAACACGACGAACGATCCCCTTCTTGTCGGAATGGCTGATTTCCACATCCTGACGGGCTCCTCCTGCATCGACGCTGCACCAACGGACGCGGGGCCGGCCCGGGACCTCGAGGGCGACCTCCGGCCGCAGGGCATCGCCCCGGACATCGGGTGCGATGAGACAGGGCCCGGGACCGGGGCCGGCCCCGTGACGTCGGAGATCCACGTTTCGCCCGCCTCGCTGGTTGAGCCGATCCCGGGCCGTCCCGTGGACTTCGTATCCCTCGCCAGCGGCCCGGCCCGTCGGATCGAGTGGGTCTTCGATGACGGCGTCCGGGTGACGAACCGGACCACCGTCAGCCATGCGTTCTCATCCCCGGGCCTTCACGCGGTCCTCCTGCTGGCCGGCGGCGCGACAGGCGCAGTGTCCGTCGCCATCCTTCCCGGAGAGCGCTTCGTGTCCCCGACCGGCGATGACGTGGCGGACGGCAAGAGTTGGGCGACGGCCAAGGCGACAATCCAGGGCGGGGTCGACGCCTGCCCGTGGCCCGGCATGACCGTGTGGGTGACCAACGGTGTCTACGCGACCGGCGGACGGGCGGCGTACGGCATCATGACCAACCGTGTGACCATCGGCGCCGCCATCGCGGTGCGCAGCGTGAACGGCCCCTCCGTCACCCACATCGTCGGCTCCCCCGCTCCCGGATCCACCAACCCGGGGCCAGGCGCCGTTCGCTGCGCCTGGATTGCGGCAGGCGCGACACTGCAGGGATTCACGTTGACCAACGGCTCCACCCTGGCGACCGGCGACGAGAATCACGAGCGGTCGGGCGGCGGGGCATTCTGCCAGTCGCCCGAGGCCATCGTCTCCAACTGCGTTGTCGCCGGCAACTGCGCCCACACCCACGGGGGCGGCGTCCAATGGGGCCGGGCGGAGGCGAGCAGGATCCGCGGCAACCGGGCCGCCACGGGCGCCGGCGTCTGGGACAACGTTGCGATCAACTGCTTCCTGTACGGCAACACGGCGTCGACCAACGGCGGCGCGGCGTCGGGCAACACGATGACCAACTGCACCGTCGTCGGAAACGACGCCCCCGCTGCGGGCGGGATCTCGGGCGTCAATGCCGTCGGTTGCATCGTCTGGGACAATGTCCAGACGGGCACCACCAACCTGTCGAACCACTCCGGCGGATCGCTGACTTTCACCTGTTCCCAGCCGCTGCCGTCGGGCACCGGCAACATATCGCAGGACCCTGTCTTCGTCGGGCTTGGCGACTTTCACCTCCTGCCCGGCTCGCCCTGCATAGACGCTGCGAATCCAGCCGCGGCGGCGTACATGGATCTCGATGGGGACGCTCGCCCGCAGGGAGCCGCGCCGGACATGGGGTGCGACGAAGCGGGTCCGGGGACCGGGTCGGGCCCCATCACCGCGGCAGCCGCCGCATCTCCAGGCGAGGTGGGTGCCGGCTTCGCGGCCGAGTTCACCTCGTATGCCGCGGGGGCGGCCTGGCAACTTGAATGGGTCTTCGACGACGGCTTCCGGGCGACCAACCTGCCGTCGATGCGGCACTCGACCGCCACACCGGGCATGCACGAGATTCTCCTGATCGCCACCGGCGTCGGGGGAACCACAACGGGGCGGACCACGGTCCTGGTCACGGACGAGAAGTACTTCGTTTCCCCGTCCGGGAACGACGAGGCGCCGGGAACCAACTGGGCGACCGCGAAGGCGACGATCCAAGCTGCCGTTGATGCGTGCACCCTGCCGGGCGCCACCGTTTGGGCCACCAACGGCGTCTACGCGACCGGCGGGCGCGCGGTCGACGGCGTCATGACCAACCGCGTGACGATCGACGGGCCGGTGGTCGTTCGAAGCGTGAACGGCCCCGTCGTCACGACCATCGCGGGCGCGCCGGCCGACGGGGGCGACGTCGGCGCGGGGGCCACCCGGTGCGTCTGGATGGGAAAGGGCGCGTTGTTGCTGGGTTTCACCCTGTCCAACGGCTTCACCCAGGCGTCTGGCGACGAGGTCACGGAGAGATCCGGCGGCGGGGCATGGGTCCAGCCGTCGGGCGGCGTTCTTTCCAACTGCGTCGTGTCCGGAAACCGCGCGGCTTCGGCCGGGGCGGGGATCTACGGCGGAACCGCACTGGACTGCCGGCTCGAGGGAAACCGAGCGGGCGGGCGAGGAGGCGGCGCGGCCGGCGGAATCCTGGCCGACTGCACGCTGAGCAACAACGCCGCCGCGACCCGTGGAGGAGCGGCCGATTCCGCGGCCCTTGAGCGATGCGTTCTGATCGGCAATCAGGCCGTGATCGGAGCGGGCGCCTACGGTGGATTCCTCGACCGGTGCATCGTCAGGGACAACCAATCCTCGGGCACAGGCGCAGCCGGCGGCGGGCTGGCCGTCGCCGCGGCGCGAAGCACCGCTCTCATCGGGAACATGACCAGCGGCGAAGGCGGAGGTGCGTACGCGTCCTCGCTCACCAACTGTACGATCCTGGTCAACACCGCCGCCGTGATCGGCGGAGGTGTCCGGACATCGACGTCGGTCAACAACATCGTTCACCATAACTTCGCGCCCGGCTGTCCGACGAACCGGAACCACGACGGACGGTCCTTCTCTTACAGCTGCACGGAGCCCCTGCCCGCCGGGACGGGCAACTTCACGAACGCTCCGGGACTTTCAGGCGTCGGCAATCCGTTGCTCCTGTCGGGGTCGCGATGCATCGACGCGGGGCTCGCGCTTCCGGATCCCGGTCCATCGGACCTCGATGGCGAGGCGCGCGTCCAGGGGGGCGGACTCGACACCGGTGCCGATGAGTTCCTCGCGACGACGCACGCGGGCGCCATTGCGATCTCATTGGTGGAGGACGGGCGCATCCAAGGGGCGACCGCGGAGGTCGACCTCTGGGTTGCCTCCACCGGGCGCATCGATTCCCTGGTCTGGGACTTCGGCGACGGCCAAGCCGCCACCAACGACGCCGCGGTGCGACATGCTTTTGCGTCGCCCGGCATCTACGCGGTCAGGGTGCGGGCGGTCAACGCGGACCACGCGGTGGAAGCCACTCGCGCGGTCAGCCTCCTCGACGAGGCATATGTCTCGCCGGCCGGCGACGACTCGGCGCCGGGCACCAACTGGGCGACCGCGAAGGCAACGATCCAAGCCGCCGTCGACGCCTGCATGCCATCGGGCGCCGTGGTGCGGGTCACGAACGGCGTCTACGCAACCGGCGGACGGCCCGTCGTCGGAACCATGACAAACCGGCTCGTGCTCGACCGGCCCATCACAGTGATCGGCGTCGGCGGTGCGCGGTCCACGATCATCCTGGGGCAACCCTCGCCGCAGGGCGGCGGCGCTGGCGACGGTGCGATCCGCTGCGTCTGGATGACCCCTGGCGCCGCGCTCGTCGGCTTCACGCTGTCCAACGGATTCACGCGGGTCGCCAGCAACGCGCCCGCCGAAACCTGCGGCGGTGCGGTGTGGTGCGTGGCGCCGTCCTGCGTCATCAGCCAGTGCGTCATCGAGGGCAATGCCGCCTGCGCCGACGGCGGCGGCGTGCTTGGTGGAACGCTCGCGGAATGCGTGGTCCGGTTCAACACGGCGCAGCGCGGCGGCGGGATCGCCTCCAACACGGCGGCCAATTCGTTTGTGGCCAGGAACGTCGCGACAGGCGAGGGCGGCGGGTCCTTCGCTTCGCGACTGACGCACTGCAGCGTGCTCGCCAACCACGCCGCGACGGCGGGAGGGATGTGGGGAGGCGCGGCAACCAACAGTATCGTTTACTTCAACACCGCCGGCGACCACGAGAACCACTCATCGCCTTCGTTCGTCGGCTCCTGCACGCGACCGCTGCCGTGGGGGCAGGCGAACCTGGACGCCGATCCGGGGCTCGGGGGCGTGGCGAGCCCGTGGCTGCTGCCCGGATCGCCCTGCATCGATGCGGGGCTGACCCCTCTCTCGATCGGGGTGCTGGATCTCGACGGTGAGACGCGGCTGCAGGGCCTGTCGGTGGACATCGGATGCGACGAGTTCGCGCCCTCGGCGCCGACGGCCGCGCCGCTCGCCTCGATCCTCGCGCCGTGGACGGAGCTCGCGACGGACTACGGCATAGAATTCCAGGCCGACACCTCGGGACAGGTCTCGTCCCTCGGCTGGGACTTCGGCGACGGCACGAGCACCTCCGGCGTGGCCGGTGTGTCCCATGCGTTTGCGGAGCCGGGCACGTACGAGGTGCGATTGGTCGCGAGCAATCTCGCGGGCATCGTGACGTCGGCGGTGACGGTCCGCGTCGAGCGCGCCGAGCGGTTCGTTGCGCCAACCGGCGACGACCTCGCTCCCGGCACCAACTGGGCGACGGCGAAGGCGACGATCCAGGGCGGTGTCGATGCCTGTTCCCTGCCGGGCACTCTCGTCTGGGTGACGAACGGCGCCTATGCCGCGGGCGGGCGGACGGTCGGCGCCTCGATGACCAACCGCGTGGCGATTGACCGCCCGATCCGCGTATTCAGCGTCGGGGGGCCGGCCGAGACGCTCATCGTCGGCGCGCGGAGCGCGGGGGCGGCGGACGGATGCTCGACCGACTCGGTGCGGTGCGTCTGGATGACCAACGGCGCGTGGATCGCCGGCTTCACGCTGACCAACGGGTTCAGTTCGGCCGACGCGGTCAACACGAACGAGCGGTCCGGCGGCGGCGCCTGGTGTGCGAGCCGGTCGGCGGTCCTGTCGAACTGCGTGATCCGCGACTGCGGGGCACGGTTCAGTGGCGGCGGCGTCTTCAGGGGGAGCCTGACGGACTGTGAGATCTCCGGTTGCGCAGCCACGAACGGCGGCGGCGCGGCGGATGCCCGGCTGGACGGGTGTCTCGTCTCCAGCAACCGGGCCGTGCATGGCGCAGGCGCGTTCCTGTCCGACTCCCGGGATTCCGTCTTCCTGGAAAACGTAGCCGTCCGGGAGGGCGGCGGCGCGAAGTACGGATTCCACGACGCCGGCGAATTCCGCGGGAACACCGCCGTCACCGGCGGCGGCGCCAACCAAGGCCTGATGAGGAATTGCCTTGTTGCGGAGAATACCGCGGGCAGCTGGGGCGGAGGCTCGTTCAGCTGCACCAGTGAGACCTGTCTTGTGACGGGAAACGTGGCGGGCGAGGGTGGGGGCGGATTCGGCGGAAGACTCTTCAACTGCGGCGTGATGGGAAATCGGGCCGCAACAAACGGCGGCGGCGCCCGCTCGGCAAGGCTGATCAACTGCACCGTCGCCGGGAACCGCGCCCCCCTCGGGCCGGGCACGCATCTGGGCACAATGATCAACAGCATTGTGTACCTCAACGCGATGACAAACGGGGTTCCGGCCGAGTATTCGGGCGGCGTGTTCGAGTACTCCTGCACGATGCCGATGCCCGCCGGCCCGGGCAACATCACCAACATGCCGATGCTGGCGGGCATGGACAACCCGCGCCTGCTGGTGGGATCGCCCTGTATCGACGCGGGGACCAACGGCGACGCGTGGGGCGACACCGACCTGTACGGCGAAGCCCGCCTGTCCGGCGTGGCGGTTGATATCGGATGCGACGAGTTCGCCGACGGACCTCGCCAGGGGCCCATCTCCGTCGCCGCTGCGGCCGGATGGAATGCGTGGGCTTCGGGCCATCCGGGTGGTTTCTCCGCGTTCACGACCGGCGCGGTCGGACGGCTCGTCTGGGATTTCGGGGACGGTGTCCGGGTCACGAACGATGCCGCGCCCGATCATGCCTTCGCCCTGCCCGGAACCTACGATGTGCGCCTGATCGCAGGGAACGACGATGGCGTCTCGACGAACATCGTGCAGGTCGTGATCGGCGCTTCGCCGCTGTACGTCGCGCCCGGAGGCGACGACGCCGCGGCCGGTACCAACTGGGCGACTGCCAAGGCGACCCTCCAGGCGGCGGTCGACGCCAGTGCGTTCGCAGGCACCGTGTGGGTGACCAGCGGGGTCTACACGGCCGGCGGACGCATCATGGAAGGAACCCTGAGCAACCGGGTCGCCATCCACCGGCGGATGTACGTACGGAGCGTTGACGGTCCGGAATCGACGTTCATCGTCGGTGCAGCGTCGCCTACGAACACCGGACTCGGCGCCGAGGCGGTCCGATGTGCGTGGCTGACCAACGGCGCCGTATTGGCCGGCTTCACGCTGACCAACGGGTTCACCCGCTATGTGAATGAGGAGTGGTCGCCTGAGGAGATCGGAGGCGGCGCGATCGGAACGTCGCCGGAGGCCGTGCTCTCGAACTGCGTCCTCCAGGGCAACGGGGCGGTCCGCGGAGGCGGCGCGGGCAATGTGACCATCGTCGACTCGACTCTCGTTTCCAACCGGGCGATTTCATACGGCGGCGGCGCCTACTACTGTTTCGTGAGCAACTGCGTGGTCGCGTCCAACTGGGCGGGTGGCAACGGCGGTGGTGTAGGGTGGAGCCGGGTGGAACGGTCGAGGATCGAGGCCAATTGGGCCTCCGGTTTCGGCGGCATGGGCACCGGCACGTCGCGATGGTGCGTGATCGTGGGCAACCGGACGCCGGGGATTGGCGGAGGATGCGGCAACTCTCTATCGTCGGGCGATATTATCGCCAGCAACCATGCGGATATCGCCGGGGGAGCGTACCAAGGGTGGCTTTTCAACTGTTTCATTCACGACAATCGTTCGCTGAGTGCCGCCGGGGGTGCCTATATGGCGGGGCTCTACAACTGCACCGTCGTCTGGAACACGATGGAAGGGACGCACCTGTGCATGCTTCGGAATACGATCTCCTACTTCAACAGTCCGCTTAACAATGTGGCCCCTATTACTGGAGGCTGGAACTGCTCATGGCCCCTGATATCCGGCTCCGGTTGTATCACCAACGAGCCAATGCTGGCGGGCCGCACCAATCCCCACTTGCTCCCTGGATCGCCGTGCATCAATGCTGCGAATACCGAGTTTCCGCCTAACACGAACCTGGGGGATTTGCTCGCTTGGGACGTGGACGGCGAGGCGCGAACGAACGGCGTGGCCGTCGACATCGGCTGCGACGAATTCGTGCTGGCCGGCTGCACGGGCGCCGTGGGCGCCACGCTGTCCGCGTCGTGGACGAACGTCGCCCCCGGCTACCCGATCTCCATCGACGTGGACGCGGAAGGACGATTGCTGGAATTCGCCTTGGATGCACCGGGCGCCACGATCCTCTCGAATGGGAACTACCGGTGCGATCTCGCCTTCGCCACTCCGGGCGCCTTCCCCATCACCGCCACGGCAGGCAACCTCGGTGGCGCGTCGACTTCGACAATGATCATCGTCGTATCGTCCGGCATGGGCTTTGTCTCCCCGCACGGGTCGGACGCCGCGCCCGGGACCAACTGGGCGACGGCCAAGGCGACCCTTCAGGCGGCGGCGGACGACTACCTGACCGTCGGCGGCACCATCTGGGTGACCAACGGCGTCTACGCTTCCGGCGGGCGGGTCGTCGGCGACCTGCTGACGAACCGCGTGGCCTTTCCGCGTCCCGTGACGATGCGCAGCGTGAACGGCCCCGCGGACACGTTAATCGTGGGCACGTCCGGCCCGACCAACAGCCGGCCCGGCGGGGGCGCGGTCCGTTGCGCATGGCTGACGGACGGGGTCACGCTGTCCGGCTTCATGCTGACCAACGGGCACACGGAGGTCTCAGGCGACCCCGTAACCAACCGGTCCGGCGGCGGCGCGTGGTGTGCGCCCGGGGCTGTGATCGATCGCTGCCGGATCGCGCGATGTTCGGCCGCGGACTCGGGCGGCGGCGTGTATTCCGGATTCCTGCGATCCAGCGCGCTCTTCGACAACTATGCGGAGCGGGACGGCGGCGGGGCGCATCTCTCGGCGCTCTCCCTGTGCTCCGTCGTGAGCAACCGGGCCACACATTGCGGCGGCGGCGTGAGCGCCTGTGCGGCGACGAACTGCATCGTGTACTTCAACGCCTCGGCCTCGTCGGGCGCGAACCACTACACCAGCACGACGGAGCGCTGCTGCTCGACACCGTCCCAGGCGGGCATCACAACGACCTTGGATCCGCGGTTCATGAACCGTTCCCTCGGGAACCTCTCCCTCTCCAACGGCTCGCCCTGCGTGAACGCGGGCCTGGTGGAGTTCTGGATGGACGTGGCTCGCGATCTCGCGGGCAACCCGCGGGTGATCGGGGGGACGGTGGACATGGGAGCGTACGAGTCCACTGGCGGAGCGACCGAGTCAGGCGTCCCATGGCAGTGGCTGCTGGACCACGGTCTAGCGACGGATGGCTCGGCCGACGGTGACGACGTCGACGGCGATGGCCTGACTGCTTTCGCGGAACGGAAGGCGCGGACGCATCCACAGGATCCGTTCTCGACGCTGGGGATGGGCTCGGCCGCGGCGGCGGACCTCGGCGATGGCATCTTCCCGGTCTTCCGCTGGGCGAGCGTCTCGGGCTGCGTGTACCGCGTCGGGTTGTCGACCAACCTTCTCGTGGGCTTCGACGCGACCCTCGCCGACGATGTGCCCGCCACGCCGCCGGAGAACACCGTCACCGACCGCACCGACGCCGCCGCGTCGTTCAAGGTGTACCGGGTTGAAGTGAAGTGAAATCCGGACATCGAACGGACGGACAGGATTACAGGATGAACAGGATTCGCGGGGCTACCGGCACTTCCTTTCGGGCCATCCCGGTCATCCTGTAATCCTGTCTGCCCAAGCGCCGGGGGGACACCAGCCGCTTTCAGGTTTCAGGAATGACGCGGCACGGACCTCGGACGTCGGTCTGTTTGATCCTGACCTCCGACTTCCGACCTCCGACCTCTGACCTCCGCCCCCCGCCCTCCGCTCCGCCTCACTCCGCGTCGTCTCGGCCGGCGGTGAGCGTGCGCTGCATGAAGTCGAGCAGGGCGGGGAGGCGGGCGGACCAGAAGGCGCGGTCGTGTCCGCCGGCGGTCTCGGTGTAATCGGCCGGCCAGCCGAACCCCTCGAGCAAGTCGCGGAACTCGCGCTGCGTGTCGAGATGGCCGTCCTCCGTGCCGCAGGAGATCCAGAGGTGCGGGCGCGGACCGTCCGTCGCGACGCGCCGCGCGAGGTCGAAGACGTCGTACTCCCCTTTCGGCAGGCCCGCCGCGAGCGCGGTCTGGAACGCCTCGCCGCGCGGGTGCGGGCGCGAGCCGAAGTAGAGCGAGCCGGAGAGGCAGCCTGCGGCGCCAAAGAGATCCGGGTGGCGCAGCGCGAGCATCAGCGCGCCGTAGCCGCCCATGCTCATGCCGGCGATGCCGCGCGCCTCCCGGTTCGTGGCGACGCGGAAGGCGCGTTCGACCACGCCGCGGGCGTCGCGGACGATCGCGTCCTCCCACAGGCCCAGCCCGCCGGCGCGGCGGTCGTTGACGTAGTAGCTGCGGCCGCCCTCGGGCATCGCGATCAGGATCCGCGAGCGGGCGGCGAGTCCCTCGAGATCGTATACGCGCCACCATGTCTCGCAGTCGCCGCCGAGGCCGTGGAGCAGATAGAGCACCGGGAACGGGCCGCGGCCGGGGGGGCAGAGAACGCTCATGCGCGCCGGCCCGCCGAGCGAGGGGCTTTCGTAGCGAATGGAAACGGAGTGCATGGGAGGTTTCAGGTGTCAGGTTTCAGGTGTCAGGGAAGGGCGGACTCAACAACCAACAACCAATGTCCAACAGACAACATCCAAGCCGAACGCCGAACATCGAACGCCCACCATCGTACATCGAAGTCCGGCAGCGGACATGAAACATGCTCCCCCGCTCCGACGAAGACCGGCGCCGCTACGCGTCACTGGCCACTGGCCACTCGACACCTTCGTTCCTCCCTCCACGCTCCACCTTCAATTCCCCACTCTCCTGCCCGCCCTTCGTCCCTTACGGCGTCCTCCGTCCTGACACCTGAAACCTGACACCTGGTCCCTCCTACATCCTCATCCGCCCTGCGATCGCGCGTTGGAGCGTGACGGGGTCGGAGTAGGCGATGCCGCTGCCGACGGGGAGGCCGTAGGCGATCCGCGAGACCTTCACGCCGAGCGCCGCGAGCTTCGACGCGAGCCACTGCGCGGTCGACTCGCTCTCGGCGTCGGTGTTGAGGGCGAGGATGACCTCCTCGATCTGCTCGTCGCCGATCCGCCGGACCAGCGCCTCGACGCGCAGCTGGCGCGGTCCCTCGCCGCGCATGGGCGAGAGGCGGCCCATCAGCGCGTGGTAGCGGCCCTGGAATGCGCCGCTGCTCTCGACGGTCGAGATGTCCGACGGATCCTCGACGACGCACAGCGCGTGCGTCGCGCGCCGCGGGTCCGTGCAGATGCGGCACGGGTCGCGGTCGGCCGGCGTCATCGCCCCGCAGGTCGCGCAGAGCCGCACCTGCGATTCGAGCCCCTGGAGGGCGGAGATCAGGTCCGCCGTCGTTCCGCGGCCGCGGTCGCGGACCAGCCGGAGCGCGATGCGTTCCGCCGAGCGCCGGCCGAGACCGGGCAGTTTCGCCAGGACGCTCACGAGACGATCCACAGCCTCAATCACGTGACACCTGACACCTGGTTCAGAACGGCAGCTTCATCCCCGGCGGGAGGTTGAGGCCGCGCGTGACGGACTCCATCTCCTTGCCGACCATGTCGCGGGCGGCCTTGAGGGCGCCGTCGACGGCGGCGAGGACGAGATCCTCGAGCATCCCGACGTCGGTCGGATCGACGCATTTCGGGTCGATTCGGATCTTCTCGACGGTCATGTCGCCGCGCGCGGTGACGGTGACCATTCCGCCGCCGCTGGAGAACTCGACCGACTTGCCGGCCAGCTGCTCCTGCGTCTCGCCGATCTTCTTCTGCAGGTCGGCCGCCTGCTTCATCATCTTCATTATGTTCATGCGATGGGTTCCCGTGGCGCCCGTGTGCGGGCGCCGATGTTACTCGCGGATCTCGACGATCTTGCCGCCGAAGCTCTTCATCAGGGATTTGACGCTGGGGGCCTCGATCAGCTTCTTGCGGGCCTGGCGACTCGCCGCTCCGTCGGCGGGCGGAGGAGGCGGCGCGGCCGGCGCGGGCGCCCCGCCGGATTCCTCCGCGGGGGCGGCGACAGGTTTCGCGGGTGCGGGCGCAGTTGCGGAGACGAGTTCAAAGGCGACCGAGACGTTCCGTTGCAGCGCGCGGGCCAGGGCCTTTTCGATCGTCTCCCGCTGTGCCGGGGCCTCGAGGGCGGGCAGCCGGTCGGCGGACTCGCGGTCGATGCCGATGACGACGCGTCCGTCGTCCGCCGACAGAATCCTCGCCTTCCGGAGTTCGGCGCCCAGTCGTGGCTTGGCGACGCAGATCCTGCCGACCGTTGCCGTCCACATCGCGGCGAGGTCGCCCGGCGCTGCGGGTCCGGCGTCGGCCTCCCGGACCCGGGGAGCCGTGCCGGTCTCCTCGTCCTCGGCCTCGTCGGCGTATCCGTCGGACGGCGGGGCCGGTACCGCAGGCGGGCGGGGAGGCGGGAGCGCGGGGGACGGTGCCGGGGC
>CAYODK010000170.1:0-955 GCA_964402695.1 uncultured Verrucomicrobiota bacterium
GTGGCTCGAGCGGGTGGCGCCCCGGCTCGTCCACCTGCACGCGAAGGATATCTCCGTCAGCCATTCCGATGCCGAACGCGGCAAGGTCACCGGAACGCCCGTCGGGTGCGCCTGCGGCGCCGGCGTGCTGGACTGGGAGCGGATCGTCCGGATCGTTCGCGAGAAGTGCCCCCGTGACATCGTGTTCTCGGTCGAATGCGGAACCCCGGACCAGGCCGCGAAGAGCCTGGCCCACCTGGCACCGCTCGTCGACTAGACGAGCCGGTGACGGCGGGATCGGGCGGGAACGCACGATCGGAGAGGAATTGAACCGACGCGGATTCATGCGGGATGCGGCGTCCGTGGCGGCAGGGCTGGCGTTGGACGCATGGGCCGGGGCTCCTCCGAGCAGGGAGCCGGATGCCCGGAAGGTCTTCCGCCTGTGGGCCCTGGCGGACGCCCACGTGGGCACGGACCTCAAGCGCCGCCGCGAGAGCCTCGCCGAGGCCATCCGGCAGTCGGAACAGGGCGGCAGCGAGGGAGGTCCGCCCTTTGACTGGGACATCGCCGTGGACTGCGGGGATCTCTCGGGCAACCAGGGCTCGCCGCAGGACGACGAGGGCCGCGAGGTTGTGCGCCAGTTCAGAGTCGCCACGAAACACCGCCGGGAGGACTTCTACAGCCTTGCGGGCAATCACGACGCCACCCCTGCCGGCGAGCCCGTGCAGGGGTGGTTCCGGAAGTGGGTCGACCCGGCGGGCGAGAACACGCCGTCGTCCGGCGTGGAGCCCGGGCGGCGGCGCTACCCCATCGAAGGCACATGGGAGCGCTATTCCTTCCGCGTGGGGAACCTGCTGTTCCTCATGATGAGCGACCGCAACGATCTCCCGCCGCCGGTGGGTCGCGGCGAGAAGGGCGGCTATCCGGCGGGCGCCGTCACGGGCGAGACGTTCCGTTGGTGGCAGGCCCAGGTGGA
>CAYODK010000170.1:965-12628 GCA_964402695.1 uncultured Verrucomicrobiota bacterium
GAGGCCCATCCCCGTTCGGTGATCCTCAGCGCCCACCATCACATGCTGAAGGAGACCACCGTGGCCTCCGGCCCCTGGGAGGGGTTCCAGAGGCAGAAGGACGGCACCTTCCGTTCCTGGTATCACGGGTACTACCCGCAAGGAGGACCGGAGGGCGCCTCCTACCTCTACTTCGTGGACGGCAAGCCCGACGCGCAGGCATTCGAGCACTACTTGCGCGCCCATCCGGGTGCAATCGACCTGTGGCTCGGCGGTCACACGCACACGAACCCGGACGACCGGCACGGCGGACGATCCCACATCGAAACGAAGTGGGGATGTCATTTCATCAACTGCTGCGCCCTAACCCGCTACCACGGGGCGGCGCTGTCGAGGCCCATGAGCCGGCTCCTGACGTTCACGGAAGGCAGCGACCTGCTCCGCGTACAGTGCTACCTGCACACGTCGGACCATGCCCCGCAGGGATGGTATCCGAAGGCCGAGAGGCGGCTTCGACTGAACCGGCCGTTCGAACGGGACCCGGTCGCCAACCCCGCGTCGAAATCCGAGGGCGCCCCGTCTTCCACGGTTGGAGCCCGGTGCCGACGGCAACTCCCGGGTTGACCACCGGGCCGCGATGAGGCCAATCTCCCCGCGTTTCGCACAGGCGATGTCCGGACGGCCGGGAACCATCCATGCACCGATTGTCGATCGAGGGACGAACCGTCGAGGTCGAGGACGGCGTGACGCTGCTGGACGCGGCCGCGCGGGCCGGCGTCGCGATCCCGACGCTCTGCCACCGCGAAGATCTTCCGCACTTCACGTCGTGCATGGTCTGCGCGGTTCTCGACCGGCGGAGCGGCCGCCTGCTGCCGGCGTGTTCGTTCCCGGCGGCGGACGGCATGGACATCGACGCCTCCGGCGAGACGGTCCGCCTCGCGCGCCGCCGTGTCCTTTCGCTGCTCCTGAGCGAGCACGTCGGCGACTGCGAGGCGCCCTGCCACCGGACCTGTCCCGCGCGGCTGCGCATCCCGCATATGCTCCGCGCGGTGAGGGACGGCGACTGGGACACCGCCGCGCGGATGGCGGTCGAGGATCTCGTCCTCCCTGCCACTCTCGGCCTCATCTGTCCCGCGCCCTGTGAGAAGGGCTGCCGTCGGGCCGCGCACGATGCGGCCGTCGCCATCGCCGCCGTACACCGCGTCGCCGGCGACCACGCGCTCGCCGCGAACAAGGCCCTCCCGCAGGCCGCCGATACGCTGCATGGCCGGCGGGTGGCCGTCGTCGGGGCGGGTCCCGCCGGCCTCGCCGCCGCATGGCACCTGCGCCGCGCCGGGGCCGCGGTGATCCTGATCGACGGCGCGCGTGAGGCCGGAGGCGCTCTGCGGACCGCCGTGCCGGAGGATCGCCTGCCCCGCGCCACGCTCGACGCGGAGATCGCGGCTGTCGCCGCCGCCGGTATCGAGTTCCGCTTCAACTCCCGCATTGCCGCCGCCGGGGACCTGCATTCGCTTCGCAACTCGGTCGACGCCATCGTCCTCGCCACCGGCCCGCTGAACGCGGGGGCGCTGGACGCCCTCGGACTCGAACGGACCCCCCGGGGCGTGAAGGCCGATCCCCAGACGCTGCAGACCTCCGAGCCCGGCATCTTCGCCGCCGGCGACATCGCCGCCCCCTCGCGCATGGCCGTCCGGTCCGTGGGCGCCGGACGCACAGCCGCCGAATCGGTCCTCCAGTTCCTCACGGGCCGCCCGCTGGTCGGACGGCCGCGCCGGTTCAACTCCCGGATCGGGCGGATGCAGGACGGCGAGGTCGCGTCCTTCCTTGTCGAGGCCCGCCAGGCCGGGCGCGAACCCGCGCCGGACCGGATGGATGCGGCGCGCGCACGCGACGAGGCGGCCCGCTGCCTCGACTGCGACTGCCGCAAGGCCCAGACCTGCCGCCTGCGTCTCCACGCGGAGGCCTACGACATCGACGCCGACGAGTTCCGCGCCGGCGACCGTCCCCCCGTCACCCTGCGGCGCGACCATCCGGACCTCGTGTTCGAGCCCGGAAAGTGCATCAAGTGCGGGCTCTGCGTCCGCATCACCACGCGGGCCGCCGTCAGGCCCGGGCTGACCTTCCTCGCCCGGGGCTATGATGCGCGCGTGGCGCCGGCGTTCGAGGACGGCCTCGTCGCCGCTCTGGGCTCCGCCGCCCACGAGTGCGTCGAAGCCTGTCCCACCGCCGCCCTGGCCTTCCGTCGCTGGGAGGCGGAGCCGGGACCCGGCGAAGCCGCCGTCCCCGCGCCACCGGCGGCGCCTGACGAGAGAACCGCCCAACCGCCGGGATCCGTGACATGAAGATCGTCGCCGCAGGCATCGCGGGACTCGGAATCGCGGCGGGAGCAGCCGCCGCCGACTGGACCATCTTCCGAGGAAACCCCGCGCTGACCGGCATCGCTGCCGAGGAGATCCGGCCTCCGTTGCGCCGCGCGTGGTCGGTCCGCGTGCCGAAGGGCACCCGCTCCTCTCCCGTCATCGCCGCCGGCCGCGTGTTCATCGGAACCGACTCGAACCTGCTCGTGGCTCTGGATCTCGGGGATGGGCGCACGCTCTGGTCGCATGGCGTCTCCGACAGCATCGAGGCGCCGCCCCTCGTCGCCGGGGACCTGGTCGTCGCCGGCTGCACGGACGGCCTGCTGGTGGCCGTGAAGGCCGGGAATGGCGAGCGTGTCTGGGCGTATGCGGCGGAGGACAGGATCCTCGGCTCGGCGAACCTCGTGGCGCTCGCCGATGGACGGACCCTCGTCGTCGCCGGCTCCTACGACAACAGGATCCACGCCGTCGACCTGCGGACGGGGAAGGCTGCCTGGGCCGTCGAGGCCGAAGGCTACATCAACGGTACGCCGGCCGTTGCCGGCGGCATGGTCGTCGCCGGAAGCTGCGACAACCACCTCTACCTCATCGAGGGAGCCACCGGGCGCGTGCAGCGGAAGATCGACGCGGGTTCCTACGCCGCATCGTCGCCGGCGCTGGACACGAATCTCGTGGTTGCCGGCACGTACGCGGGCGAAGTCGTCGCCGCCAACCCGTCCGACGGGGGCGTCCGGTGGCGCATGGCCGACACCAACGGCGCGGCCTTCTTCTCCAGCCCCGCCCTGTCCGCCGACCGGGTCTTCATCGGCCGACGCGACGGCCGCTTCTACGCCCTCCGGCGCACCGACGGCTCCGTCGCCTGGACGTTCGCGGCCCGCGACAACGTCGACGGGTCTCCCGTCGTCAGCGGCGGCCATGTCTACGTCGGATCCGACGACGGCCGTCTCTACGCCCTGCGGACCGGCGACGGCCACGAAGTATGGCGCTACGAGACCGGCGCCGCGCTGGCCGGCTCCCCCGCGATCGCCGGCAGCCGCCTGGTGATCGCGGACTCCGACGGATGGGTCCACGCGTTCGAGCCGGCCCGCTGATCGGCCGGCTGCAGGAAGGCAACCGCGCGGAGCCCGCGTGGAATCACCGGGCCTGCCGCTTCGCGAGCGTGACGATGAGATAGTCGGTCGTCGTCGCGTGTTTCACATCCGGCGCGCCCGGATAGACGAGTTCGCAGCCCACCTTGAGTTCGCGGAGGCGCTCCTGCAGCTTCACGCCGAAGTTGGACGTGTGCGTGGGATCCTTCTGATCCTGCCCGAGCGCGGGCGGGGCGGAATAGAAGAGGTAGACCGGCGGGTCGCCGGCGGACGCGAGGGCGTAGGGCGAGTACTCGGCGATCCACGGAAGGATCTCCCCGCGACGCTCGAGAAACGCCGGGAACCCGGAGATGCCGAAGGCGTGGCCGCCGTACTTGCTGTTGGGCGTCCATTCCTTCATCTGCTGCGGGTCGAGCGTCGTCTGCGCACCCGTCACCGCGGCACAGAGAAGCCGCGTCGACTCGCGCGCGACGGGGTCGGCGCTCTTCGGGTCGGCCAGGTCGTCGTGGACCGCCAGCCAAAGGCTCGAGCATGCGCCGGCCGAGCCGCCCGCGGCCCCGATGCGGCGCTTGTCGAGGTTCCACTCCGCGGCCTTGCTGCGGACGAACTGCAGCGCGCGCGCGGCGTCGTGCAGCGGCGCCTTCACCGGCGGTTGGACCCCCTCCGCCACCGCGTTGCTGATGAGACGGTAGTTGATCGCCGCGACGGAGATCCCCTCCTTCAGGAGCGTCGCGATGTCCGCGAAGCGCCCCGCGCGCTCCTTCTCCCCGCCCGACCACCCGCCCCCATGGATGATGAACACCAGCGGCGTCGGCGTCTTCGACTCCGCCTTCCAGAAGTCGAGGATGTTCCGCTCGTGCGCGCCGTACGCCACGTTGGTCAGCGTCGGCGTCGGGACCGACGCATCGTACGCGGGCGGCTTCTTCTCCGCGGCGGGCGCCCCGGCCTTCCGCGCCGGCGCCGGATGAGCAGCGACGGCACAGAGCAGGCATGCGGTGACGGCGAGGGACATGCGGTTCATGGCGTTGCTCCTTTCGTTGCGGGGATGCCCACGGCCGGAATCTCTCCTGCCGGGCGGTCAAGTTCGAGGACGACGACGGTGTCGATCTCGCGGCGCGCGGCGGCGGGAACGGAAAGTTCGATGCCCGCGTCCGTCTGCTTCACGCCCGCCTCGCCGCCGCCGAGGACGCGGCTCGCGACGATTCTGGCCGGAATCGCGGGCAGCGACAGCACCTCGCCGGGCCATGTGAGGACGTGGATGTAGATCCGGTTGCCTTTCCGCGTGGACACGACGTGCGGCGCCGGCTTGAACGGTCCGCCGCGCGTCTCGTAGATGCTCTCGCCGCACTCGCGAAGCCACGCGCCCATCTCGCGCAGGCGCGCGACCTGCCGCGGCTCGATCTCGCCGGTGGGCATGGGGCCCACGTTGAAAAGGAGGTTGCCGTCGCCGCCCGCGGTCCGGATCAGCGTGTGCAGGCATTCCGCCAGCGACTTCATCCTGTCGTCCGGCTTCCACGCCCACTGCTCGCAGATCGTCATGCACGTCTCCCAAGGACGCGCGTCCTGGTAGGCGCCGACGCGCTGCTCGGGCGTGTCGAAGTCGGCGGCGAACTCGCCGGCGCGGCTGGTGCCGGCCATCCCGGCCCGCGCCTTCGAGATGCGGTTGTTGATGAGGAGCGACAGCTGCAGGCCGCGCAGGTATCGATACAGGTCCTCGCCGCGTGCGGTCGTCCACGGCTTCTCCCATTCGCCGTCGAACCACAGCACCCCGAGCGGCCCGCAGTCGCGGAGCAGTTCGGCGAGCTGGGCCTTGAGGTAGGCGGTGTAGCGGTCCATGTCGTGCACGGGCTTCGCCGTCTTGCCGCCGGGACTGCCAAGCGGATAGTCGGGATGCCGCCAGTCGCAGATCGAATGGTAGGCGCAGAGCATCAGCCCCTCGGCGCGGCAGGCGTCGGCGAGTTCCCTCGTCACGTCGCGCGCGAAGGGCGTGTTCATGATGTTGTAGTCGGTCTGCTTCGTCGCCCAGAGACAGAAGCCGTCGTGATGCTTCGTCGTGAGGACGACGTACCTCATGCCCGCGTCGCGCGCAATGCGGGCCCACTCGCGGGCGTCGAAGTTCACGGGGTTGAACTGCTTGTAGAGGGCGTCGTACTCCTCCGCCGGCACCTGCGCGCCGCGCGACCAGCCGATCTCGGTGCCCTTGAGGCTGACCGGCCCCCAGTGGATGAACATCCCGAAACGCATCGCCTGCCAGCGCTGCAGCGCGGCGGCGTCGGGCGGCGGCAGCGGGTTGGCCGCGGCACCCAGTTCGCGCACGACCGACTCGACGACCGCCTTCGCGAGGATCTCGTAGGCCGGACCGTTCCAGTGGAAGCGATCGCCGCGGGCGAGCGACAGCTTGTCCGCCAGCAACGCGTAGAAATCGTTCACCGGCACCTTCATCTCCGCCATGACCGTCGCCGCCATCCGGTTGTGCTCGACGATGACCGGGTTGATCTCCGGCTCCAGCTCCGTCGGCCGGTCCTTCACCGTCACCGGCGTGCTGCTCGCCCAGATCAGACGCGCC
Organism: uncultured Verrucomicrobiota bacterium; assembly: GCA_964402695.1. Lineage (GTDB taxonomy): Bacteria > Verrucomicrobiota > Kiritimatiellia > PWTM01 > PWTM01 > VGWF01. The sequence goes on from CAYODK010000170.1 coordinate 6,956, forward strand.
TTCGGCAGCTTCGCGCGCAGCACCTCGACGTAGGCCTTCGTCAGCGGCTCGAACGTGCCGGGCTTGATGCGGCCCTCCTGCCAGCCGTGCAGGCCCATGTTGAAGTGCACGACGTCGTAGGGCCCGTTCGCGAGCACCTCGGCGAGCAGCTTGTTGAGATGCTCGGACTGGCAGTACGGGTTCACCCATGCGTCCACGTAGGCCCGGCCCTCGAGCGCCCGCGTCACGGACTTGAGGTAGCCGTTCAGGATCGAGTCGCCGATCAGCAGCACGCGCGGTCGCCCGGGGTCGTCGACCCGCGCCTTGTCGACGCGCCAGCCCTTGCCGTCCGCGTGCAGCCTCGCATCGGCCTCGACGGGCCCGGCGGGTTTGGGAGGATCCGCGGCGAACGCGGATACGGCGGCCGCGGCGGCGGCCGCGAAGGCGAAGAAGGCTGGTCGTTTCGTCATGTCTGAATCCTCCGGGTCGAAGGCGACCTTGGCGCCCCCGCCGTCTACTTCAGGGACTCGCGCACGGCAGACCCGAGTTCGTCCGGGATCTGGTAGCCCGAGCGGGTCGGAATAGCGGCGGACACCGCCTGCCATGCAAGCTCCTGGAGCAGGGTGTTCATCTCCGCGGCGTGCGGGAGGTCCTTCAGCTCGGCGGGCACGGGCAGTCCGGCCGGGCTGCGGCCGTAGACGGCGGCGAAGTGGCAGTAGGTGACCAGCGCGGCGAGCGGAGGCTTGGGATGCCCCTGGTCGTCACGGAACAGGTCGGTCTGCTGCCGGAGGCCCGGCGCCGTCCCGCGGAGGATGTGCTCGCGCAGGGCGAAGACGGCCCGGCCGACGGGCACGATGCGGACGGCGTCCTTGCCGGCGGCGGCATTCAGGGATCTGACCTGCGACTCCAGCGCCTTCACCCATGTGGTCTCATAGTCCTTGCGCTGTCTGGAGAGTTCGGCAAGGGTCACGGCGTTGCGCATCCCGTTGGTGAAGGCGTCCAGATGGCCGTCGCGCATCGGCCAGGAGGCCTGCACGAACACGCGCAGGCCCGGATTCTTCTCCAAACCGAGCCGCGTGAAGTTGTCGATGCCCTCGTCAGGGAGGATCGCGTGCGGCGAGAGCAGCATCACATCCACGGCCCCCTCTCTCAGGACCTTCTTCGCGAGGTTCTGGTCGTCGGGGACGTTCCAGTGCTTGAGCGTCGACGAGCCGCCGATCATCTGCGTCCCCGCGTCCCGGTAGCCGATCCCGGCCGCCTCGGCGACCGGCGGCAGAAGCTGTCCGGTGAAGATCATGAAGCTGTGCGCGCACACGAAGACGCGCGGCCCGGCGGACAGGTTCTTCGACGCCGGGCTCGACCGCTGGCCGGGCGGGGTTGTGCGCGGCGGGGCCGATTCACCGCCCTTGCGCGCCTGCGTCCCGGCAAGAAGAGCGCGGAGTTCGGGGTGCTTCTCAACGTACGCGAACACCTCCGGCATCGTGAGCCGGCCGTCCTTGTCCGTGTCGGCCTCCGGGAACTGCCTGAGCAGCGCGGCCGCCCGGTCCGCCATCTTTCCGCCCCGCGCCGCCTGGGCGCGCGCGTCCTGCGCATGGAAGACCCGGACCCCCGCCAGCACGGCCAGGACCGACGACACGACGATGACGTTTCGCTTCATGCTTCCATCTCCCTGTCCCATCCCCCATCGAAAGGAACGCCGCCGCCCATGCCCTGCCTTCCGGACCATGGCGGACGCGTCTTCCAGACTATCACAGCACGAATCGCCTCTCCATGCGGCGCCATCGGTTGCGACTTCATCTCCTCGACGTCCGATCGTAGCGCCGGTATCTGACCGGCGCCACCTTGCGTCCAGAACTCAGCGATGCGCCCGACGGATTCGGGCGCCACGGTGGAATCCAACGGAAAGCGACATGGTCGAGGATCACGGAAGATGCGTCTGCCCTGTCCCCCGGGCCGCGTCACTTGCCGGCTTGGGCCGCAAGCGCATCGGTCTCCGCCAGCTTGAAGCGGGTGCTCACGACGGAGTGCTTGTCGGTCCCGGCACGGTACTTGATGTAGGTCGTCGCGACGATCGTGCCGTCGGGCAGGAGTTCGAGCCCCGGATAACCGCAGTCGCCGCCGGCATGGCTGTGCAGGAGCTTCACGCGGTATTGGCCGGCGCGTCCGGCGCGGAGGTCGTCGTAGCGGCCGACCCATGCGACGAAATGGCCGCGGGTCGGGCTGTTCAGCGCCTGGTCGCGGAACGCAACGACCATGCGGCCGTCCGGCGTCTGCACGCCGATGTGGCGGTCGCCGGTGAGCCCCCACGGCGTGTCGACCGGCGCGCTCCACGTCGCGGCCTCGTCGCGGCTGAACATGACGAGGCTGCGCCCCTTGTGCGTGTTCTCGCGCATCAGGCAGCACAGTTCGGAGCCGTCGGGCGAGCGGAAGCCGAACGGCTCGCACACCTTCTTCCCCTCGACGAGCGCCACTTGCCGGGGCTCGCCCCACGTGAGCCCGCCGTCGGCCGTCGTGACTTGGAGCACGCCGAGGGTCCCCTCGTCCTTCAGACCCGGCCCCTTGTGGTAGAGCCCGATGTGGCGTCCGTCCTTCAGCCGCACGACGCTGCTGAAGGTCATCACACACGGGTAGCCCAGCGGCGGCATCTCGCGCCACGTCGCGCCCGCGTCCTCGCTGACGATGCGCGGCATCCAGCCGCCCTCCTTCGTGGCGATGCGCGCGGAGAAGACCCAGAGCCGCTCCCTGCCGGCCGGATCGACGATGCGGTAGATGCTCGGGCAGTTGCGGTGCGTGCGGAAGGCCGCCGGAAGCCGGTCGTCGAGCCGCGTCCACGTGCGCCCGCCGTCGTCGCTGCGCGCCATCGGGCCGGCATTTCCGCCATGGTTGATGCACCAGACGGCGAAGATCGTCCTCCCGTCCGGCATCAGCACCGTGGTCGGATGCCCCTGGTAGACCTCCGTCGTTCCGGCGGCGATGACGACCTGGCGCTGCGTGTCGCCCGACAGGTCGACAACGGGCAGGTCCGGCTTTTCCTCCGCCAGCGCCGACGCCGCGAGGAACACGAGGGCAGCAATCCGCTTCATGGTCTGGGTCTCCGGTCGCCGATCATGGCGACTTCGGCCCGGACCGTACAGCCGATTTCACGAGGTCCGCGGCGGCGGAATCGCGGATCAGAGGATTTCCGCGAGCACACCGTCCAGACCCTGCAGGGCAAGCACCGGCCCTACGGACCGGCAGGCTCCGGGCGCAGCACCGTCACCGGGCCGAGCAGACCGGAGGGCGCGAGCGGATCATCCTTCTTCCACAGCCGGTGCGACGTGAACGCGATGCGGCCGGAGGGGCTCGGCCTGCCCTGGAGCAGCCAGTCCGGCCACGCGTCGAGCGTGCCCTTGGGCGTGCGGACGCTGTCCTCCGGAAGCTGCTCGTCGCCGATCTGGCGGTTGATCCAGAGGTTCGCGACCTCGATTTCCAGCTCGTTGGCGCCGTCCTTCAGGATGCCCGTCACATCGACGCGGTACGGCGGCTTCCACAGCACGCCGAGATCCTTCCCGTTGAGTTTCACGCGCGCCATCACCTCGACGCGGCCGAGGTCGAGGAAGGTGTCAGGTGTCAGGTGTCGGGTGTCAGGACGAACCGGCGGCCCCTTCCCTTCTCCTCCCTGAAACCTGACACCTGAAACCTGAAACCTCGTCCGGTACGCCGCCGTGCCGGAGTAGTACCGGATGCGCGGATCGGCGTGCGCGCTCCAGTCCGTCAGTCTTTCAAAAGCAACCGCCCCAGCGCTGCCGACCTCCGACCTCTGACGTCCGACCTCCGTCTTCCCCGGGCCGCCGCGCTTCGGATCGAACGCGACCTCCCACGGGCCGGAGGCCTCGGCGAGCTTCGTGAACCGCGGCGGCGACGGCATGCCCGTGCGCGGACGGTCCGCGCCGTCGGCCGCGGTGCGGAAGACGACGAAGACCGAGCCGGCCTCGTCGAAGGTCAGCGGGACGCGCGTGAGGCCGTTCTCGACCCACCACGACGGCGCGGCGCGGGTCGATCCGGTCATCGGGTCCCACACCTCGGGCGCGCGGCCGGTGACGCGGAAGGACACGACCGTCTCCTCGGGCTGCGCGGCGCGGTTGGCAACGAAGTACACGTCGGCCTCGTCGGTGCGCTTGTGAATGAACCGCAGGTTCGGCTGCCCCGACCGCGTCTGCGCGGAGAAGTCCGGCGGAACGCCCATACCTGCAAGCACGCGACCGACGGCGGCGATGTCGGGGAAGAGATCCTCGTCGGTGGCCGCGTCGTCGATCTCGCCCCACGGCTTCACGCCGGCCGGCCCCTGCTCCATCGCGGTGGCCCACGTCCCGGCGGGCGCCGCGGCGGTCGCCCAGCCGTCCGGCGCATCCGCGGACGCCGTCCACGAGGCGTCGGTGCGGATCTCCGTCCGCGTGCCGTCCACCTGTGTCACCGTCAGCGCGGCGATGAGTCCGGCGGGATTGGGCGAGTCGGTCGTGTTGTCGCCCACCGCCGCGATGACGTTCACGCCGGGCTTCAGGTGCCGGGCGATGTCGGCCGCGTAGACCCGCTGGTAGTGCTGGCCCGTGAGGACGCTGGCGCCGTTGACCCGGCACTCGAAGGCGTTGTCCGCCGTCATCGCCAGCCGCGCCTCGCGGACCGGCGCATCGCCCAGCGTGAACGTCTTCCGGAAGTTCCGTTTGCCCGGCGGCAGCGAGCCGCGCGGCTTGCCCTCGGCCGTCCAGATCCATTGCGCAGCCCCCAGTCCGCCGCCTTCCGCGGAGAGCGGCGGGTGCGCGAAGGCGAAGTCGCCGCCGTGGACGATGCGGCCTTTCCCCACCGCGCGTGTCGTGACGGCAGCAGGCGCGGGGCTGTCGCCCCACAGTGCGGCGGCAAGCTCGCGGACCTCTTCGTCGCACGCCGGGAAGCCTGCGAGGCTCGGCGACTTCAGCGGACGGTTGCCGACAACCGTTGCGCCGGCCTCGACGAGCGAGCGCACCTTGCGCAGCAACCGCGGGGTCATCGTTTCGGCGCGCGGCAGCGCGAGGATGCGGTACTCCGCGCCGCCCTTGAATACGATGCGGCCGTCGCGGACCGAGGCGCGATCGAGCAGCGCGTCCGGCGGGCACGTGTCGAAGTTGTGGCCGGGCCGTTCCAGGGGCATCCCGTCGCGGCCGGGCTCCTTCGACAGGAACGCGCGCTGGCCCTCCAGCGTCTGCGGCGAGCCCTCGGGGCCGAGCAGGCAGATGTCGGCGACGAACGCGCCCTGCTGCAGCATGTGCTGGCAGCGCGCGAGGTAGGCGTGCCACGCGCCGGACATCTCCCACCAGGTCTGCGTGCGCTCGTAGTGCAGGCCCCACGGCCCCATCGACACGCCCGGCGCGTAGTCGGGGCCGGTCCACGGCTGCAGCGCGTAGCGGTGGAACACGAACCGGTTGACGCCCTCGCAGAAGGCCCAGTCGCCGAGCGCCTTGATGTTCGCGGGGTGTCCCTGCCACTTCTCCTCGTTCGTCGCGGTGAACGCCTCGGCGCCGAGAACGGGCCGTCCGTAGACGTGCGCGGCGGATGCCATCTCGGTGCAGCTGAAGGCGGCGCCGATCCCCGTGCCGCCGCCGAAGCTCCACGACCAGAACTCGGACATCGGCTCGTCGCAGCGGCCGGCATAGGCCATCTCGTCGGTCGGGCACGTCGTGT
>CAYODK010000171.1:0-12610 GCA_964402695.1 uncultured Verrucomicrobiota bacterium
GGCGTCACCGTCGCCGTCGGCCGGCAACTCGTCGTGGTGCGTCACGCCTACAGCCACTTCACGATCGAGTTGCACGCGCACCGGTGCGCCGTCGAGTCGGGAAGGCCGCGACCGATCCACTGCTCGGCCGTGGCGTGGGTCGATCCGGCGGACGCCGGCGACTACGCATTCTCCCGTGCGGACCTGCGGATTCTCGACGCGCTCAGATCCTCTGGCATCGGTTCACCGCGCACAGGACGCGGTCGAGAACCTGCCCGGGGCTGAACGACTCGTCGATGTCGTTGAAGGCATCGGTCCGTGCGGGCTCGACCACCAGGCCGACGGTCTCGTAGAAGTTGTTCTTCTCCATCCGGTTCCGGAAAGCGGACTGTGCCCACCGGCTGACGTAGCCCATGCCCCGCGCGCGGGCCATCATCGTGTGGCCGTGGACGATGTTGGCGCCGCGAACGAACTCCGGCAGCAACGGCTTCAGTTCCGCGGTGGCGAAGTCGTCGACGAACTTGTTGCCCGGACTGTTCATCTCCGTCCCCGCGACGAGGAAGAGGTCGCGCGCGCGGGCCTTGTCGACGATCGCCAGCAGGTTCTCCAACTTCCGGTCCCGGACGCCCGGCTTGTAGTTGCGGTCGGGGATGATGTTGACGCCGCCCGCACCCCCGGCCACGTGGAGGTCGAGAAGCTCGTCCGCCGCCTCCTCGCCGGCCGACGTTCCGTCGAGCCACGTCGCGAGGGGAATCGCGCCGGCGTCGAGGATGAACCGGTTGGTCTCCGCGAGGGTGGGGAAGGAGCCCGCGTCCGGCTTCATGTAGCCGACGCCGCCGGCCTTCATCGTGATGGCGCGGATCCGGTTCTGCAGGGCCGGGCCCTCCGGAAGGTCGAGTTCCGCGGCGTTGCAGCGCAGCTTTTCGCTCCAGAAGGCCTCGAGGGCCGCCGGGCTGCCGAAGACATGATGCGCCTTGCGCGCGTAGGCGAGGCAGATGTGGCGCTCGGTCGCATTGCCCTTCGGCGTCAGCGGGAGCACATCCGAGTCGTAGTCGAGGGCCGCGGGCGCAAGGTAGCCGTTGACCTTGCCAACCAGCGCGCGGTTCCGGCCCGACGAGATCTCGCGCAGCCGTGCGAGGAAGGGGGACAGCGGCGCCGGTACGGATGACGAGGCGAAGCCGATGCCCATGTGGTAGGAGACGCCCGGCTCGCCGGGCGAATTGATCTCCCGGCTGGCGAACTCGGGGATGAAGACGCGGCACTCCATGCCCCCCGCGGCCCGGAGACCGAGGCGTCGCGTCGCATCGAGGAACTCGTCGATTCCGTCCAGCACGTCGAAGTCGACAATGCCGGCCGCCCGGAGGCCCCGGCGCAGGGCCAGCCACGCGAACTGCGACGGGGTCCAACCCGAGGGGTTGTAGGAGAAGAAGGTGTGGCAATGCAGGTTGACCCAGCCCGTGGACGCCTCGGTCCGGAGGTCGCCGGACTCCACCGCCCGGGCCAGGGTTCCGACCGCCGCCCGGCGCGTCTCAGCCGCCGGGGAGGCCAGGTCCGCCACCGCCCGTTCCACCGCTTCGCCGCCCACCGCATCGGTTGTTGCGCTCACGTCGCCATCCTCCGCAGAAAGAGGCATAATACTTGAATCCGACGCCCGACAAAACTAGGTTTTCGCTTTTGCCGTCAGAAAGGACGCTGCCATGCTGGACCCGGTCTCGAACAAGGTCGACTTCCCCCGGATGGAGGAGGAGATCCTCCGCTTCTGGTCGGAGGCGGACGTCTTCCGGAAATCGCTCGACCAGCGGCGCGGCGCGCCGGAGTACGTTTTCTACGACGGCCCGCCGTTCGCCACCGGCCTCCCGCACTATGGCCATCTGCTGGCGGGCACGATCAAGGACATCGTCCCCCGCTACCACACGATGCGCGGCCACTACGTCGCCCGCCGTTTCGGCTGGGACTGCCACGGCCTTCCGATCGAGGCCCTCGCGCAGGAGAAACTCGGCCTCTCCGGCGCCGCCGCGATCGCCGAGCGCGGCATCGACGTCTTCAACGAAACGTGTCGCTCCATGGTGCTGACCTACACCGCCGAGTGGCGCAAGACCGTCACCCGCATGGGCCGGTGGGTCGATTTCGACAACGACTACAAGACGATGGACCCGTCGTTCATGGAGACCATCTGGTGGGTCTTCAGGCAGCTCTGGGACCAGGGCCGCATCTACCGCTCCTACCGCATCATGCCGTACTCGTGGAAGCTGACGACCCCGCTTTCCAACTTCGAGGCCGGCAGCAACTACCAGGACGTGCAGGATCCCGCCATCACCGTCCGCCTCCGCATCACCGGCGGCGGGCCGGCGGAGGTGTCCGGCGCCAGCCTGCTGATCTGGACGACCACCCCGTGGACCCTCCCGGCCAACCTCGCCGTGTGCGTCGGGCCGGACATCGACTACGTCGCCGTGAAGGACGCCGCGGACGGCTCCGTCTACATCCTCGCCGAGAGCCGACTCGCCGCCTACTACAAGAAGCCGGAGGACTACGCCGTCGTCGCGCGCTTCAAGGGCCGCGACATGACCGGCTGGACCTACGAGCCGATGTTCCCGCACCTCGCCGGGCACCCCGGCGCCTTCCGCGTGCTGTCGGACGGCTTCGTCAGCACCGAGGACGGCACGGGCATCGTCCACATGGCCCCGGCCTACGGCGAGGATGACTTCCGTGTCTGCCGGGCCGCGGGCATCGAACTCGTCGACCTTCTCGACGCCGAGTGCCGCTTCACGGACCGCGTGCCCGAGTACCGCGGGCAGTTCTGCAAGGACGCCGACAAGGCGATCATCAGGCGCCTCAAGACCGAGGGCCGCCTTGTGCACCAGTCGACCCTCGTCCACAGCTACCCGTTCTGCGAGCGCACCGACACGCCGCTGATCTACCGCGCGATCGACGCGTGGTACGTCCGCGTCGACGACCTGCGCGACCGGCTCGTCGAGGCGAACAGCAAGGTGCACTGGGTGCCGGAGTCCGTCGGCGAGAAGCGGTTCGGCAACTGGCTCCGCGAGGCGAAGGACTGGAACATCAGCCGCAACCGCTTCTGGGGCTCGTGCATCCCGGTCTGGATCGCCGAGGACGGGTCCGACTCGGTCTGCGTCGGCTCGGTCGCCGAGTTGGAGGCGCTCTCCGGCGTCCGCGTCACGGATCTGCACAAGCACCACGTCGACGCCGTGACCTTCGTGCGCAACGGCAAGACCTACCGCCGCACGCCCGAGGTCCTCGACTGCTGGTTCGAGTCCGGCGCGATGCCCTACGCCCAGCAGCACTTCCCGTTCGAGCGGGGAGGGGACCTCGACCGCTTCTTCCCCGCCCACTTCATCGCCGAGGGGCTCGACCAGACCCGCGGCTGGTTCTACACGCTGCTGATCCTCTCCACGGCGCTGTTCGGGAAGAGCGCCTACCGGAACGTCGTCGTCAACGGCCTCATCCTCGCCGAGGACGGCCGCAAGATGAGCAAGCGGCTGAAGAACTACCCCGACCCGGCCCTGATGCTCGACACCTACGGGGCCGATGCGCTGCGGCTCTACATGATCAACTCGCCGGTCGTCCACGCCGAGGACCTCTGCTTCTCGGAGAACGGGGTGAAGCACTCGCTACGGGAGTTGCTGATCCCGCTGTGGAACGCCTACGCGTTCTTCGTCACCTACGCGCGCGTCGACGGATGGCGCCCGGGCGCCCCCGCCGCGCCCGTCGCCGTCCGGCACCTGCTCGATCGCTGGATCCTCAGCGCCCTCGACCGGCTCGCGCAGGACGTCGTGGCCGCGATGGACGTCTACGACCTCCAGCGCGCCCTGCGGCCCTTCGTGCGCTTCATCGAGGACCTGACCAATTGGTACATCCGCCGCAGCCGGAGGCGCTTCTGGAAGTCCGACGACGACGCCGACAAGCAGTCCGCCTACGCGACGCTCTACGAAGTCCTCACGACCCTCGCCCGCATCGCCGCGCCGTTCCTTCCGTTCGTCAGCGAGGCCATCCACCGGAATCTGCGCACGCCGGACATGCCGGAGTCGGTCCACCTGTGCGACTTCCCGGTCGGCGACGGCGCGCGGCGCGATCCCGAACTCGAGGCGCAGATGGAGGCCGTGATGACCGTCACCGGCCTCGGCCGCCAGCTCCGCGTGCAGCACGACCTCAAGGTCCGCCAGCCGCTCGCCGGGCTGCATGTCGTCTGCCACCGCGCGGACGACCTTGCCCGCGTCGCCGCGCTGAAGGACGTCATCGCCGACGAGCTCAACGTCAAGGAGGTCTGGTTCGGCAGCGACGAGCGGCAGCTTGCGCACCTGAAGGTGAAGCCGAACTGGAAGGTGCTCGGCCCGCTGCTCGGCCCGGCGATCAAGCAGGCGGCGGCGATCATCCAGAACCTCCCGGCGGAGAACGTCGAGCGGATCATGGCCGGGGAGAAGGTCGCGATCCAGGTCGGCGAGCGCGCGGTCGAGATCGGCTCGCAGGAGGTCCAGGTGGAACGCGTTCCCCGGCCGGGGCTCGCCGTCGCCTCGCAGGGCGACTGGGTCGTCATGCTCGAGACGCAGCTCTCGCCGGACCTCGTCACCGAGGGGCTGGCGCGGGAGCTGGTCAACCGCGTGCAGGGCATGCGCAAGACGGCGGACTTCGAGGTCAGCCAGCGCATCCGCGTCGTCTGTCACGGCGATGCGGCCGTCCTCGACGCGCTCGCGCGGCACCGCGACACCATCATGGCCGAGACGCTCGCCGTCGAGTGCCTCGCGGTCGAGGCAGTGCCCGACGGCACCGAGACAACCGACCTCAACGGTCATCCGTGCGCGGTCTCCGTGACTCCGGTGAAAGGCGGCTGAGTCGATCGGCCTGACCGTGTCCGGGGGCGGGGCGCATGGCCACTCCGCGTGGGTGCTGCAGCCGCGACCGGCCTGTCCCGCCGTAGCGTCTGCGCGGAGGCGGATGGTCGCGGCACCGTGCATCGGGACACTTGCCGGCCGCGACGACCCGTCGCGGCTACAGAAGATGATTTCCGGTGGAGGGATCTTCGTAGCCGCAACCGGGCTTGACCGGCGGGGGCACGGCGTCGCATCCTCGCCGCGGCAACCCAGGAGATACGTCATGACAGCTCGTCCGACCCGCAGGGATTTCCTCGCCCACACGATCGCAGGGGCCGCCGCGCTCTCGTTCGCCGGTCCGGCCGGCGCCGCCGAGCCGCGGATCCTGTTCGGGGCCTGCCAGGGGCCGGACAAGGCCGCGGCCATGAAGGCGGCCGGCTACGACTTCATCGAGCTGGGCGTCGCCAGCCTCCTGGTTCCGTCCGCCCCCGAGGCGGAGTTCGAGGCCAAGGTGGAGAAGATGGGCGTCGTTGCGCTGCCCATCCGCTCGGCGGCCGGCTTCTTCCCGGGGACCATGAAGCTGACGGGGCCGGATGTGAAGATCGACGAGGTCCTCAAGCACGCCGACACCTGCTTCCGGCGCGCCAAGAAAGTCGGAATGCCGTTCATTGTCCTCGGGAGCGGGGGGGCGCGCAAGATCCCGGACGGCTTCGACCCGGCCAAGGCCCGCGACCAGTTCATCGACGTCTGCAAGAAGATGGGGCCGCTGGCCGAGCCGCACGGCGTCAAGGTGGTCCTGGAGCCTCTCAACAAGGGCGAGACCAACTTCTTCAACAGCGTGGCCGAGGGCATCGAACTCGTCGATGCGATCGCGCATCCGAACATCCAGCTCCTGGCCGACATCTACCACATGCTCCGCGAGGACGAGGGGCCGGAGTCGATCCTCAAGGCCGGGGCCCGCCTGTTCCACTGCCATATCGCCGAGAAGGAGTCGCGCACCTCCCCCGGCACGAAGGGCGACGATTTCCGCCCGTACTTCAAGGCCCTCAAGACCATCGGCTACCAGGGCGGCGTCTCGGTCGAGGGCAAGTGGGGCAAGCCGGTCGAGGACGAGCTTCCCCGCGCGCTCAAGACGATGAAGGAGCAGTGCGCGTCGGCCTGACGCGACCGCACGGATGAGCTGGACCCGCAGGCTCGACGAGGCGCGCGAGGCGTACCGGCGGGGCGACAAGTCCGCGTCGTCGCTCGCGCATTCACGGGACCGTATCGCGAAGGCCGCCGAGCACCACGGCGGCGAGTCGAGCCGGTACATCGGCGAGGTCGTCTACGGCGGTCTCGACGGTATCATCACGACCTTCGCCGTCGTCAGCGGTGTTGCCGGCGCCGAACTCGGCACGGGCGTCGTGCTGATCCTCGGCCTCGCCAACCTGTTCGGCGACGGTCTCTCGATGGCGGCCGGCGCCTTTCTCTCCGCCCGCAGCGACCGCGAGTACTACCTCCGCGAGCGGGCGCGGGAAGAGTGGGAGGTCGAGCATTTCCCCGATGGCGAGCGCGCCGAGCTGGAGGAGGTCTACCTCAAGATGGGCTTCTCGACGCAGGATGCGGCCGACCTCGTGCGGATTCAGTCCAAGGACCGCCGCCTGTGGGTCGACATGATGATGGTCCACGAACTCGGCATGCTGCGCGAGGACCACCGGCCGCTGAAGGCGGCGCTGACGACCTTTGCCGCGTTTGCAGTCGCCGGCGCCGTGCCGCTTCTCGTCTACCTCGCCGGTCTCGCCGTCGAGATCCCGATCGGCGCGAAGTTCTGGCTCTCTGTCGCGTCCACGGCGGTGGCCCTCTTCGGCCTCGGCGCCGCGAAGACGCTCGTCACGGGCGTGCGCTGGTTCCGCGCCGGCATCGAGATGCTGGCCGTCGGCGGGCTCGCCGCGGCCGTCGCCTACGCGATCGGCGCCGCGCTCCGGGGGCTGGGGGGATAGCCCGGCCATCCAAGGCTTGGAAGCTGCAGACTCTCGACGCTCCGAACCTTGGAACCTGCGAACCTTCGAACCTCTCCGACCTACGGCCCGTAGACCAGGGCCGGATGCGCGAAGTGCAGGTCCGCGTTACAGGGGCGGGCGTGGTTGCGGTCGATCAGCAGAAGCGCCTGCCAGCGCCACGGCAGGTCGGGCTTCCCGTCATTGTTGCCGCCCCAGTGACCCGCGTGCGTGTCGGCCAGGGGGATCTCCACGTAGGTCCAGCCGGCGTCGGCGGCGAGCGTCTGTGCCGGCGACTGGAACACCTCGCCTTTGGCGTCCTGCACGCGGCACCCGATCGTGCAGGGGCCGCCGCGCACGTGCACCCAGAGGGCGAGAGCGGCCGGGCGTCCGTCAATGGCCGCCTCCGTGCCGTTGGTCGGGACGATGCAGAAGTACTTGTAGCCGGCCTCGACGCCGAGGGTGACGCGGACCGCACCGCCGCCGTAGACCAGTCCCGGCGGCACCTCGGCGCGCGCGATCGTCTGCGTTGACGCCGTCTTCCCCTTGCCGTCGTCGTTCGCGTGCAGCGCGTACGGGGCGGACGCGAAGTTCGCCAGGGGGGCCAGGCGGCGCGGCGGGGCCGCGAAGACGACTGCGCCGTCGCTGCGCTCGACCCGCAGGGCCACCGGGATTCCGGCCGGAACGGCGCCTAACAGCGCGAGGTTGAGTGTTGCCGACCCGGCCGGCAGGTCGTCGAGGTCCACGGTTGCGAGGTCCTTCCCGTTTGCCGACGTCACCACCCGGCCGCGGAACGGTGCGCCGTAGGCCTTCTCCACTCGCACCGAGGAAGATCCCGTACCGACCGGCAGCAGGGCGACGGACGCGATGCGTCCGTCGGCCCAGTCGTGCCGGAACGACGCGTCCTCGAGCTTCGCGGCATCGCCGGCGGACGGGACCAGGTAGACCGGGTTGCGGGTGAGCGGGACGACGAGCCCGGCGGCGTCGTGGGCGAGGTCGGGCAGGGCGACGCCGGTATGGCCGACGGCCTTGACGGGCGCGGCGAGGCCCGGGAGGACAACGCGCTGCGGATCGGTGGACGTGGTCCACGCGGCGATCCGGGTCTCGGCCCCGCGGCGGAACAGGAGGACCCAGTCCTCGGCGCTCGAGTCCGCCCCGGCGCGCGGCGGTGAGATCCGCCGGGCGAAGCGGAATCCCTCCAGCGTGCGGTTGAGCGTCGTCGCGGCGAGGTAGGCCGGCTTCGGGTCGTAGACCGGCGTGCGTCCGGCGTGCAGAACGTTCGAGACCGTGCCGAAGTTGTGCTCGGCCTCCTTCGGGTCGCGTCCGTCGTCGTGCCAGTCGTACCAGATCGACAGCGGGATGCCGCAGGCGGCGTTGACGAGCCACTGGCGCGGCAGCATGGCCCCCTGCGAGGCCGCGTCGAACCCGTTCCAGGCAGCTGAGAAACCCCATTCGCCGGAGACGATCGGGATGTTCTTCCCTTTCGGAGCGTACTTCGCGATCAGGTCGCGGAGCTTCCCGTACTCCGGCACGACCGTCTCCGGGCCGCTCTGGTGGCGGTAGGGGTGGACGGTGACGGACGACCAGTACTCCAGCAGGCCGCCCCGGAAGCAGTCTTCGAGAAACGGCAGGTCGATGCGCGACGTGCCGGGGCCGCAGTAGGACTCGTCCGGCGCCGCGGCGCGCAGCGCCTTGCCGACGGCGAGGGCGAGCGCGACGTAGTTCGTCACATTCGGCTCGGGCTTCCAGAAGCTGATATTCGGCTCGTTCCACATCTCCCAGAGGATGCCGCGTCCCTTGAAATGCGTCGCCGCCGCTGCGGCCCACTTCGCGAAGGCGGCGCGGCCGGCGTCGGTGTGGGGGGCGAGGCCGCCGTCGTAGAGCTTGTTGGCGTAGTCGAGGATGAACAGCGCCCGGATGCCGTGCGGGTCGAGCGCGGCCATCAGGCGGTCATAGGCGGAGAAGTCGTACTCGCCGGCCCTGCGCTCGGTGGAGGCCCAATGGAAGTCCATGCGGACCCACTTCACGCCCGAGGCGGCGATCATCTCCATCTCGCCCGGCTTCGGATCGGTGAAGTGGATGTTGTAGCCGTGGCCCTGCGGGATCGCAGGGCCCGTCGGCTCGACCCGTGCGCAGGCGGCGAGGCCCGCGGCGGCCAGAACGAGGAGGATGGCGGTCTGTGACTTCATGGGTGTCTCCGAAGCGGCTAGAGAATCCGGAATCGACGCCTGCGTCAATCCCGTCGTTCGGGCACGCGTGGCGCCGCGCGACCACCGGTCGGCGACGCCCGGTCGGGAGAGCGAGAGGGCGCGCCTCGCGCACTCCGGGCTGGTTAGCGCAGGGTCGGCCCGCTAGTATGGCTCATTGTCCGTGCTGACGCGGGCAACGGGGGATTCACGGCCATGCTCGACATGAAGTTCATCCGGGACAACGAGGCGCGGGTTCGCGAGGCGCTGAGGAACCGGGGGTCGGACTACGATCTCGATGCGCTTCTCGCGCTCGACCAGCGGCGTCGCGCCGCGCTCACGGAGGTCGAGGCGCTCAAGAACGAGCGGAACTCCAAGTCGAAGGACATCGGCCGCCTGCGCAAGGAAGGGCAGGACACCGCGGCGATGCAGACGGCGGTCCGCGAGATCGGCGAGCGGATCGAGGCCCTCGACCGCGAGGTCCGCCAGGTCGAATGCGACCGCGACCACCGCCTTCTGCTGCTCCCCAACGTCCCGCACGCGACGACCCCCGTCGGCCCCGACGCCTCGGGGAATGTCGTCGCGCGCACGTGGGGGACGGCCCGCGAGTTTGCCTTCGCGCCGAAGCCCCACTGGGAGATCGGCGAGCGGCTCGGTCTCTTCGATCTGCCCCGCGCGGCGCGGATGTCCGGCGCCGGCTTTCCGCTCTTTCGTGGCGCGGGCGCCCGCCTGCAGCGGGCTCTGATTCACTTCATGCTCGACCTCCACGTGAAGGAGCACGGCTACACCGAGGTCGCGCCGCCGTTCCTGTGCAACGCCGCCGCGATGACGGGCACCGGGCAGCTGCCGCGGCTGGCGGAGGACATGTACCACATCGCCTCCGACGACCTGTACCTGATCCCGACCGCCGAAGTGCCGGTGACGAACATCTACCGCGAGGAGATCATGGCGGGGCCGCTTCCGGTGTGCCTGACGGCCTACTCGCCCTGTTTCCGTCGTGAGGCCGGGGCGGCGGGGCGCGACACGCGCGGCTTGATCCGCGTCCACCAGTTCGACAAGGTCGAGATGGTCCGTTTCGTCGAACCCACCACCTCCTACGACCAGCTCGAGATCCTTGTGAGCCACGCGGAGGACGTGCTGCAGCGCCTCGGCCTCCACTACCGCGTCCTTGCGCTCTGCTCCGGCGACCTCAGCTTCGCGGCGGCCAAGTGCTACGACCTCGAGCTCTGGGCGCCGGGCCAGAACGGCTGGCTCGAGGTCTCGTCGTGCAGCAACTTCGAGGACTTCCAGGCCCGCCGCGCCGGCATACGGTGCCGCGGGGCGGATGGCCGTCCCGTTTTCGTCCACACGCTCAACGGCTCCGGCGTCGCGCTGCCGCGCCTTGTCGTTGCCCTGCTCGAGAATGGCCAGCAGGCGGACGGATCGGTCGACCTGCCCGAGGCCCTGTGGCCCTACATGGACGGTCTCAGGAGCTTTTCGCCGCCGACGGCGAAAAGCTAGCGAGCGGACCGGCACATGCGTATGTCCGGAGCGGTTCGGCAAGGTGCCCGTGACGGGCTTGAAGGGACCGCCACCGTGCGGGCCTCGAGTGTGGCGCCCGGGGATCGGCCGACGCGTAGGTCGGCCCTCCCATGGAGGGACTGCGATGGGGAGGGCTGATTCATCACAAGGCTCCCCTCGCGCCATTCCGTCATGACCTCTGCCGTCTCCATCGTCGCCGCCGTCCGCGAGGCAATCCGCGCGGACCACCTGTTCGACGGATGCCGCTGCCTCGTGGTCGGCGTCTCGGGGGGTGCCGACTCGGTGGCACTGGCGCACATTCTCCATGCGCTCTCCGCGCGGGGCGGGCCACGGCTCGCGATCGCGCATCTTCACCATGGGATCCGCGGTGCTTCGGCGGATCGCGATGCGGTCTTCGTGCGGCGGCTGGCGGAACGGCTTGGCGTCGGGTGCATCGTGGGCCGAGCCGACGTCCCGGCCCTGGCGAAGGCCCGGGGCGTTTCGATCGAGATGGGCGCACGTTCCGCCCGCCATGAGTTCTTCCGGCACGCGGCCGCGGAGTCAGGCGCGGATCGCGTGGCGCTGGCGCACACCGCCGACGACCAGGCCGAGACGGTCCTGCTGCGGCTGTGCCGCGGGGCCGGATCGACGGGGTTGTCGGCGATGGCGCCCGACGTGACGATCGGCGGATTGCGCGTGATCCGTCCGTTGCTCGGCGTGTCCCGCGTCGCGATCGAGGCGTACCTTCGAGCGCGTGGCGAGCGATGGCGCACGGATCCGACGAACCGGAGCGATACCCACCTTCGCAACCGCATCCGCCGGCGGGTGATCCCGGTGCTCGAACGCGAGCTCAACCCGTCGGTGCGCGACGCCCTGTGCACGGCGGCGGTGCTGTTGGGCGATGATGATTCCGTCCTTGCCGGCCTGGCTCGTCGCGCGCTCCGTCGTCTGGAGTCCGGTGACCATGGGCTCGATACGGTGCGATTGCGCTCGCTCCCGGTTGCGCTCCAGCGTCGTTCGATCCGGGACTGGATCCTCTCGCGCGGTGTGCCGGCTGACTCGGCGGGGTTCTCCGCGGTCGAACGCATCCGTGCCCTCGCCGCGGGTGCCGGTGCGGCGGCGACGCTGGGGCGCGGGTGGGTGGTGGTCCGCGTGGGCGGCGCTGTGCGGCTGGAGTCTGCCGCCCGCCGTCGCGGGAAGTCGTGGGATCCGGTCGCGTTGAGCCTGCCGGGGCGCACGGAGATCCGTGAGGCCGGGCTCGTCGTCCACGTAGCGCGCAGCCGGGGCTTCCGCCGTGTGCGGGAAGCGGGGCCGGGGGCTTGGCCGACGACGGCCTGGCTCGATGCCGGGCGCGTGGCGGGCCGGCCGCTGACGGTGCGGCCCTGGAGGGCTGGGGACCGCTACCGTCCGCTCGGGGCTCCCGGCGTGGCGAAGATCCACAACATCCTGGTGGATCGAAAGGTGCCCCGACGGCTGCGTGCAGGTCTTCCGGTGGTGGAATGCGGGGGCGAGGTCGTCTGGTTCCCCGGCCACCGGGTTGCGGAGGGATGGCACGTGCCGTCGCGTGCCGCGCCCAGTCTCCGTCTTGTCGCGGAAGGTGCGGTCGCGCATTGAATCCGGCAGACGGGCGTCTATACTGCGTCAGACGGGGACGGTCGTTCGTCCCAAGGGGAGCCATGAAGACGCGAATCGCGATCGGGACCATTCTGGCGGCGGCGGTCTGCACGGCCTCCGCGGCCGAACCATCCGCCACCGTCGCCGGCGATCACGTCAACCTGCGCGCGCGGCCGTCGCTGCAGGCGGAGGTGGTCGGGCAGGTGAACGAGGGCGACAAGATCACGGTCCGGTCCGTCACCAACGACTGGGCCGAAATCGCCCCGCCGGCCGGCATCGAGTTTTGCGTGCATCGGGATTTCGTCAAGGACGGGCGCGTGCAGGTCTCGAAACTCCAGGTTCGCGCCGGTCCCGGCATCAACTACAGCAAGGTCGGAATGATGGTGAAGGGCGACGCGGTGAAGGTGATCGGCGAGTTCGGCGAATGGTTGAAGATCGCCCCGCCGCCCGGGACTTCGCTCTGGATCACCCGCTCCATGGTCAAGCTTCCCGAGCCCAGGGTCGTGGCCCAGGTGGAACCCAGGGCGGT
>CAYODK010000172.1:0-3450 GCA_964402695.1 uncultured Verrucomicrobiota bacterium
ACGTCCGTCCATGCCGCCTGAAGGGGCCGCGGAATTCGCGTGCTCCGGCTGCGGCGAGTGCTGCCGGTGGCCCGGCCACGTGCTGCTGACGGAGGCCGACATCGCGCGCCTCGCCGCGGCCCTCGGGCTCGACGAGCGGACCTTCGTCGACCGCCACACGCGCCTCGCTTCGAACCGCTCGCAACTGAGCCTTCTGGAAAAGGCCGGTGGCGCCTGCGAGTTCCTCGACGGCGACCGCTGCTCCGTCTACGCCGCCCGCCCGCTCCAGTGCCGCGAGTTTCCGCACGGCTGGCGGGTCGGGGGATGCCCGGCGCTGGAAGGCGGACGCTGAACACCGAACGTCGAACATCCAACATCCAACGCCCAACATCCAACAACCAGCGGTGCAAGGGAGTTCGGGATCGAAGGCCCGTCGCACGGGGCGACAGGGATCACGTCGCCCGACGCTCCGCCTCCACCCTCAACCCCCCGCCTATTTTCCGTCCGGGTCCTGGGCCTTCGTGCCCACGCGCTGGATCATGCGCCGAACGCTGGCGGTCCGGACGTCGCCGGCGGCGAGATCGAATCGCATCTCCTTGGAGAGCCTGCGGTCGAGGTCGGGCGAGGCGTAGAGGGCCACCTCGTAGCGGCCGGGTTCGAGCTCGAAGATCATCTGCCCCGTGCGCTCGAAGACGGTGCGGAAGACGATGTCGTAGCGCGAGCCGCGGACCTCGGACGCGCCTCGTTTCTCCGCGTACTCGACGCGCCGGCCGAAGGCGATCCACCGCGCGCCTTCCGACGGCAGCAGCGGATGCGAGTAGACGAGGTAGGCCTTCGCCTTGTCGGCCCCGATCGCATCGCTGTCGATCGCGCGCACCGGTCCCGCCATGGCGGGTGGCGCCGGAGCGGCGGCCGGAGGCGCGACCGCCCCGGCGGGGGCGGGGGAGGGTGCGACGCCGTCCGCCGCCCATCCCACTGCAGTCGCGACGAGGATTGCCGCACTCCCCAGGGCCCGCCGCTGCCACGGTGCGATCATGGGGGCAGGGTCCGCCGTCGTGCGGACCGTGTCAAGCGCCCGCCGGCGTGAAACGTGGAACGTGGAGCTTGAAACTGAACCTTGGTTCAGTATCATGATTTCAGCGGAGGACACGGTCATGGCGAAGCGGTTGGCATGGGATGAGAAGATCCGGCGGCTCCGGGATTTCTGCCGCCGGGAGGGGCGGATGCCGGGATATGCGGAGTTGCTGGCCCTGTTGGACTTCCGCTCGAAGAACGCGGCGTTCGGACTGCTCGAACGCTTGACGCGGGAGGGCTATGTCCGGAAGGGCCCCGGCGGCAAGGCGGCGCCGACGCGGAAGCTGACGGGCACCGTCCGCCTCCTCGGCGCCGTCGCAGCGGGCTTCCCGTCGCCGGCGGAGGAGGAACTGGCGGACATCCTGAGCCTCGACGAATTCCTGATCCGGCGGCCGGAGGCGACGTTCCTGCTGACGGTCAGCGGCGACTCGATGATCGACGCGGGCATCCACCCCGGCGACCTCGTCCTCGTCGAACGCGGCCGCTCGCCGAAGAACAACGACATTGTCGTCGCGCAGGTCGACGACGAGTGGACGCTCAAGTACTTCGTCCGCGACGCCGACGGCGTCCGCCTCGAGCCCGCGAACCGCAAGTACAAGTCCATCCGCCCCGCGCGGTCGCTGACGGTAGGGGGGATCGTGAAGGCGGTGATACGGAAATACGGATAGAGGTTTCAGGTGTCAGGTTTCAGGTGTCAGGAGGGGAAAGGGGAGGAAGATATGGGAGAGGGAACGTGGTTGAATGTTGAGGATCTGGTTGTCTACGGGCGGTTGTGCCTTTTGCACCTTGAAGTGTGCGAGTTGAGCCACCAATGGCCGGCCGAGGAGCGATACGAGTTGGGAAGCCAGATCCGCCGGTCCTCCAACAGTGCGCCGGCCCAACTCGCGGAGAAGAATGATGACCGACATATCCGCAACAAGATCGAGGGTGTGAACCGAAGCCGGGGCGAGGTTGGAGAGACGATCCATCACCTCTATATGGCAACGCTCAAGAATTACGTCCGCCGGGAGACCTTCGATGGATTCCGGGAGCGGTATAAGGAATGTGTCCGGATGCTGAACGGGTTGGAACGGACACTGGAGCGAAAGCTTCCGCCCGCGGATCGTCGGTGGATCGTGGCCGAGCCATCAGTGGATTATGGCGAAAATGGCGAGTCATGTTCGTCCGGTTGGCCCTCCCTGACACCTGAAACCTGGCACCTGACACCTCCCCCAACTTGAAACTTTCAACGTGGAACTTGAAACTCCTTTTTCCCGCCTGGACGACTTCCCGAGGGCCATCGTGCACTTCGACGGCGACGCGTTCTTCGCGTCCGTCGAGCAGGCGCTGGACCCCTCGCTGAAGGGGCGGCCGCTCGTGACGGGAAAGGAGCGCGGGATCATCGCCTGCGCCTCGTACGAGGCCAAGCGACTCGGCATCAAGCGCGGCGTCGCCCTCTGGGAGGCACAGCGGATGTGCCCGGACCTTGTCGTGCTGCCGAGCGACTACGAGACCTACAGCCTCTACTCGAAGCGGATGTTCGACATCGTCCGCCGTTTCACCCCGATGGTGGAGGAGCATTCGATCGACGAGGGGTTCGCGGACCTCACCGGCCTCCGCCGCCTGCACCAGGGGGCGTACGGGAAGATCGCGCTGGCGATCCAGCAGGCGGTGCGCGAGGAGCTCGACCTCGGCATCTCGGTCGGCCTGAGCCTGTCGAAGAGCCTGGCCAAGCTCGCCTCGAAGTTCCGCAAGCCCGCCGGCTTCACCGCCGTTGCCGGGCGCCACATCCACCTGTTCCTGCAGCGTCGGACGCTCGCCGACGTGTGGGGCTTCGGGCCGAACACCGTCGCGTTGCTGGAAAAGCTCGGGCTGAAAACCCCCTACGATTTCGTGACCCGCCCGCAGGCGTGGGCGGACCGGTGGATGGGCAAGATCGGCCGGGAACTGTGGAGCGAACTGCGGGGCGACGCGGTCTATCCCGTGACGACGGAGGAGAAGTCGTCCTACGCGAGCATCAGCAAGTGCAAGACCTTCACGGCGCCGGAGACGAACCCCGACTACGTCTATGCGAAGCTCGTCCGC
Source organism: uncultured Verrucomicrobiota bacterium (assembly GCA_964402695.1). GTDB lineage: Bacteria > Verrucomicrobiota > Kiritimatiellia > PWTM01 > PWTM01 > VGWF01. The sequence goes on from CAYODK010000172.1 coordinate 3,118, forward strand.
AACGTCGAGTCGGCCTTCATCAAGCTCCGCCGCCACAAGCTGCGCGCGCGGGTGATGGCGATCGCCCTGCGCAGGCAGGATTTTGCCCAGCGGGCGCTCGGCGCGCGGCTGAGCCGGCCGACCGCCGCCACGCACGAGGTGCTGCCGCTGCTGCGGCCGCTCTTCGACGCGATCGTCGAGCCCGGTGCCGAGTACCGCGGCACGATGGTGCTGCTGGAGAAACTCGAGGCCGACACGGGCGAACAACTGGACCTCTTCGAGGACCGGGTGCGCATCGACACCATGCAGCGCGCGTCACGCGCGATCGACGCCGTCAACGCCCTCTACGGCAAA
>CAYODK010000172.1:3460-12537 GCA_964402695.1 uncultured Verrucomicrobiota bacterium
CAAACACCGCGTCGCCCTTGGCACCGCGCTCTTCCTGTCGCACCACCGCCGGACCGCCCGCGACGAGGCCCCGCGCCGCAAGACCGACCTGCTGCCCGGCGAGAGCGCCCGCCGCCGCCTGGCCCTCCCCAGGATGCTCGTGCGGGTCTGATGCCCGGGCCGGGTTGCCGGCGCCGGGAAGGAGGGGGGCAACTTCCCGTTGCTTCCAAGGGTTGGAAGTTCCCGCGGCGGGAGTTCCAACCCTTGGAAGATCGGGCCGTCGGTCCGATTCCCTGCCGATGGGCCGGGACGGACCATCGGTGGCCTACTTGTTCGCGTCGGCCTTGGGGGCGCCTTCGCCGTGGCCGCGGCGCTTGCCATCACGAGGACCGCCCGGGCCGGGGGCCGCGTTCTTCATCTCGTCCTTCGTCGCCTGGCCGTCGCCGTTGGCGTCGATCTTCTTGAAGATCTCGTCCGGATTCGGCGCCTTGGAGGCGTCGAACTTGTCGCCCATGCGCTCTTTCATCGCGGCCATCCGCTTCTCATGGCCCGCCTTGAACTCGGCCAGGGAGATCGTTCCGTTGCCGTCCGTATCGAGCGCCTTGAACCGCGCCTCGGGGTCGCCCGCGGGGCCCCGCCCGTCCGCCTTGCGTTCCCCCTTGTTCTCCGCGCCGAAAGACGACACGGACATCGCGACACTGATTCCGAGCACGCAGACCGCCAGCCATCCGAACTTCTTCATCCGCAACCTCGTAGTCCGGCCGCGATGCCCACCTTGGGCACCTTTGGGCCATAAGTGATAGACGTGCGGGCGGCGGGGTTTAGTGTGTGGAGCGGGTGAACGGAATCGAACCGTCACAGCCAGCTTGGAAGGCTGGAGCTCTACCATTGAGCTACACCCGCCTCGGTGTGCGGACAGGATACCGTTCCGCGGGGCCGGGTCAAGGCAGGACGGTGTCGCCCGGATCCCCAACGTCAGGATCTAGTGCGGATGATCGCAGTGGGCGCCATGGGCACAGGTCCCTCCGTGCGCGCCGAGGGAGACGATGACCTGGAGGGCGATCTCGGTCGCCTCCTCGGTGCCTTCCCCGGTCTCGTAGCCGCCGCGGCCGACCTGCACGCGGAAGCGGGAGAACTCGGAGGGCGTGAAGTCGACCATGATCGAGGCCTTCCAACTCGGGTCGAACGACTCGGACTCGCCGCCCGGAAGGTCCGTCTCGTTGGTCAGGCCGACCTGCTCCCACCGGACGCCGGCGCGCCAGCGGGGGAGGAATCCGTAGACGGTCTGGAGGTAGTAGCCGTCCTGCCGGTCCTCGCGCGGGTTCCCGACGAATTGCGGAGCGAGGTCGTGGGCGACGACGTCGAGGCTCTTCGTTCGGTTCGCGTACTCGCCCTGCACGATGAGGTCGCCCTGGGCGTGGGGCCTCGGCGCGTCGTACTTGTAGACGAAGTCCGCGCCCCAGATCGTGGAATCGCCGTCGAGCCAGTGGTCGGCGGCGGCGTCCCCGTCGCCATCGTGCTCCTCCTGGTGCATGCCGGCGATGCCGAAGACGCCGAGCTGCAGGCCGTGGCGGCCGGGCAGGTTCGGGCCGGCCTTGAGCCAGCCGACGCCGACGCGCGGCCCGTCGTGTTCCGGCAGCGGATCCTCGCCGTGGTAGGCATACGAGACGTCGTTGTCGCCCTGGAATCCCTCCACGCCCGCGACGAGGTGGAACGGCGTCGGGGCACGCCACGAGAGCTGTGCGCCCGTGTCGTTCAGACCGTGGTCGCCGAGCATCAGACGGTAGACGAGGGGCTGGTCGGCGAAGTGCCACTGGTGGGCGTGCTGGGCGTTGAGGTAGCCGAAGTCGCTGTAGAACCTGCCGGCCTTCAGCTTCAGCCCGCCCGGCATCGCGATCGTCTCGAACCAGGCCTCCTCGAGTTCGGCATCGTCCTCCGAGACCGCGACGTTGGCGAGTGCGCGGACGTAGGGGTCGACCGACGCCGATACGACCAGTTCGACATGGCGGAGGTTGAAGCCGTTGTCCACGCCATGGTCATGGGCGTCTTCGCCGCCGCCGTGAGCATGGCCGAAGCCGGACAGCTCCTCCATCACGTGGGCCAGCCCCTCGGCGGAGTCCTCGTGGTAGTAGAAGCCGTCGAGCACGGCCGACACATCGGGGTTGAAGGTCTGGACGGCCCGCTGCAGGGAGAGGGCCGGCGCCGGTGCGGTCGCAGAGGGCGTGGCCGGGGCGGGGTCGGCGGACGGGGCGGACGGGTCGGCCGCGGCGCCGTCCATCAACGCGATGGCGGTTACGAGGGCGAGAGGTCGGGCGATCGGATTCATCGATGCTCCTGAGTTCAAGTGGACGGGGTCCAGCAAGGGCTGCGCGCACGTTCCGTGGGCGCGAAGACCCGCCGCGGACGGCACCTGCCGTCGCGGCCGCGCGGGTTGAACTCAGGCCCGGGGCGGGCCGCACGAGGGCGGGAGCAGGATCGACGGCTCCGCATCGGGTGCACAGAGGTGGGGTCGATGGGCGGACTCAACGATAAGCCTCGAAGGCGTCGTGTCGTCGTCGACGGCCGGCGCAACGGCCGGCGCGGTGGCGAACTGGCATGCGGGACAATCGGAGTGCGTGGGTCCGTCGGCGGGTTCCTTCGCCGGTCCGTGGGACGGCGAGCCGCACGCGCCGTGGCAGTCCGCCTCCGCACCGTGCGTGTGCAGCATCGGCGTGAGCAGGAGCGCGGTGGTGAACCACGCGGCCAGCATCAGATTGGCGATCCTGCTCATGGCGATTCGGGGTCTAGGCGGTTGTCGGCGGGGGAGGGGGGACGGGACCGAGGGCGGCGATGCGCTCCATGATGAGGCGGCTGATCCGGAGGTAGTGGTCGCGGTCGCCGCCGAGCGCGGCGATCTCCTCCGGCAGGATCGGCGCGCCGTAGGTGACGCTGATCTTGTGGGGCTTGATCCACTTCGCGCCCTTGGGATAGGCCTCGAAGGCGCCCTGTACGAGCGCGGGGATGACCGGCTGCCCGGCCTTGGCGACGATGAAGCCGATCCCGCTCTGTCCCGGCTGCAGCCTTCCGTCCGGCGACCGGGTGCCTTCGGGGAAGAGCGCGAGAACGTGCCCCTCCTTCAGCATCTGCACGGATTTGCGCAGGGCCGCGACCTCGCCGCGTTCGCGGTTCAGCGGAATGCAGTGGAAGGCGTCGAAGAAGAACTTCCGGCCTCCATAGAGCGTGTCCCGCGCCAGGAACCAGGCCCGTCGCCGGCCCGTCCCGCAACTCACGGCGGCTGGATCGAGGTAGCTGGTATGGTTGGAGGCGATCAGGCAGCCGCCGGTCTGCGGAACATGCTCCGCCCCATGCACCTCGTACCGGTGCCAGATCTTCAGCCAGACATGCAGCGAAGACCGCGCAATGACAAACACCAGATCCGCCAGCGACATCCGTCCGCTCCCCGTGGCCGCCGGGCGCCGCGGCGTCCTGTGCCGCGGAACCGGCCCGCCGGTCCGAACCGGCGAAACCTACATGATTCGCGCGCCGCGCGCGAGACCCAAGCGGCATCGCGAACCGGATGGCGTCGATGCCCGTCGCCACCCACCGCCCGGGCGGTGCGGGTCCGGTCCGCAAACGGGGTTGACAGGCAGGGGCCGCAGCCGCTACATTGCGCACTTTCGTGTTGCGGAAGAGAGAGCCTATGAAGACAACGATTCCGAAGGCGTCCGCGGTGACGCATGCGTGGAAGCTCGTCGACGCGGCCGGTCTGCCGGCCGGGCGGCTGGCGGTGGTGCTGGCCAACATGCTGCGCGGCAAGGACCGTCCCGATTTCACGCCGCATACATGCACCGGCGACAGGATCGTCGTCGTCAATGCCGCCAAGGTCCGGCTGACGGGCAACAAGGAAGAGCAGAAGCTCTACAAGAACTACAGCGGCTACCCGGGCGGACTCAAGGAGCGGCCCGCGAGCGTGATCCGGCAGAAGGATCCGGCGCGGATCATCCGCCAGGCCGTCCACGGCATGCTTCCGGACAACCACACCCGGGCCGTCCTGATGCGCCGGCTCAAGGTGTTCGCCGGTCCCGACCACGGGCTCGCAGCGCAGAAACCCGAGCCGTGCGCGGTGAAAGTCTAACGAAGCGGAGGAACGAGATCGTGTCCACGACCCCAACCACCATCGCGGCCACAGGCCGCCGGAAGACCGCCGTCGCCCATGTGGTGATCACCCAGGGCGAAGGCAAGTTCCTCGTCAACAAGAAGCCGTTCGAGGACTACTTCAAGGTTCCGTCGATCCGGCAGTTCGTCGAGCAGCCGTTCTCGCTGACCGGAACGCAGGGCAAGTTCGACGTCTCCGCCTCGGTGAAGGGCGGGGGCTCCGTCGGCCAGGCCGGCGCCGTCCGGCATGCGCTGACCCGCGCGCTGGTCCAGGCCGACGCCTCGCTCAAGGCGGCGCTCAAGACGGCCGGCTGTCTCACCCGCGATCCCCGCATGAAGGAACGCAAGAAGCCCGGCCGCCCCGGCGCGCGCCGCCGCTTCCAGTTCTCCAAGCGCTGATCGCATCCATCGCAACGTGGCCCGACCCCGGACGTCCGCTGGATGTTCGGGGTCGTTCCATTCCGAACCGGAGACCACCGACATGAAGACCCGTGCGTTGAAAGGCTCGCCGGAGATCCGGCTGCCCAAGGGATTCCGCGCCGCCGGCGTCGCCGCCGGCATCAAGAAGTCCGGCGCGAAGGACATGGCGATGATCGTGGCCGACGTCCCCGCCGCCGTCGCCGGCACCTTCACGACAAACCAGGTAAAGGCCGCCCCCGTGCGGCTGGACATGGAGCGGCTCAAGGGGCGCGTGGCCCGCGCCATCGTCGTGAACAGCGGCAACGCCAACGCCTGCAACGGGCCGCGGGGCATGCGGGACGCGAAGCGGATGGGGGCCGTCACGGCCGAAGCCCTCGGTGTCCCGGAGGAGCATGTGTTCGTGAGCTCGACCGGCACCATCGGGCTGCCGATGCCGATGGAGGTCATCGAGAAGGGGATCGGGCTGCTCGCGGCCGCCGTGTCGCCCGGCGGCGGCACCGATGCCTCGGATGCGATCATGACGACCGATACGCGGCCGAAGCGGTGGACCGTCCCCCTGCGGGTCGGCGGGGGCGACGTCACCGTCACCGGCATGTGCAAGGGCGCCGGCATGATCGAGCCGAACATGGCGACCATGCTCTGCTACCTGCTCACCGATGCCGCCGTCGCGCCGGTCGCGCTGCAGAAGCTGCTCAAGGCCGCCGTGGACGACAGCTTCAACCGCGTCTCCGTCGACGGCGACCGGAGCACCAACGACACCGTGCTCTTCCTGGCCAACGGCGCCTCGGGCGTCCGTCTCGCCCCCGGCCGTCCCGGCTGGGCCGCCTTCGAGTCGGCCGTGCGCGAGACGACGCTCGAACTCGCGAAGATGATCGCCCGCGACGGCGAGGGCGCGACGAGGTACGTCACGATCCGTGTCTCCGGCGCCCGGAACGACCGGGAGGCGGATATCGCCGCCCGATCCGTCGCCAACTCGTTCCTCGTGAAGACCGCATGGGCCGGGCCGAACGCCAATTGGGGCCGGGTCATGGACGCCCTGGGCTACTCCGACGCCACGGTGGTCGAGGAGAAGGTGGACATCCGGTTCGACGAACTCCATGCCGTCGTCCGCGGCCAGCCCGGCCCCGCCTCGCGCGAGGACCTCAAGGCCGTCATCGCCCGGCCCGAGTTCACCGTCGACATCCGCCTCGGCCTCGGCCGCGGCAAGGCCGTCGTCTACACGTGCAACTGCACCGAGGAGTACGTCCGGATCAACATGTAGGCGGAGGTTTCAGGTGTCAGGTTTCAGGTGTCAGGGCGTGGCCACGGCGGGCTTGAAAGCCGGACCCAGGTCCGCGAGACTGAAGCAACATCGTGCACCGAACATCCAGCAACCAATGCGGAATCCGGAACGCGGCACCTCCGAACCTGCTAACCTGTGAACCGTCCAACCTCCTCCCTGACACCTGAAACCTGACACCTGAAACCTCGGGAGTATCCTCCATGCAACGGGTCATCGAAAAAGCCTCCGTCCTGATCGAGGCGCTGCCCTACATCCAGAAGTTCCGCGGCGAGACGATCGTCGTGAAATTCGGCGGGAGCATCATGGACGACGAGGAGGGCGTGCAGGCGATCCTCAACGACGTCGCCTTCATGGCGGTCGTCGGCCTGCGCCCCGTCATTGTTCACGGCGGGGGCAAGGCGATCTCGCAGAAGATGAAGGACCGCGGCCTCAAGCCCGTGTTCCTGCACGGCCTGCGCGTGACCGACGAGGCCACGATGGAGATCGTCGAGCAGACGCTCAACACCGAGATCAACCCGCACATGGTGTCGATCCTCGGCCGGTTCGGCCACAAGGGCCGCGGCATCCACGGGGACGACATCCTGCGCGTCACGCCGAAGACCGGGACCGACCCGCAGTCCGGCGCGCCGGTCTCCTGGGGCTACGTGGGGCAGGTGACCGAGGTCGACGTCGAGCCGATCCTCGCCTTCCTCGCCTCCGGTATCGTGCCCTTCGTCACGCCCCTCGGCCGCGGCGCCGACCGGCACGTCTACAACATCAACGCCGACGAGGCCGCGTCCTCGATCGCCCGCGCTCTGCACGCCCGGAAGCTCGTCTTCCTGTCGGACGTGCCGGGGTTGCTGTCCGATCCCAAGGACCCGACGACGATCATCTCGAGCGTGAAGGCCTCGGAGATCGAGGCGCTCGTCGCCCGGGGCATCATCTCCGGCGGCATGCTGCCCAAGATCGGCGGCGCGCTCGACGCCGTGAAGGCCGGCGTCGCCAAGTCGCACATCATCGACTCCGGCCTCCGCCATTCCCTGCTGCTGGAACTCTTCACCGAGCAGGGCGTCGGCACGGAAATCACCCAGGGATAGAAACGGAAGACGGAAGACGGAAGCACCCGTCGGCGGATTCAACATCCAACAGCCAATACCCAAGAACCCAACAATCCATGCGGAACCCGGAACGCCGAACCTGCGAACCTGAGAACCTCTGAACCTCCCCTCTGACACCTGAAACCTGACACCTGAAACCTCCAGCACCCCCATGAACGACACCCCCTCTGCCCCTTCCGCCACCGAGTCCATCGCCGGCCTCTACAAGCGGTACGTGATGAGCACGTACGCACAGAGCCTGGCCATCGTCCGGGGGAAGGGCGCGCGCGTCTGGGATGCCGAGGGCCGGGAGTATCTGGACTTCCTGGCCGGCATCGCCGTGACGGCGGTCGGCCACTGCCACCCGCGGCTGCAAAAGGCGATCCGGGCGCAGGCGGCGAAGCTGATCCACTGCTCGAACCTCTACTACAACGAGGTCCAGCCCCGGCTTGCCCAGGCGCTGGCGGAGCGGTCGCTCGGCGGCGCGTGCTTCTTCGGCAACTCCGGCGCCGAGGCGAACGAGGGGCTGATCAAGCTCGCCCGGCTCTGGGGCTCGCAGAACGGCGGACGGTGGCGGGTGGTCACCATGCTCAACTCGTTCCACGGGCGAACGCTCGCCACGCTGACCGCGACCGGCCAGGCCAAGGTCCAGCGGGGTTTCGAGCCGCTGCCCGACGGGTTCGACTACGCGACCTTCAACGACCTTGAATCCGTCCGGGCGAAGATCACCGACCGGACCGCCGCCGTGCTCGTCGAGGCCGTCCAGGGCGAGGGGGGGGTGGTCCCTGCGACGCCCGAGTTCCTCCGGGGCCTCCGGGCGCTCTGCAACGAGAAGGGCATTCTGATGCTGATGGACGAGATCCAGACGGGCCTCGGCCGGACCGGCCGGTGGTTCGCGTGGCAGAACTACGGCGTCGAGCCGGATGCCTTCTCCCTGGCGAAGGGGCTCGGCGGCGGCTACCCGATCGGCGCGGTCGTCGCGGCTCCCGGTCTCGCCTCGACCTTCCAGCCCGGCAACCACGGGTCGACCTTCGGCGGCACGCCGCTCGCGTGCGCCGCCGCGATGGCGGTCATCGAGACGATCGAGGCCGAAGGGCTTCTGGAGAACGCCGCCGCCCGGGGCGCCCAGTTCGTCGAGGGCTTGGAGAAGATCCGGAAGCGGCACCCGTTCATGACGGCGGTCCGCGGCCTCGGCCTCATGGTCGGCCTCGTGCTCGACCGGCCCTCCAAGCCCTTCGAGATCCTGCTGAGGGAGCGGGGGCTCATCGCCGTCGCCACCGGCGAGAACGTCATCCGCTTCCTGCCGCCGCTCACGGTCACCGCCGGGCAGGTCCGGAAGGCCCTGCGGATCGTCCGCGCCGCCGCCGCCGCGTAGGCCCGCGGGCCGAGAGCCGAGAGCGAGGAGCGGAGGGAGATCCGGAGTCCGAGGTGTCATCGTTCAGGTTTCATCCCTCATCTGTCGCCCTTCGCAAACAAAAAACCCCGGGATTCCCGGGGTTGTTCGATCTCCGCGGAGCCCGCGTCTATTTGCGGCTGCGGAGACGCCTGAAGGCGAAGCCGAGTCCCGCTGCCAGCAGCAAGCCGGCTGCGGCGGGTTCGGGGATGACGCCCACGGTGACATTGTCAAAGCGGGCTGTCTCCGCGGCTCCGCTCGAGTGGTTGTACAGGGCGCCCATGTATCCCAGCGCCGTGCCCGTGTAGGTGGAGTCCGCCGTGGCGGAGCCGATCTGGCTGGCCTCGGTGGTCGGGTCGCCCGTGAAGGCGCTGGCGTTGGCGGAGGCGTAGAGCGCCCAGTTGTCGTTGGCAGGATTGTAGGTCACCCGGACCGTCAGATACTCGGCTCCGTAGTCGCCGCCGCTGATGATGTTGGCCAGATTCCCGTTGAGGTCCATCCCACCGTTGAACCTCACCAGCCGCAGGGCATCCGTGGCTCCCGAATTTCCGAGCGCGACGGCGTATCCGGTGCCGAGTGAGAGGTCGGCGCTGCTGGCGGCCAGGATCATCGCGACCCCGTAATTGCCGGAATCAAACCCGGAGGGGTCGGCGCGGCTCTGCTGCATGTGGAAGGACCACGTGACCAGGCCGGGGTTGTTCTCCAGCGTCGTGGTGAACGGGGAGGAGAAGGTGCTCGCGTCCTGGGTGACCCAGTCGCGGCCCGAGGCCGAGCCGGTCGCGAGAAGAAGCAT
>CAYODK010000173.1:0-12475 GCA_964402695.1 uncultured Verrucomicrobiota bacterium
GCCGCGCGCCGGGCCCCCGCCGCGGCGCCGGCGCAGGCTCCGTGACGGGGTGGACCGGCAGGGTGGGCGAGGGCGTGGGACTGGAGGGGCCGGCGCGGGGGCGCGTCGGCCCATGGGATGAACCGAGCGGGCCCCGTGGACGGGTCCGGAGGAGAAGGACATGATGAAGTTCCGGATGGGTGCGGTGGTGTGCATGGCGGCGGCGATGGCGGGGAGCGCAGGGGCGCAGGCTCCGGCGGCGGCGGCGAAGAACGAACGGTCGTTCAACGCGGGTCTCTCGCTGGCGGACGGCAACAGCGAAACGATGGCCGCCAACGCCAGCCTGCTCGCCGAGGGCGACAAGCCGGGGTTCGGATCCTACCGGGTCGGCCTCGAGGGGAACTACGGGGAGAGCACGGTCGACGACGTCACGAGCACCACCGTCGGGAATGCCAAGGGGTACGGAACCGTCAAGCGGCTCCTGAACGATCGCCTCTACGCCGGCCTCGATGCGACGGCGATCTACGATGACATTTCGGAGATCGGCTACCGCGTCACCGTCGGCCCGGCCCTCGGCGTCTACCTCGTCAAGAACGAGAAGGTGGTCCTGGGCCTCGAAGCCGGCCCCTCCTACGTCTGGGAGGACGTCGGGGACGTCACGGACGACTACGTGGCCCTGCGCGTCGCCCAGCGCCTGGACGTGAAGTTCAACGACAGCGCCAAGATGTGGGAGTCGGTCGAGTACGTGCCCGATCTGGAGACCTCGGACAACTACCTCGTCAACGCCGAACTCGGGGTTGAAACCACCGTGACCAAGGGTATTGTCCTTCGCGTCGTTCTGCAGAACAAGTACGACAGCGAACCGGCGGCCGGGCGCGAGAAGAACGACCTGTCGCTGGTCAGCAGCCTCGGCGTGAAGTTCTAGTCGACGGGAACGCAACGGAGACGCGGAAGATCGCTCCTGCGCCGACGCGCAGGCAACAAGGAAAGGGAGCATCGAGATGAACAGGATGAAGACGTGGTGGATGGCGGCGGTGGCCGGCATGCTGGTGTGGGCGGCCGTTCCGACGGCCGCGCGGGCGGAGGTGCAGTTGGGCGTCGGAGCGAACTACTGGGTGATGCTGGAGGACATCGACGTCGACGAGGTGGAGGAGGACGGCTTCGGATACCTCGCCAGCCTGCAGTTGCGGGGCGACCTGGTCGGCCTGGGCTTCGATGTCGAGATGATGCCCGAGCGGTTCGGCGACGACGCCTATGCGGGCCAGGCCTACCTGATCGTCGGCAAGGGCATCTACGGAGCGGCCGGCATCGGCATCAACAACATCGACGGCGAGTTCGCCGATGAGCCGTTCTACAACCTCCGGGTGGGCCTGAACCTCGAGATCGTCTCGGGCCTCTACCTCGACATCAACGCGAACTACCGGTTCAACGAGATTGCGGAGATCGAGGACGAGGTCGACGAGATCGACACCGACACGATCTTCCTTGGCGCGGCCCTCCGGATCTCGATCTGATCCGCGGGTGCGGCGAAGGCGGGCGGCCGGTTCTCCGGCCGCCCGTTTCCGTGTCGGGAGGGGGCATGCCTCCGGCGGCCTTGCGGGGTGCGGGAAATAGGAAGGACATCCGCCGCTCCGGGGGCGCGGACGCGATCAGATCTCGAAGTCCGGCGCAGGCGCGGGGGCGGAGCGGGCGCCCGACGCGGCGCGGGACTTGATGCGGACGCGGGCGTCCTCGAGGGTCACCGTGCAGCCCGCGGGCACGCTGTGGGTCAGGAAGACATTGCCGCCGATGGTCGAGCCCTTCCCGATGACCGTGTCCCCGCCCAGGATCGTGGCGTTCGCGTAGATGACCACGCCGTCTTCGACCGTCGGGTGCCTCTTGATGTGCTTGACCGGGTTGCCCTGTGCGTCGAGCGCGAAGCTCCGGGCGCCAAGCGTGACGCCCTGGTACAGTTTCACGCGGTCGCCGATCAGGGTGGTCTCTCCGATCACGACGCCGGTCGCGTGGTCGATGAAGAACGAGCGGCCGATGGTGGCGCCGGGATGGATGTCCGCGCCGGTCTGGGCGTGGGTCCATTCGCTCATGACGCGCGGAACGATCGGCACGCCGCGGCGATGGAGTTCATGCGCGATGCGGTGGGACGCCACCGCAAGCAGGCCGGGGTAGGCGAGCTGGACCTCGGCGAACGTCAGGGCGGCCGGGTCCCCGTCGTAGGCGGCCTGGACGTCGGCCACCAGGAGCGAACGGACGTCGGCCAGGGCGGTGCAGAACTCGCGCATGATGCGGATCGACTCCGCGTGCGGGTCCCCGGCGGGCGCGGCGTGCTCCGTGCGACCCGCGGCTCCGCGCCACCGGAAGGGCAGGGCCCGTTCGATCTCAGGCCGCAGCAGGCGCCACGCCATGCTGAGCCGGCGCATGAGGAAGACGCCGAGTTCGTCGCCCTGGATGTCGGCGGGGAAGGCGCGGCCGGGGAACATGGCGTCCACCAGCACGCGAAGCCCCTCCACGATCCGGGTGGTGTCGGGATAGTCGCGCAGAAGGCTGTCCGGCCGGTCCTCGCCCGCGTCGGAATAGAGCGGACGAAGCCGGGCGACCGCCGCGCACAGGCAGTGTTCGAACGCGTCCCCGATGCAGACTCTCGGATCGGGCTGGTTCATGACGCGCTCCGTCCGGCGGCGCGGTCAGGCCTGCGCCGGCTCGGCTTCCGCGGCGAGGTCCTCGGCGGTCTCGGTGGCCGCATCGATCGCCGTCTGCTTGCGCTCCTCGTGGTCGCCGAAAATCAGGGCGGTCTGCCCGTCCGCCCAGGCGATCGTGACATCCTGGATCCCGAGGAACGCGAACTGGCTTCGGATCATCGGGGTCAGCGCGTCGCGGGAATCCCCCTCGGTGTACGAGCCGCCCGAGGAAACCAGCAGAATGACCCTCTTCACCTTGTGCAGGGGGCGGATCTCGATCCCGCCGGTCTCGGCGAGGCCGAACTCGAACGTCTTGCCGGGGGTCAGGACCTGGTCCAGCCACGCCTTCATGATCGCCGGGGGACCGAAGTTCCACATCGGCATCGTCAGAACCAGAACGTCGGCCGCGTTGAACATCTCGGCGTGGCGGGTCGCATACTCGGCCGCCTTCACCTCGTCCTTCGCGGGTTTGTAGGTCGGATCGAACGCCGGCTGCCACAGGCCGCGGAAGGCGGCGTAGGAGAGGAAGGGCGGCGGATCCTGGTACAGATCGACGTTGTTGATCTCGATGTCCGGATTCTTCTCGATCAGCGTCGAGATGAAGGCGATGGAGAGCTGCTTGCTGACGGACTGCTCCGCCGGCTTCGGGTTTGCGCAGATGTGCAATACGTTCATCCGGTCCTCAATGTTTCTGTGTTCCCACGTCCAATGCCTTCGTCCACCTAGACCAACAACCCCTCCACCCCGGCCGGGCCGCCCTGGCCCCCGGGCAGAAGCTTCGCCATGTAGCTTTCCAAGTCCCGATAGTACTCGGAATCTTTGCCCGCCATTGTAAGCTGCTTGTGCAGCAAGGCAAGCCCCATGCTTCCGGATTCGGCCTGCTCCGCCTTCTGGAAGCGCTTGCCCGGGTCCGGATCGATCAGTTTGAGCAGGACGGCGACGAAATCCTTGTTGCGTCTGACGTGCGAGGGCAGCATGTCGGGCAGGTGCTTCGGCAACTCCATCTTGAACTGGAGCAACTGGGCTTCGTTCATCCGCCTGTAGTCCACAAGAGATTCGCCACGAAGCATTTCCAGTCCAACCAGGCCGAGACTGTAGATGTCCGATGCGACGAGGTAGCGCTCCCGGCGATGGATCTCCGGGGCCATGTAGAGCGGGCTCCCCAGCAGCATCGAGATCTTCTCATCGATCAGGTTCGCCCGGCCGTAGTCGACCAGCTTGATGTTGCCCATCGCGTCGCACATGATGTTGGCGGGCTTGACGTCGCAATGGACGAAGCCGGCGTCGTGCAGGGCCTCGATGCCCCGGAGCGCGGACCGCATGATGTAGAGGGCGACGCCGGGTTGGATGCGGACCTTGCCATCCTCGAACCGGAAGATCACATCCGCGAACCGGGCCCATTCCTCCGCGGACGAGCGCGATTTCGCCTTGTCGAAGTGGCTTCCGTAGATGAGTTTCTGGATGTCCAAGCCGTCGATGGCCTCCATCTGGACATACCCGATTCCGTTCTCCTCGTCGTAGACGTCCCGGCCGACGAGATTCGGGGCGTGGACCGATTGGAGCCGCGAAATCTGGGCCGCAATGCGGCCCATGTCCGTCCAGTAGCGCCGGGCGGTTCCATAGATCGAAGGATCGAAAAGCTTGATCGCGTGCCGGGTCAGGCAGCCACGCGCACCGTGCCGCATGCCGAGGAAGACGATGCCTTGCCGGCCCCGGCCGAGCTCGCGCACAAATCTATAGGCCACAGGATAATAGATCGTCTTCGCCTGGATGATCGCCCTGTAGTTCTCGAGCAGTTGCTCCATCCCACGGCCGGACATGCGGGTCGATGAATCGTCGCCTTCCGACACGGCGGGGGTGTCCGCCACCGTGTCTCCCTGTGCGGCGTCGCGTCCCTTCGGGCCGGAATCCGTTGTCCAAACCTGTTTCATGGGGCGCAGGGAGTGTAGGGAGTGGCCCGCGCAATTCAACCCTGGAATCGGACAGGATCCGGGCGCGGGTGCGCTTCGTTCGATCTCCCAGGTCCCCGCTTGGGAATCGATGCGGCTGGACGGATGTTGCACGCGAGGTCCCTGAAACGGCCGCGACGGAGCGCGGCCCTCCAAGGCCTTTTGACCGAAGGTCTATGGGGCTGACCCTGGAGGGCCGCGCTCCGCCTGCCACTCTGACGCGAAGCGGCGCGTGGTCGCGGTCGAAACCATGCGTACCTCACGCCAGTCTCTTTCGCGCGAATCCGGTGTGAACGCGGACAAGGGGATTGCCTCCCGGCTTGAAACGGCCCCGCAACTCCAGTATGCAACAGGACGGGTCTACCTTGGGGGATCTGCGGGCGTGCAACCGGACGGGACATTCGAAGTGGCCGTGGTCGGCGGCGGCATCGTGGGGCTGGCGACCGCGATGGCGTTGGGACAGCGGTCCCGCCGGGTGGTCGTTTTCGAGTCGGAGGACCGCATCGCGGCGCACCAGTCGGGCCACAACAGCGGGGTCATCCATTCCGGCCTCTACTACAAGCCGGGCTCGCTCAAGGCGAAGAACTGCGCCGCAGGCCGCGAGGCCCTGTATGCGTTCTGCGAGCAGCGCGGCATCCGCGTGGAGCGGTGCGGGAAGATCGTGGTCGCCACGGACCCCGGGGAGATCCCCGCGCTGGACGAACTGCAGCGGCGCGGGACGGCCAACGGGCTGGAGGGGCTCCGCCGGCTCAGGCCCGAGGAGATCCGGGAGATCGAGCCGAACGCGGCGGGCATCGACGGACTCTTCGTGCCCCAGACCGGCATCGTCGACTTCACCGAGGTCTGCAAGGTCATGGCCGCCGTCATCCGCGACCAGGGCGGGCAGATCCTCACCTCCACGGCCTTCGCCGGCGTGCATCGCGAGACCGGCGGGTTGGTGGTTCACAGCCTCGACGCCAAGGTCTTCGTGAAGGGCCTCATCAACTGCGCGGGGCTCCAGGCCGACCGCGTCGCCCGCCTCTGCGGGATCGAGCCGGGTCTCCGCATCGTGCCGTTCCGCGGCGAGTACTTCCGTGTGAAGTCGGAACGGCGGGACCTGGTTCGGAACCTCATCTACCCGGTGCCGGACCCCCGGTTCCCGTTCCTGGGCGTGCATTTCACGCGCCGGATCGGCGGCGAGCTGGAGGCGGGGCCGAACGCGGTGGTTGCCTTCAAGCGCGAAGGGTACAAGTCGTCGGACGTCTCGCTTTTCGATGTCGCGGACATGGTCTCCTATGGCGGGTTCTGGCGCATGGCGGCGAGGAATTGGCGGATGGGCCTCGATGAGTTCCGCCGCTCGGGGAGCCGCGCGCTCTTCGCCGCCGCGCTCCAGAAACTCGTCCCCGGGATCCGCGAGGAGGACCTCGAACCCGGCGGCTCCGGCGTCCGCGCCCAGGCCGTCGCGCCGGACGGGACGCTCTGCGACGACTTCCGCATCGCGCAGGGCGAGCGGATGGTCCATGTGCTCAACGCCCCGTCGCCCGCCGCCACGGCCTCCCTCGCCATCGGCCACGCCATCGCCGACTTCGCCGCGCGCCGGTTCGAGTAGCCTCCGGGTTTGCCGCGCCCCGCCCGGCAGGCTACAGTACGCGGCCCGCTGCGGACGAGGGGCGGGGGACGAGGGGCGAGGGATATGAACGCTTTTGAGTATCGGGACGGCACGTTGCACGCCGAGGGGGTGTCGGTGGAGGACCTGGCCCGCCGCCATGGCACGCCGCTCTACGTCTACAGCCGCGGCCACCTCGAGGCCCGGTTCCGCGCGCTGACCGTCGCGCTCGCGGATGTGGCGCCGCAGGTCTTCTTCGCGGTCAAGGCCAACAGCAGTGCGGCGGTCATCCGCGTGATGGCGAACCTGGGCGCCGGGGCGGACGTCGTCTCCGGCGGGGAGCTTTTCCGCGCCGTCCGCGCGGGCGTCGACCCGGCGCGGATCGTCTTCGCCGGCGTCGGCAAGACCGAGGGCGAGATCGACTACGCGATCGGGCAGGGGATCCAGTACTTCACGGTCGAGTCGGAGCCGGAGATCGAGCGGATCTCGGCCTGCGCCGCGCGCCTCGGGCGGCCCGGGCGCATCGCGATCCGGGTGAACCCGGACGTCGATCCGAAGACCCACAAGTACACGAGCACCGGCAAGAAGGAGAACAAGTTCGGCGTCGACCTCGAGCGCGCGGAGAAAGCCTACGACCTCGCCGCGTCGCTGCCCGGGATCGAGATCGCCGGCCTCCACATGCACCTCGGCTCGCCGCTGGCCGACGAGACGCCCTACGTCGAGGCGCTCGACAAGGTCGCCCCGCTTTGCGCGCGGCTGAAGGCCCGCTTCGAGACGTTCCGCCATCTCGACATCGGCGGCGGCTACGGCATCCCGTACCGGCCCGCCCAGAAGCCGTTCGACCTCGCCGCCTTCGCCGCGGCGGTCGTACCGCGCCTGAAGGCGACCGGCCTGCGCGCGGGCATCGAGCCGGGCCGCTTCATCACCGGCAACGCGGGCATCCTCGTCACGACCGTGCAGTACGTGAAGGAGAACCCCTTCCGGAAGTTCCTGATCGTCGACGCGGCGATGAACGACCTCATCCGCCCGCCGCTCTACCAGGCGCACCACGAGATCCTGGCCGTCCGCGAGACGCCGGCGACCGTCTTCGGCGACGTCGTCGGGCCGGTCTGCGAGTCGGGCGACTTCCTCGCCCAGGAGCGCACCCTCCCCGCGGTACCCGCCGGCGGCCTGCTCGCCGTCCTGAGCGCGGGCGCCTACGGCATGGTCATGGCCTCGAATTACAACAGCCGCGGCCGCGCCGCCGAGGTGCTCGTCGACGGCACCCGCTCCGCCGTCGTGCGCGAGCGCGAGACCTGGGACGACCTCGTCCGCGGCGAGTCCATTCCCGAGTGGCTGGGCTGATCCGAGGAATGCCGTGACGCCGCGGCGGGGGACTGGCATGCTGAGAGGGTCGCCGGCGTTGGGGCCGGAGGGAGATCCGCCATGAGCCGACTCGCGATCGCCGCCGCCGCCCTGATGTCGACCGCCGCCCCGGGCGCGTTGACCGTCACGGGCCTCCACTGCGAGTACCTGCCGTCGCCGCAGGGCCTCGACGTGACGAAACCGCGCCTCGGCTGGGTCGTCGAGTCGCCGGAGCGCGGCCAGCGGCAGACCGCGTACCGCATCCTCGTCGCCTCCTCGCCCGCGGCGCTGGCGGAGGACCGCGGTGACCTCTGGGACTCGGGCCGCGTCGGGGGCGATGCGACCGCGCAGGTCGCCTACGCCGGGCGGCCGCTCGCGTCGCGCCAGGCCTGCTTCTGGAAGGTCATGGCGTGGGACCGGGACGGCGCCGGGTCCGCGTGGAGCGCCCCCGCGGCGTGGACGATGGGCCTCCTCGCGCCGTCCGACTGGACCGCGAAGTGGATCGCGTTCCCCGACGGCTCGCCCGTGCACGCCGACCGCGCCCGCCTGCACCTGCCGCCCGCCCGCCACTATCGCACGGCGTTCGCCGCCGCGCGGCCGGTCGCCCGCGCGACGCTCCATGCCTCCGTGCTCGGCATCGCCGACTTCCACATCAACGGCCGGCGCGTGAGCGACGAGTATTTCGCCACTGGCTGGGCCGACTACGCGAAGCGCGCCCACACCCGCGCGTGGGACGTCACCGCGCTCCTGCGCGACGGCACCAACGCCGTCGGCGCGATCGTCGCGGACGGCTGGTATGCCGGCTACGTCGGCTACGGCCTGCTCGTCGGCTACGGCCCGCACAAGACCGGCCGCAACTTCTACGGGAAGACCCCCGCGCTGCTCGCGCAGCTCGAGATCGAGTTCGCCGACGGCACGCGCGCGACGGTCGGCACCGACGAATCGTGGCTCGTCAGCGGGGACGGCCCGTTCCGCGAGGCGGATCTCATCATGGGCGAGGCTTTCGATGCGCGTCGGGACCGGGCCGACTGGTGCACCCCCGGCGGCGCCGCCGACTGGCGCTGGGAGGGGGCGGTCCCGGCGGAGGCCAACGGGTCCGCGAAGGCTCCGTTCAGCGACGGCCTCGGCGCGCGCGAGGTCGACCTCGGCTTCCGCGCCCCGCCGCGCCTTCAGGCCTACGCCGCGCCGCCGATTCGCGTGACGGAGGAACTCCCCGCCCGCGCCGTCACCGAGCCCGCACCGGGCACCTTCATCTTCGACCTCGGCGAGAACTTCGCCGGGGCCATCCGGCTCAAGGTCAAGGGCCCCGCCGGCACGCGCGTGCAGATCCGCTACGGCGAGATGCTCCACCCCGACGGACGCCTGATGACCGAGAACCTCCGCAAGGCGCGCGCGACCGACTTCTACATCCTGCGCGGCGACCCGGACGGCGAGACGTGGACGCCCCGCTTCACCTACCACGGCTTCCAGTTCGTCGAGCTCACCGGCCTGCCGTCGAAGCCCGGCACGGACGCCGTCACCGGCCTCGTCCTGAACAACGACACGCCGCAGGCCGGCACGTTCGCCTGCTCCGACGAGGTCCTCACGCGGTTCTGGCGGAACTCGTGGCGAACGCAGCGCGCCAACTTCGTCGAGGTCCCGACCGACTGTCCGCAGCGCGACGAGCGCCTCGGCTGGATGGGCGATGCGCAGGCCTACGCCGGCACGGCCTGCTTCAACGCCGACGTCGCCGCGTTCTTCACGAAGTGGCTCGACGATGTCGACGAGGCCCAGCGCGATTTCGGCGCCTACCCCGACTACTGCCCGTACCCGATGGCCCACGGCAAGCCCGGCGCCACCCACGGCACCGCGTGGACCGACGCGGGCGTCATCTGTCCGTGGACGATCTGGCACCGCTACGGCGACACGCGCGTCATCGACCGCCACTGGGTGTCCATGACGCGATTCATGGATTGGCGCCTCAAGGCCGATCCCGCGCTGAAGGGCGTCGAGATCGGCAACACGTGGGGCGACTGGCTCAACGTCAACGAGCCGACGCCGATCCCGTACGTCGACGCCTGCTACCACGCCCTCAGCGCGGGACTGATGGCGGAGATGGCGGAGGCGACGGCGCGCAAGCCCGAGGCCGCCGCGTACCGCAGGCGGCACGCGGATCTCGCGGCGGCGTTCACGCAGACGCACCTGCGGCCCGACGGTCTGCCGAAGGTCGCCTCGCAGTCCGCGTTCGTGCTGGCGATCGAGGCGGGGCTCGTGCCGGCGGGCCGCGAGGCGGACTACGGCGCCGGCCTCGCCGCCCGCATCGCGTCGAACGATTTCCGGATGACCACCGGCTTCCTCGGCACCAAGGCGCTGCTGCCCGCGCTGACCGCGGCCGGGCGCCACGACCTCGCCGTGCGCCTCTTCCAGAGCCGGCGCTTCCCGTCGTGGGGCTACGAGGTGGAGCAGGGGGCGACCTCGGTGTGGGAGCGGTGGGACAGCTATACGAAGGAGCACGGCTTCAACGGCGCCTCCGGCAAGCAGAATGCGTCGATGAACAGCTTCAGTCACTACGCCTTCGGCGCGGTGATGGAGTGGGCGTTCCGGTCGCTCGCCGGCATCGACGCGCTCGAGCCCGGCTTCCGCCGCATCGCGATCCGGCCCGGCCCGCCGCGCCCCGGCAGCAATCCCGAGAACCCGCCCGTGTCGTGGGCGAGGGCGGAGCACCGCTGCATCCGCGGACGCATCGTCAGCGACTGGAAGCTCGCCCCCGACGGCGCCTTCCGCCTCGACTGCGAGATCCCCGCCAACGCGACCGCGGTCGTCTTCCTCTCCGCCACCGACCCGGCCTCGATCCGCGAGGGCGGCCGCCCGCTCGCCGAGGTCGCCGGGATCGCCCCCTCCTCGATACCCGCCGGCCCGGGTCGCGTTGCGCTCGACGTTCCCTCCGGCCGCTACTCGTTCACGTCGACCTGGAAGCCGTAGGGGAGTTTCAAGTTCCGGGTTGGAGGACCGAACACCGAACAACGAACATCCAACCCCGAACATCGAACCGACAGACAGGATTACAGGATGAGCGGGATGGCCCGAAAGGAAGTGCCGGTAGCCTCGCGAATCCTGTTCATCCTGTAATCCTGTCTTCCCAAACGCCGCGGGGCACCAGCCGCTTTCAGGTTTCAGGAATGACGCGGCACGGCCCTCGGACGTCGGGCCCTTGCCCTCCGAAGCTTCAGCGAAGGAGGGTCGGTCCTCGATCGGCTGAGCCCCGATCTCCGACCTCTGCGCTTCGTCTTCCATGGTCAGCGGAACGTGCATCGCCGGGATCTTAAGCATCCCTATAACAGGGACGGAATGACTTGCATCCGGATCCAAAGCAGGGATACTCATGGTATGAAGTCGGTGATCGAGAGGCTGGTGGCGGAGTCGCTGACCCGGGCGATTCCAGAGGTGGTGCCGCGCGACGTCCGCGTGCGCCGGATGGAGGGCAAGGTCTCGGTGTTGGCCGGAATGCGGCGTGCCGGGAAGACCTCCCTCTGCTTCCAGCGGATGAGGGAGCTTCTGGCCTCGGGGATTGGCCGGGAACGGCTGCTCTATCTGAACTTCGAGGATGACCGGCTTGCGGACGTGCGGGTCGGGGATCTGCAGTGGATTCCGGAGGCGTTCTACGGGGCGAATCCCGAACTCAAGGATCGGCCCTGCTGGTTCTTCTTCGACGAGATCCAGCGGGTTGCGCAATGGGAGTTGTTCGTCCGGCGGGTGATGGACACGGAACGAGTGGAACTGACGCTGACGGGCTCGTCGGCCAAGCTCCTGAGCCGCGAGATCGGCACGTCGATGCGCGGGCGCTCGCTGACGACCGAGGTGTTCCCGCTGTCGTTCCGGGAGTATTGCCGGTTTCACGATGTCCCGGTGCCGGAGCGGCCCGTATACGGGGCCAGGGAGCGGCTGGTTCTCGCCAAGGCTGCGGACGGCTACCTCCGCACGGGCGGCTTTCCGGAGGTCCAGCGCCAGGAGGAGGAGATCTGGAGGACGGTCCTCCAGGAGTACGTCGACGTGGTGATCCTGCGGGACGTCATCGAGCGCCACGGGGTGACGAACTACGCGGCGGCCCGCGCGCTGGCGCGCCACATTCTGCAGCATCCCGCGCAACTGATGAGCGTGACGCGGCTGGCCGGCTCCCTGTCCCAGGCGGGTGTCGCGTGCAGCAAGAACACCCTGTTCGACCTGCTGGACCATCTGCACGACGCCTACTTCTGTTTCCCGGTCGAGGTGCATGACCGGTCGATGCGGCGGCGTCAGGTAAACCCGAGGAAGGTCTATGCGATCGATCCGGGCATGTGCCGCGCGACGTCCACGGGGCAGACGCGGGATGCGGGGGCGGCGCTGGAGACGGCGGTCCACATGGCCCTTCGCGCGCGGGGGCTGCGGCCGGATTACGTCGTGACGGCACGCCAGACCGGGGTGGACTTCGTCTATCAGGATGCCGGCGGATGGCATTTCGTCCAGTCCTGCCTCTCGCTGGAATCGCCCGAGACGGTCGCCCGCGAATTCAGGGGTCTGGCCGACGCCCGCCCGATCCACCCGAAGGCCGCGCATACGATGGTCACCCGCAACGAGGAAGGCGAGCGCGACGGCGTCCGCATCGTGCCGGCATGGCGGTGGTTCCTCGAGCAGTCGGACGCTCGCCGACCCTGACCCTGTCGAAGGGTTTCAGGTGTCAGGTTTCAGAAAGGACGCGGCATGGACATCGGACCTCGATCGGCTTGACCCTGACCTCCGACTTCCGACCTCTGATCTCTGACCTCCGCCCTCCGCGCTCCGCCTCGTTCTTCCAACCCTTGGAAACGCCCTCCCTTCGACCGTCCAAGGTGCGGACGTCCTGAACCTGGAACCTGCAACTTGGAACTTGAAACTCCTCTTCTCCAAGGCCTACGCTCTCCCTGCGAACCGAGGAACCCGCCATGATT
>CAYODK010000174.1:0-4949 GCA_964402695.1 uncultured Verrucomicrobiota bacterium
GCGCTCGTGTAGAGGCCGCCCGAGAAGTACGCGACGCCGACGGCCTCGTACGAGCCGTTGCCGTTGGCCAGCAGCATGCCGCTGCCGGTGACCCAGTTCGTGCCGCCGCTCTGGTAGTACAGGCCGGTCCCCTCGTCGGCCACCTGGATCCAGTTGGCGTTCGTCCGCGTCCCGCCCTGCATCTCGAAGTAGCCGAACGCCCCCTCGTTCGGCGCCAGCTGCATCTGGTTCGCCCCGTAGTAGGTGCCGCCGAGCTGGACGTAGGCCCCGACCGATCCGCGCGCGTTGCCCAGGTACGTCACGTTGCCGGCCCGGAAGACGCCGCCGGACTGGATCATCGTCCCCCGCGCCGTGGCGTTGTTGCCGATGTAGGTCGTGCCGTTCGAGATGATGCCGCCGTCGAGGATGAACCTGCCGATGCCGTCGTCACCGACATAGGTGATGTCCCCCACGTAGATGCTGCCGCCGGACTGGTACAACTCGCCGGTGCTTCCGGTGTTGTTGCCCAGCATGAGCCGGTAATTGCCCCAGTAGGTCGCGTTGTCCTTGACCTCCATCCGGCCGTAGGCACCCGCCGCCTCGCCGACGACCAGATAGGCGTTGCTGCGGGTGAGGGACGCCGAGCCCGCAAGGACCAGCGAGGCGTTGTCCCCGCCCAGCCGGGCGACGTAGTCGTTGTTGTTGCCCAGGCCCTGGCTCTGGATGCGCCCGGCCGTGACGAGGAGCGTGCCCTGGCGCACGTCCAGTCCCTGCACGCCCTGCACGTTGAGGAATGCGCTGGCGTTGCTGAGGACCAGCGTGCCGTTGCCGAGTTTCACCAGCCCGCCCTGGCCGCTGGCCGCCAGCGTGTTGGTCAGCCCGCCGGCCAGGTAGGCGGTCTGCGCCCCGACCACGATCGCCCGGTTGGTCCCCGCCAGATCCAGCGGATTCACGAATGTGATGTCCTGGTCGGCCGTCAGGGAGTTGAGCACGAGGGCCTCGGGCTTGAAGAGCGCCTCGCCCCACGTCCGCAGCGCCCCCGCGCCGCCGAGGTTGACGGTGAGCGGGCTCGTCGCCGCCGAGAACCCGCTCGTTCCGCCGGCGATCTCGAACTGCCCGGCGCCCGCGCCCCAGTTGGCGGCCGTGCCGCTCGTCGTCTCCCACGCGCCGCCGTTGAGGACCATGTGCGAGCCGGCCGGGATCCCCGCCCCCCATTCCGCCCGCAGCGCCCCGCCGAAGATGTAGGTGCTGCCGGTGTAGGTGCTCGCCACGGGCAGGATCAGCGTGTTGTTGCCCAGCTTGTAGAAGTCCGTCACGCCCCCGATCGGCGTTGTCCACGTATAGGTCCCCGCGCTCGTGTCGAGGCCGAACGAGTTGCCGGGCGCGAACTTCGTCGCGAGCAGGTTCGCGATCACCGCCTCGCCCAGCGTGTTCGGCCCGCCCACCCCGAAGCCCATCCCCGTCCCGGGGGCCAGCGTGATGTTCGTCGTCGCGGGCGACGCATACGCCAGGTCGAGGAACCCGCCGTTGACGTTGATCGCCCCGGTGAACGTGTTCGTCCCGCCCAGGATCAGCATGCCCGACCCGGTCTTCGTGATCCCGCCGCTCGTGACGGCCGCCAGCGAGGCGCCCGACACCGTGAAGTTCGTCGGCGCGACCAGCGGTCCCCCGCCGTCGAGGGAGACCGTCAGCACGTCCGCCGCCTGGTAGCCCGTGCCCGGGTTGACCACGAGGAAGTTCGTGATGGCCCCGGTCGCAAAGTTCATCTGCGCGATCGCCAGCGCCCCGGTCCCGCTGCCGCCGGTGATCCGCACCACCGGCGCGCCGAGGTACTGGCCGCCGACGTTCGCGTTGGTCGCGATCGACGAGAGCCCGTATCCGTCCGGCGCCTGCAGGCCGGTGAGCACCGTCACCCTCGCGCCCGCTCCGGACACGTCGACCGTCCCGCCGCCGGCGTGGACGTAGGCCGCCGACAGCCCCGCGATGAAGTTGTTCGACAGCGACGAGGCGCCCGATGCGACGATCGTCCCGCCGTTGAGGTTGAGCACCGAGTTGCCGTACGGCTGGGAGGCGACGATCTGGTTGGCCGTCACCACGCCGCCGAGCAGGTTGAAGTAGGAGGTGTTGCCCGGCTGGTTCATCAGGTTGATCGCCTTGCCGGTGCCGCCGTAGGCCCCGTCGACCGACCCGCCCATCACGTTGAAGACCGCCGTCCCGCCGATGTACGCGCCGCCCTGGAACGGGATGTAGCCGCCGGCGGAGCCGGGGGCGTTGAACCGGCCGTCGTAGAGGTTGACCACGCCCTGCCCGGCGCCGGCCACGACCTGGAACTGGCTGTCGGGCGTCACCGCGCCGCCGGTCTGCTCGAAGACGCCGGGGCCGCGGTAGGCCACGACCGTGTCGCCGGTCAGCGTGCCGCCGGAGATCCGGTAGTAGCCCGAGTTGCCCGTGCCGTCGGAGACGCTCAGGCCGTTGTTGTCGCTCGAACCGAACAGCGTGCCGGCGGACTGGAAGATCGCGCCGGCGGACATCGTGTTGTCGTTGAGCGCCCCGCGCAGGCGCGTCGTGTAGAGGTCCGCGTTGATGTACAGCGCCCCGCGGCCGCCGGCGGTCATGCCGAGCTGGACCTCGGAGGTCAGGTGGAGCGGCGCGTCGACGGTCACCGACCCGCCGTTGATGAAGAGGGCCTGCGTCATCCGGTTGCTGCTGCCGGCCGCGAAGACCAGCTCCCCGCCGGTCACGTAGGTCCGGCCCAGGACGTTCGTCCCCTTGAACGTCGCCGTCCCCCCGAGGAAGAAGTTGCTGTTGCCGATCGACACGTTGCCCTCGAAGACCGCCGGACCCGCGCCGGCCTTGGTCAGGGAGATCGGCGCCGTCCCGTTCCCGGCGATCGCCGAGTTGACGGTGACCGGGCTGGCCGAGTTGTTGATGAAGATCAGCTCGCCCGGCCCGTTGTTGGTCAGCCCGGCGGTCAGCGTCCCCGAGTTGGGCGCCGTGCCGATCGTCAGCCCGGCGGAGGCCGGCGTCAGCAGGATCCCGCCCTGGCGCGCGAGCCGCAGCGTGTTGCCCGACCCGACGTCGATCGTCAGCGCCGAGGTCGCCTCCGAGGACAGCGTGTGGATCGTCGTGACGGCGGCGGCCAGGGGCGCGTTGTCGGGCGAGAAGTCGCTGATCCGGATGTTCAAGGTCGGATCGTCGGGAATGCTCGCGAACACGTGGGTGTAGGCGCTGTAGGCGCTGACATCGCCCTCGCCGGCGCCGACCGAGTTCGCCGCCCAGTCCGTCCCGCCGACGGTCGCCCATCCGCCGAGGATCCCGTTGGTGTTCAGGAAGGTCGTCCGGATGCTCCCGGCCGCCGGCAGCGTGAAGTCGAGCACGCCGCCGATGTTGCGGACGAGGTTGCTCAGCGCCAGCGTCACGCTCCCGGCCGCCCCGCTCTGCGCGACGATCTCGGACGCACCGGCGTTGACCACGGTCTGCCGGAAGAGCTGCTGGTTGGACGCCCCGTCCGCCCCCTGCATGCGCAGCGTGCCGCCGGTGAAGGCGATGTCGCCCATCACCAGCTGCGACATGTTGCTCGCCCCGATGATGTTGTCGGCCGGCGCCGTCGCCGCCGTAAAGTCGAGCGCGATCGTCCCGCGCTGCACCTGCGTGTTGCCGTTGTAGAGGTTCGTGCCCGCCAGCGTCAGCGTGCTGCCCCAGCCGCGCTGGTAGAGCGACCCGGTCCCGCCGATGTTCCCGCTGAACGTCGTGTCGGTCCGGTTCGCGACGATGACCGCGCCGAGGTTGCTGACGCTGCCCGCATTGCCCTGCAGGCCGGGGAGAACCCCGTCCCCGCCGAAGAAGTCGCCCAGCTGGAGGTTCCCGGCGCGGACGAGCGTCCCCCCGTCGTGGCGGTAGTTGCCGCCCAGCACCAGCAGCGTCCCGCCGCCGGTCTTCTCGAGCTGCGCCGCCGTCCCGGCGGTGTTCGTCACCGGCCCGACAATCCGCCCGACACCGGCCGCCACGCCGACCGTCCGGCTCGCGCCGTTCAGGTCGACGCCATTCATCAGCACGATGTGACCGCTGCCGCCACTCGGACCGTTGAGCAGCAGCGCGCCCCAGCCCGCCAGTACCCCGTCGCCCATCTTGAGCGTCTCGCCGGTCCCGTTCACGTCGACCGACCGCACGGAGCTGACGGCGCCGAAGCCGGCCGCGCCGGCGAACTGCACCTTGCCCGCGCCGGTCCCGAGCATCGGGGTCTGGTACGCATGCACCACGTTGAACTCCAACGAGCCGCCGTTGAGGATCAGGGTGTTGTTCGTGGACAGAGCCCACGGGGTGGCCGAGAGGCGCAGCGCCCCGTTGAGGATCGTGGTCGTCCCGTCGTAGTTGTTGGACGAGGAGATCTCCAGGGTGCCCGCCCCGCCCTTGATCAGACCGGCGACGGTCCCGGCGCCGTTGGTGATCGGGCGGGCCACCCGGCCGACGTTGGAAATCACGTCGATCTCGCGGTATGCACCGTTGAGGTCGATGGCGTTGTCGAGGGCCACCAGACGGTTGGCGCCGGTCGAGTTGAGGACGAAGATCGCCGGGTCGAACCAGGTGGAGCCCCACTGCAACTCCGAGCCGCCCAGGCCGATCGTGACGGTGCGGTCGCCGCCGCTGTCGAACGCGGAGAAGCCCGAGGCCGTGCCGTGGATGCGGATCTGGCCGATCCCGTTCCCGAGGCCGCCGGCGCGGGCGAAGTTGTTGCTCAGGATCTCGAGAATCCCGTTGTTGAGGACCAGGGCCCGGGAGGTGTCGATGTACTCGCTCCGGTTCAGCCGCAGGGAGCCGCCGTTGACGATCGTGTTCCCGGTGTAGGTGGCCGCGGCCGTCAGGATCAGGCGCCCCGGCCCCGACTTCGTCAGCCCCGTGGCGGCCCCGGAGATCCGGCCGTTGAGCGTGACGTTGACGTTCGTCTGGATGTCGAAGACCAGGTCGCTGTT
>CAYODK010000174.1:5049-12383 GCA_964402695.1 uncultured Verrucomicrobiota bacterium
GGCCGTTGAGCGTGACGTTGACGTTCGTCTGGATGTCGAAGACCAGGTCGCTGTTGAGGATGAACGGGGAGTTGATCGTGAAGCCGGGACCGATCTTCACGGTCAGGGTCGAGGGGGTTGAGCCGTTGTCGAACGTCAGCGAGCCGGTGTCGTTGGTCGTGAAGGAGAAGGCATGGCTGCCGTTGTAGTCGCCGATGACCAGGTGGCCGATCACGCGCGCCGTGTCGATCGTGACGATGCGGGTCGCCGTCGCAATGTTGTTGGTGAACCAGGCGGTGGACCCGGCACCGTCGGCGATCCCGTTCGTCAGCCAGCTTCCGGCGACGCTCCACGCCCCGTTGGCGTTGACGTTCCACGCGCCGTCCTGGGCGTTCCCCCGGCCCGTGAGGAGGCATCCTGCGATCAGGGTCACAATCGCCACCCGGCTCGTCTTCATATTCATCCGTCACCTCGCCCCATCGTTCCAAACGCCCACGAACCGCGCGCCGGGGCGCGCGGTAACCCATGAAAATCCAATCGGATGCTATTGGCCACGATCCCCTTCCGCAACGCAAGCTTTTTCCAAACGGGAGGCATGCTTCCACCCGGCATGCGTTGGAATCCTGCAGGGCCTCCAGGAACCCGCGGGCGATCCCCGGGCGGCCCGTCTTTCCCTGAATACGGGGCCGACGGCGGACGTCTACGGTGTGGAGCGGCCGTGGATGCGACGCCCTCGTGGCCCGGGAAGCGGAGCGCCGACGCGCGGAAACGGCATCGCGTCCCGGACCGGATTCCGCGCTGGACGGGGGCGGGGCGGGTTTGACATACTCGCCGGGATTTGTGCCGGGGTCCGGTGCGGGCGCCGGGAAAGGAGCAGCATGACGAACGGAGCGGAGCAGTCGGCGGAAGGGAAGAAGGGTTTCTTCAGCGATTGGACGGACGAGACCTGGGCCTTCCTGGTCCTGCGCCTGTGGCTGGCGATGCGCGCCATCGTGACCGGCCTTCAGAAGTTCTGGGGCAAGGACGAGGCCAACCAGTGGGCCTTCGGGGTCAAGTACTACAAGGCCGTCCCGGACGCTCTGAAGACCAAGTTCGCCGAGGATCCGATGTTCCCGGCCGCCCTGTCAGGACCGTTCTACGCGCTGCTCGGCTACGTGCTGATCCTCTCCGGCCTCATGACGCTCCTGGGACTCGGGACGCGGATTTCGCTTGTCGTGCAGGGATTGCTGTATGTTGCCCTGACCTTCGGCCTGGTCCTGATCAAGCAGGACGCCGGCGTCGCCTGGCTGGCGATCCACGTCGCGCTGGTCGCCATGGCGCTGGTGTGGGCGAAGCACAACAAGCTCGCGGTGCTGAAGAAGTGGTAGGTCGATCCATGAAGGACCACACGAAGACATCGTCCGGGGCGCTCCCCGGGGCCGGCTCCCGCGTGAGCCGCCGGAATTTCCTCCGCACCGGCGCCGCGGGCGCCGGTCTGGCCGTGCTCGGCGCCCGCCGGGCGCGGGCTCAGTCCAACGCCCCGGCCGCCGCCGCCCCCGCCGCCCCGACGGGCGCGGCCGAGGGGATCAAGGTCGGCCTCGTCGGCTGCGGCGCCCAGGGCCGCGTGCTGCTCGAGGCCTGCATGGGCATCACGGACCCCGCGCTCAAGCTCAACTTCGTCTCGGTCTGCGACATCTGGCCGGTGAACCTGAAGTACGGGCAGAACTACCTCAAGAAGTTCGGGCACGACCCGTCGGCCCACGAGGAGTTCGAGAAGTTCCTCGACGACGGCAAGAGCCGGGGCATGCAGGCCGTCGTGATCGCCGTCCCGGACATCTGGCACTCGCCCTACACCGTCGCCGCGCTCAAGGCCGGCTACCACGTGTACTGCGAGAAGATGATGGCCCACACCGTGGAGGCGGCCCGCAAGATGGTCCAGGCAATGAAGGAGACCGGGAAGCTGTGCCAGATCGGCCACCAGCGGCGCAGCAACCCGCGCTACATCTTCGCGCTGCAGAAGATCCTGAACGAGTCCAAGATGCTCGGCCGCGTCGTGAACGCCAACGCGCAGTGGAACCGGTCGATCCGCGGCAGCGTGGATCTCGAGTGGCCGAAGAAATACGAGCTGCCCCAGGAGACGCTGGAGAAGTACGGATACGCCAACATGCGCGAGTTCCGGAACTGGCGCTGGTTCAAGAAGTACAGCGGCGGCCCGATCTCGGACCTGGGCGCGCACCAGATCGACATCTTCAACTGGTTCTTCGGCGCGAAGCCGAAGACCGTCATGGCCTCCGGCGGCAGCGACCACTTCACGGACCGCGAGTGGTACGACAACGTCATGGCCATCTACGAGTACGAGCTGCCGGACAAGACCACGTCGCGCGCCTTCTACCAGGTGCTGACGACGACGAGCGCCGGCGGCGGCTACTACGAGCAGTTCATGGGCATCGACGGGGCGCTGAAGATCTCGGAGAACGCCGCGATCACCCGCGTCTACAAGGAGAGTCACGCCGACTGGACGGAGTGGAAGACGAAGGGCCTGCTCAAGGAGATCGTGAAGGCCGAGACGATCCCCGCGAGCCTCGAGTCCGTCGCGCTGCTCGACGTCCGCGCGTCGGCGGACCTCGACGCCTACGATCTGCCGGTCGAGCTGAACAAGAAGGCCCACCAGCCGCACCTGGAGAACTTCTTCTCGGCGGTGCTGGGCAAGGCCAAGCTGAACTGCGCGGCGGACGAGGCCTTCGAAAGCGAGGCCGCCGTGTTCAAGGTGAATGTCGCCGTCGAGGCGCGGACGCAGCTCAAGTTCGAGCACTCCGACTTCGAGGCCTGAAACAGCCCGGATCCAACGGAAGGAGAATGACGATGAAGAAGACGATGATGCTGGTCGCCGCCGCCGCGGTGTTCGCGTCGGCCGCCGCCGTGTACGCGCAGGACAAGGTCGAGCTGAAGCTCGAACTGCCGAAGCCGATGTTCGTCGGCACGCCCGTCCCGACCAAGGTCCCGAACCTCGAACCCGCGGGCACGAAGCCGCCGGTGATCATGGTCCCGAAGGACGCCGCCGTGAACATCGCCAAGGGCAAGACCGTCACCGCGAGCGACGCGCTCCCCGTGATCGGCGAGCTCGAGATGGTGACCGACGGCGACAAGGAAGCCGCCGACGGCAGCTACGTGGAGCTCGGCCCGAACCTCCAGTGGGTCCAGGTCGACCTCGGCGCCGTGAACGAGATCTATGCGATCGCCTTCTGGCACTACCACCAGCAGGCCCGCATCTACCACGATGTGATCGTGCAGGTCGCCGACGACGCGGACTTCCTCCAGAACGTCCGCACGCTCTACAACAACGACCACGACAACTCCGCCGGCAAGGACGTGGGCAAGGACCTGGCCTACGTCGAGGTCAACACCGGCCGCCTCGTGGACGCCAAGGGCGAGAAGGCGCGCTACGTCCGCCTGTACAGCAAGGGCAGCACGGCGGGCGAGATGAACCACTACATCGAGGTGGAGGTCTTCGGCCGCGCGGCGAAGTAAGCCGTTCCGCCGTCGATTCTGCCGGGGCCGGCGCGTCCACAGGGACCGCCGGCCCCGTGTGCTTTCCGGCCCGGCGGCCCGGCTTGCCATGCGGCGCCGGCAGGCTCATGCTGCCGTCGCCGCGGGGGCGTCTCCGCGGGGAGGATGCGTCATGAACCTGCGTGGGACGATGGCGGTGCTGGCGGCGATGGCCCTTGCGATTCCGGCGGCCCGGGCCGCGGAGGAGAAGGCCCGGGAGTCCGGCGGCGGATTCGCCGGCATGATCGCCGGCAAGGTGCTCTCGAGGGACGGCGGCAAGCTCGTCGTCGAGGTCACCAAGGTCGAGAAGACCTGGAAGCACAACAAGATGGAGAACCCCGGCAGCCTGGTCGGGCGCGAGGTCGTCATCCTGCCCTCGAAGAAGGCGAAGAATGTCGGACGGCTCGCCGAGATGTTGAAGCCCGGCGATGCCGAGTCGTTCGACGTGCGGCAGGACGGCAAGCTGATGGTCTGGCTCGAACTGACCGGTCCGCAGCGCGAGCGCGTCGGCGACGGCGAGAAGAAGCGCTGACGCCCGGCGGCGAGGGCGGCAGGTTCCAAGGTTCGCAGGTTGGGAGGTTCACGGGCCCGGAGTTCAGGGGATCAGTGAAGGCGTGCAAGGCCCGGAACCCCGTCGAAACCCCGGTCGAACGACAGAATGCGCGACACCCTGTGCCGCTGCATCACGGCGGCGTGCACCGCGTCGCGGGATGAGACCTTGCGCGACGAGAGCAGGATTTCCTTCGCCCGCCGCACGTCGGCCGCCTCGATCGCGAACACCTCGTCCGCAAGCCGCAGGATCGCCTGGAAGGCCGGCTCGATGGCCTCCGGCCGGCCGATGGCGTGGTAGCGATGGAGGATCTCCTGCAGGACCTCCGCGTCGGCTGACTCTGCCGCGCCGCGCGCAACGCCCCACGCACCCACTCCGCCACCGTCATCCGCCCGGCCTTCGCGTAGACAGAGAGGAAAGCAACCACCGGCCACCCCAGACCACCCAGACGGCGGTCGCCACGAGGACGCCCGGGACGATGACCGTGCGTCCGCCCTTCACGGCGCTGCCTTGGATGCGGCCACGGCGGGGCGCTGGGGGCGGGGGGTGTAGTCGGGCCAGAGGGGGCAGTTGAGGTCGATCCAGCACTTGACGGCGTGCAGCTCGTCGCGCGTGAGCTTCACGTCGTGATGGCCGGCGTTGAGCACCTGCCAGAGACGGCTCTTCAACGTACCGAAGCTGGCGGGCTCGGCCTTGGAGTGCCGGAGCCTGTAGGTCATGTCGAAATAGTGGACCCACCCGCCGGCAACGAGCGTGCGGTAGGAGGCGGGCACGCGCTCGGCGTCGAGCGTCGCGGTGAGATTGACGCCGCGCTTGTGGGACGCGTCGTGGCAGCGGACGCACTTCGCATCCCAGACCGGCTGCACGACGCGCTCGTAGGCGAACGGCACCGCGCCCCAGGGCGGCGGCTCGGGCACGGCGGGCGCACGGCGCGAGGCGGCCGTCGGCCGCGCCGGCGGCGC
Organism: uncultured Verrucomicrobiota bacterium; assembly: GCA_964402695.1. Classification (GTDB taxonomy): domain Bacteria; phylum Verrucomicrobiota; class Kiritimatiellia; order PWTM01; family PWTM01; genus VGWF01. The sequence continues at coordinate 10,066 of CAYODK010000174.1, forward strand.
GGAGTGGCGGTGCTCGTGGCAGCCGATGCAGCCGCGCTGCTCGCCGGGCTGGAGCTGCACGACGCTGCGCATGCGCTGCAGCTCGTTGAGGTCCGCGTCGAGCGCCTGGAAGTAGAGCACCCTCCCCGCCGGCACCTCGAAGACCGCCGAGCCGTCCGCCGCGACCGGCACGAGGCCGAGCGAGGATTTCGCGACGTAGCTCGGCCAGCCGGCCGGCCCGTTCACCTTGTGGATCGGCGTCGCGTAGAAGTCCTGGAAGACCGGCCCGTGGTCGCGCCGGTACTCGCCGCTCTCCAGCCGCTCGAGGTCCGCGCGGACCTCCTGGCAGACGCGGATGTACTTCACGCTCCCGAGCGGCACCGCCGGCTCGAGGCCCTGGTGCACGTCGGCAAGCATCAGGCGCCCGGGCGGATCATCGCCCGCCGCCGGCACGCCGGCGCCGAGCACGGGCGGGCGCGGTTCGGGCCGCAGCAGCGTCGGCGTCATGCTGCCGATGTCCGGGTCGAGATGGAGCAACTCGCGGTTGCCCCAGCGGTCGGCGAGGAAGAGGCCGAAGCGGTCGCCGGGAGCGTGGCTGGCGAGGAAGACGTCGCGCGACACCGGCACGGGGTCGCGCCAGCACTCCTGCCGCGGCCAGTTCATGTTGTAGTGCGGCGTCGTGTCGGGCGTGAGGTTCACGATCGCATTCGTGTCGAACGGCGACGCGGCGCGGGCGAGGTCGACCAGCCCGAGCGGGCCGTTGTGGTCGCCGCCATGGGAGAAGAGCGTGCAGAGGATCTCGCGCGTGCCGGGCACCTCGCGGGCGTTGATGTAGCAGTTGGGCGTGTTGTTGCCGAAGACGAGTTCCGCGTGGGTGCCGTCGGGGCGGACCGCCCACAGCGTGTGGCCGAAGTCCGCCCCCTTGTCGACGTACTCGGAGCGGGTCCACAGGATGCGCCCGTCGCGCATGACCGCAGGGGTCCATTCGCTGAGGTTCGCGAAGGAGAGCGGCCGGATCTCCCCGTCGATCTCGCGGCGGAAGAGCACGAAGGCCTGCGGGCGCCAGCAGAGGAAGCGCGCGCGACAGCGGGTCGAGACGAACGCCAGCGCGCCGTCGGGAAGCGGGCACGGGTAGTAGTCGTGGAACGGGCCGTCGGTGAGCTGCTCGCGCGCGCCGCCGTCGGCGTCCATCGCCATCAGGTGCCACGTGGGCTCCTGCGCGCCCGGCGCCGCGGCGCCGGGACGATACGCGAAGTAGATGCGCCGCGCGTCGAAGTCCGCCACCGGGTCGCGCGCGATCCCGCCGCTCGCGTCGAAGAGCGTCTCGACGCGCGCGGCCTCCGGGTCGAGACGGCCGTCGCGGCGCGGGATCTCCAGCACGCAGACGCCGCCGCCGGGCGCGAAACGGGAATCGAGGATGTCGCTGTAGTTGTGCGACGACAGGTACGGATGCCGTTTCACGAACAGGATCCGCTGCAGCGGCGCGAGGTCGGGATCGGCGAGCATGAGGCGGCGCTTGGCGGCGCGAGCGTCGAGATAGAGCGCCTCGCCGTCGCCCTCGGCGAGCCGCGTGCGGAGCGAGGCGAGATCGGCGCGGGCCTGCGCGACGTCCACGCCCTTCGCCCCCAGCCGGCCGATCATGTCGTCGAGCTGGACGAGCGTGCGCTCCGTCGGCCCGAGCCGCGCGATGCGGGTCCAGTACGGGATCTCCTTCGCGAGCGGCGAGAGGTGGTCCGTCGCGTTCATCCGCCCCCACGTCGCGCGCTCGCAGAGGAAGGCGTAGCGGACGAGCGCCTCGTGGGTCGCCGGTTCGGGCAGGGGCACGGCCGGCGGGCGCGGCGCGGGCGCCGGGCGGCCGGCGACGGTCGCGGCCTGTCCCGTGGCGACGGTGCGCCACGCGACGCCGTCGTCCGAGAGCTGCACGGTCCACGCGGTCGGAACGCGGTCGTGGTAGCGGCCCTCGCGATCGCGCGAGAAGACGACCTTCGCGACCGGCGCGGGCCCTGCAAGTTCAATCTGCGCCCACTCGGCGCCATCCGAGGCGGCGATCCAGCTCTGCGCGTTGCCGTACCGGCCGTCGTTGAGGTGTTCGATCCGGTGGATCGCGTGGCCCGCGAGGCACGACGAGGCGGACGCCTTCGCGCCGTCCTTCGCCAGCGCCAGGTTCGGGCCGTCGCCCGGGCCGTACACCTCGAGTTCGTCGATGCACGGCTGCGCCGAGCTGTTCGCCCGGACGACGAAGCGCACGAACCGGGCCGTCTGCGGGGCGAACGCCACCGCGTTCGGCCGGTCGGCATGGACCGCGCCCGCCGCCGCAGGGGCTTCCAACGATGGGAGAA
>CAYODK010000175.1:0-12377 GCA_964402695.1 uncultured Verrucomicrobiota bacterium
AAAGCGCGGCGGCGGCCCCCGCCGCGGCGGCCGCGCGCAGCATGGCCCGCCGCGACCATCGCGCCCCGCCGCCGTGCCAGTCATCCCGGGGCATCACGTTCACTCGCCGATGATCTTGATCAACGCTCGCTTCGGGCGGCGGCCGTCGAACTCGCCGTAGAAGATCTGTTCCCACGGTCCGAAGTCGAGGCGGCCTCCGGTGATGGCGACGGTCACCTCGCGACCCATGACCTGGCGCTTGAGGTGGGCATCCGCATTGTCCTCCGCGCCATTGTGCGCGTACTGGTCGTAGGGCTTTTCGGGAGCCAGTTTCTCGAGCCACCGCTCGAAGTCCCCGTGGAGTCCGCGCTCGTCGTCGTTGATGAACACGCTCGCGGTGATGTGCATCGCGTTGACGAGGCAGAGACCTTCCGTCACCCCGCTGGCGCGGACCGCCTCCTCGACCTGCGGCGTGATGTTCAGGTAGGCGCGCCGCGTCGGCGTCGTGAACGTCAGTTCCTTCCGGTACGATTTCATGGATGTCTCCCGATTCCCTCACTCTAGTCCGAAGGCGCCCGCCCGCGCCAGTCTCGCGGAAGCGGGATCACGATCCATCCGGGACGCGGACGGTCGTGCCCGCCATGGGGTCAGACTTTATAAAGAGTGTCCCCCTCCCTGCACCCCGGTATCGAAGACGGTCCGCGCGTGGGGGGGCGGATCAGGCGAAGATCGCCAGCGAGGCGCCCAGGCCGAAGAGCAGCAGGACAAGGAGGCCGGCCACCAGCAGGCTGAGCACCCACGCCAGCACGCTTGCGCCGAGGGCACGTCCAAACGTGGTCCGGAAGACCGGCATGGCGACCAGCGCCGAGACCAAGAAACCGGCGACGAACCCGACGATCGGCGCGACCGGCCCCGAGAGGGCCAGCACGATGGAAACGGCGAAGGACGCAAGACCGCCCAGGATCGTCACCGCCAGCGCACGGCCGAAACCCCGGGGTTCGATGCCTGCGATCTTCGCGCCCCAGAGCAGGAAGAGCGATTGGACGAGGAGCATGATCACGGCAGCGGCTGTGACAAGCAACAGCGCACCTCCCGCCAAGGCGAACGGTCCGACCGATTCCGCATTCATGGTTGCTCTTCTTTCCGATATGCCTCCCCCGCGTCATCGTCACGGAACCGATGGAGGTCCATTTCCCCCTCGCCGTGCGCGACCACGACCGTCACGACGGCGTCCCCGGTGACGTTGACGACCGTCCGGGCCATGTCCAGCAATCGGTCGACCCCCAGGATCAGCCCGATGCCTTCGACGGGCAGGCCGACCTGCCGCAGGACCATCGCCAGCGTGACCATCCCGACTCCCGGAACCCCGGCGGTCCCGATCGAGGCCAGCGTCGCCATCAACACCACGAGCACGAGGTCCTGCACACCGAGATGGACGCCGTAGACCTGCGAAAGGAAGGCCGTCGCCACCCCCTGCATGATGGCGGTGCCGTCCATGTTGATCGTCGCCCCGAGTGGAAGGGAGAACGAGGCGATCGAACCCGACACGCCCATCCGGTGCTCGACCGTCTCGAGCGTCACGGGCAGGGTCGCATTGCTGCTCGATGTCGAGAAGGCCACCGCGAGCACAGGTTCCATCTTGCGGAAGAACCGCGCCGGCGACAGGCGGCCGACCCCGCGCAGGAGGCCGACGTAGACGACCAGCACGTGCAGCGCAAGGGCGCCAAGCACCGTCGCCATGTAGAGCAGCAGCCGCCCCGCGACGTCGATCCCCTGCACCGCGAGCACCTTGGCGATCAGCGCGAACACGCCGACCGGCGCCACGCGCATGATGAGGCCGACCATCCCCAGGAGGACCTCGTTCGCCTGGTCCAGCAGCGCCCGGAGTCCCGCCGCCCGCGCGCCGGCCAGGGCCAGCGCGGCGCCGGCGAGAAGCGCGAACACGATCACCTGGAGCATGTTCCCCGACGCCATCGCGGCGAAGGGGTTCTTCGGAACCAGTTCGACAATGACATCCGCCAGCGGCGGGGCGGGCGGAGCCTCCCATGCCGCGGCCGCCGCGCCGCCGGCCACACACGCTCCGGGCCGCACCACCAGGGCCAGTCCGAGCGCCAGCGTGATTGCGACCGCCGTGGTGACCAGGTAGAGCCCCAGCACCTTGCCGCCGATGCGGCCGAAGCGTCGCAGATCGCCGACGCCCGCCACGCCGCAGACCAGCGACACCAGCACGAGCGGAACGACCAGCATCTGGATCGCGGAGAAGAAGAGCCGCCCGGCGATGTCGAGCGCACCGCCGGACACCAGCCACCGGTCGATCCACGCGGCCGCCCCGGGCCCCGTTCGCCGCAGGACGTTCAGCACGAGGCCGAACGCCGCGCCGGCTCCGAGGCCGGCGAGAACCCGCGCGGTCTGCGAGAGGGGCTTCATTCCCGGGCTAGAGCGTGTAGGACGGGATCTTCAGCCGTTCGCCGTCCTTCTGCGCCGACTGGTGCGCAACGATCCCGGCCACCGTCATGTTGAGCGCCCACGCGACGTTCACCAGCGGCGTTCGCTTCTCGAGGATCGACAGCACGAACTCGTTCATCAGGTAGCCGTGCGATCCGCCGTGCCCGCCCGCCTCGACGCCCGGCGGCAGCGGGGGCCGCCTCAGGTCGGCCTCGTTGCGTTTCAGGCCGACGAAGGTCTTGTAGTAGGACCCCTTCTGCCCGCGCACGCGGCCCATCTCGCCGTTGTAGCCGGGCGTGTCCCAGCTCACCGCCATGCGTGCCGAGCCGCCCGCATCGGTCGTGAACAGCGCGATCTCCGTTCCGAAACCGTTCCCCCAGCGGCTGGCCGACGGCTGCAGGTAGGGCAGCGTGCTGCGCGTGCCGATGCAGCTCACCTCGGTGAAGCGTCCTCCGGTCACGCCGACGAAGTAGGCGTTGGAATGCGTCGGATACCACTGCGGCGGCAGGCCCTCGCGCCAGCCCCTGTAGGACGGGATCGGCTGGTCGTGGTAGTGGAAATACTCGCCCTCGGCGTAGACGATCTCCCCGAAGCCGCCGGCGCGGTAGATCTGCCGCATCTCGTAGAGGTCCTCGCGGAAGCAGGAGGTCTCGAACATCATGTAGTTCAGCCCGCTCTTCCTCACGGCCTCGACCAGCCGGTCGGCGTCCTCCAGCGACCCGAACACCGCGGGCACCGCCGTCGCCACGTGCTTGCCGTGGCGCAGCACCTCGATGCAGTGCCGCGCGTGGCTGGGCGCGTCGGTCGCGACGAAGACCGCCTCGATGCGGTCGTCCTTCACCAACTCCTCGAGCGACGGGTAGGTCTTCGAACACCGGCACGCCTTTGCCAGGTCCGCGCACCGCTCGGGGATCAGGTCGCTGACCGCCACCACCTCGACGTTCGGGTGGTCCTGGAAGCCGAACACCGTGCCGAACCTGCAGTGGCCGCACCCGACGATGCCCACGCGCACACGCCGGTCGGACACCGGCTTCCACCCCGCCGCCGCCGCAGGGTCGGTCTTCGCTTTCTCAAAGCCCTGAATGACCGGCGGCTCCGCCCCGGCCGCGGCGCGCGACAGCCCCAACGCGACGGCCGCTCCACCCGCCCCCTGTAGAAACATGCGCCGCGAACGGAACGATCCCGATGCCTTCATATTCGCCGGCCCTCCGCTGGCCGTCGGCGCACGTGCCGCGCCGCGGCCGGGGGAAGCATGGACAACGCTACCGGGCTTGGCAAGGCCGGGCGCGACTCCGAATGCCGGCCACCGCACAGCCACGGCCTGTGTCTTGACCCGCGGCTCCCGGGGGCTACCCTCGCCCCTTGGATGCGCGTGGTCCCACGGGCGATCCGGAGAGACAACGGAGGTTGGGGACAACGGATGAAGAACGGCAACACGAATGCGGTTCCCCGCCTGATCGCGGCGGCTCTCCTCATCATGAACCCGCTCGCCTCCGAACCTTCGAACCTGTGAACCCGCACTTGGGTCTCGCGGGCGGGGCGGCGGAAGCGTAGATTGCCCGCACGCGTCCGGCCCGGCCGGGCGCGAAAGGACCATGTCGCAACGCGAGTTCAAGGGCGAGCCGCCGGACAGTCCCACCTCGGTGGGGTGGACAAGGATCCGGTCTGCGCGTCTCGCGGACGCCGCGTCGCCGTTTTCCCTCGAGTCCGGCGGCAGCCTGCCGGTGGTTGATGTCGAGTACGAGACCTACGGCCGCCTGAACCGGGCCCGCGACAATGCGATCCTGATCCTTCATGCCCTCTCGGGCGACGCCCACGTGGCCGGGTGGGACCGCGATGCCGAGCGCATGGGCCGCCCCTGGCGGGCGCGCCGGCCCGGCTGGTGGGACGCGATGATCGGGCCGGGCAAGCCGCTCGACACCCGCCGGTGGTTCTTCATCTGTTCCAACACGCTGGGCAGTTGCTACGGCACGACGGGGCCGGCTTCCGCGGATCCGGCGACCGGCGCGCCGTACGGACTGCGCTTCCCGATCGTCACCATCGGCGACTGGGTCCGCCTGCAGGCGCGCCTCGTCGATCGTCTCGGCATCCGGCGACTCCACGCGGTGATCGGCGGCTCCCTGGGCGGACAGCAGGCGCTGGAGTGGGCCCTCGCGTTCCCGGATCGCGTCGCCAACTGCATCGTCCTCGCCTCCGCGGCGCGCCTGTCCGCCCAGGGACTCGCGTTCAACGCCGTCGGCCGGCATGCGATCCTGAGCGACCCGAACTTCCGCAACGGCGACTACTACCGGGACGGGGCCCGTCCCACGGCGGGCCTGTCGGCGGCGCGCATGATGGCGCACATCACCTACCTTTCCGAGGAGGGCATGCACCGGAAGTTCGGCCGTCGCCTCAAGGAACCGGGCAAGCGGACGGTCGGGTTCGGCATCGAGTTCGAGGTCGAGAGCTACCTCGACCACCAGGGCAAGTCCTTCGTCGAGCGGTTCGACGCCAACAGCTACCTGTACATCACGCGCGCCATGGACCTCTACGATGCGGCGGAACAGTGGGGCGGTGGCGACCTCGTCGCGGCGTGTCGCCGCGTCGCCGCGCGTCCGATGATCGTGTCGTTCTCGTCCGACTGGCTCTACGCGCCGGAACAGAGCCGCGAACTGGCCCTCGCCCTGTGCCGCGCCGGACGGTCGGCCACCTACGCGGAGGTGCCTTCGTACCACGGGCATGACTCGTTCCTCGTCCAGGTGAACGAGGTCGGCCGCCTGCTGCGGGGGTTCCTCGCCCCGGGAGAGCGCGCATGAAGCGGAGCCTTCCCCGGAGACGGGCGCCTGCCGCGCACGCGCCGGAGGGCGGCCGCTGCCCGTCCTGTGACGCGGCCACGGACATCCTGCGCCGTCTGGATCCTGCGCTCGGCGCCGACGGACGCGATCTGCTGTCCGAGTACCATCGTTTCGCGACGCGTTCCGCGCGCGCGGCGCCCGAGGGGCGCTGGCAGGATGACCGGATCGTCCGCGAGATCCCTCGCGGAGCCTCGGTTCTCGACCTCGGGTGCGGCGAGGGCGATCTGCTGGCCCGCCTGATCCGCCGCAAGGGCGTCCGCGGGCAGGGGGTCGAGTTGAGCCCGGCGGCCGTGATGCGCTGCGTGGAGCGGGGTGTTCCGGTGTTCCAGACCGACCTCGACCAGGGTCTCGCCGGTTTCCCGGACCGCTCGTTCGATTACGTCGTGCTCGAGGAGACGCTGCAGACCCTGCACCGGCCGCTCGAGGTGCTCGGCGAGATGCTGCGTGTCGGCCGGCTCGGCATCGTGTCGTTCCCGAACTTCGCGTGGTGGCGCATCCGGATGTCCCTGCTGGTCGAGGGCCGGATGCCGACGACCGACCGGCTGCCGTACCGCTGGCACGACACGCCGAACATCCACCTGTTCACCCTCCAGGATTTTCTCGACTGGGTGGCCCGCGAGCGGGTGACGGTCGTGCGCGCCTTCGCCTACGACGGGGGCCGCGTGCGGCCGCTGCAGGCCGGCGACACCCTCAACGCCGAGGAAGCCCTCTTCTTCCTCTCGCGCTGAACCCGCGGCTGCGCTCCACCGCCGCCCGGGTCCACCGCGCGGCCGGTGCGGCTCGCCAGGCCCGGAGTTTCCTGTAGAATGGCCGCGGCCGTGACGGATGTGCTTGCCATCCAGGTGGGAGTCCTTGTCGGACTGCTGGCGATCTCCGGGTTCTGTTCGGGGAGCGAGGCGGTCTACTTCTCCCTCGACGCCCTGCGTCTGCGGCGGATCGCGCAGGCGCACCCGGCCCTGGGCCGCAGCCTGCACGCGCTCCTGGCCCAGCCGACCCGGCTGCTCTCGACCATCCTGATCCTCAACACGTTCGTGAACGTCACCGCCTCGGCCCTGTTCTTCGAGATCGTCAACGGCCTCGTGCCGCGGTACGCGGAAAAGCTCAGCATCGCCGTCATGACGATCCTCCTGCTGATCTTCGGCGAGTTCGGCCCCAAGCAGCTTGCGTTGCACTTCACCACGCGGCTGGCCACCTGGTTCACGCCGCCGATGCGGGGGGCCGTGGTTCTGATGCTGCCGTTCCGGTGGACGCTGGAGCGCGTGACGCGCGCGCTGCAGCCGTTCTTCCGTCCGCGCGGGGGATCGCTCAGCGGGGACGAGTTCCGCACCGTCGTCGACATCAGCGGGCAGGAGGGGATCATCGACGCGGAGGAGCTTTCGCTGATCAAGGCGGTCGTGGGTCTCGAATCGATGGTCGTGGCCGACGTGATGACCCCGCGCGTCGATCTGCGCGGGGTCGATCTGAACGATGCGGCGGCGGATCCCGTGCGGATCGCACGGACGGCCCGGCGCCAGTTCCTTCCCCTCTTCCGCGACACGCCGGATTCCGTCGAAGGATTCCTGGATGTCCGGCGCTTCCTGCTCGACCCCGCCCATTCGCTGGAAGCCGCCCGGATCCCGCCTTATTTCGTGCCCTCGAGCATGAAGCTCAACCGGCTTCTTGCGCAGTTCCAGAAGGACCGCCGGCGCGTGGCGGTGGTCGTGGACGAGTTCGGCGGCACCTCGGGCGTCGTCACCCGCGGCGACATCCTCGAACGCATCACCGGGGAGATCTACCACGAGCTCAGCCGCCCGCGGCCCGTCTTCCAGGAGGCCGGTCCGAACCGCTGGCTGGTCGATGCCGGATTCAGCCTGGAGGATCTCAACCGCAAGCTCGGCATCGCCCTCGAGGCGGAGGGTGCGGAGCGGCTCGCCGGCTGGCTCGCCGTGCATGCGGGCCACATCCCGGAGCCGAACGAGATCGTCGAGGCCCAGGGCTGCCGCGTCACCGTCCTCAAGACCGACCGGCGGCGCGTCACGCTGGCCCACATCGAGAAGCTGGTGCCGGGGGAGGACGACGCATGACCGTCGTCATCCAGCTGGTTCTGATCCTGCTCTGCATCGCGGGCAGCGCGTTCTTCGCGGGCCTGGAGACCGGCGTGATTGCGGTCAACCGCCTGCGCCTGCGCCATCTCGTGCAGCATCGCGTCCCGGGCGCGCGCATCCTCGAGGACTTCCTTCGCCGCCCCGACGTGCTGCTGGGCACGACCCTGGTCGGGACCAACCTGTGCCATGTCGCGATGGCCGTGCTTGCGGCCAGCCTGGCCGACCGGACCGGCCTGCCCGGTGCCGCCGCGGTGGCCGGATTCGTCGCCACGGTGCTGCTGCTGGTCTTCGGCGAGTACATCCCCAAGGCCTGGTTCCAGGGGTTCCCGTCCCACCGGACGCTTCCGTTCGCACGGGCCCTGTGGCTCGCCTCGTGGATCCTGCTTCCTCTCCGCTGGAGTCTCGCCCGGATCGTGCGCCTGCTGTTCGGCCGTCGCCTGGACACTTCCGAGGACCAGCCGCTCATCACGCGCGAAGAGTTCCTCCATCTCACCCGCGAGGGCGGGGAGACGGGCGCGCTGTCCCCGGTCGAGACGCGCATGATCAAGGGCGTCATCCAGATGAGCGGAACACGCTGCCGCGACATCATGATCCCGAGGGACCGGATCGCGTCGATCGAGCGGTCCACGACCGTCGCCGGCATCCTCGACCTCGCGCGCCGGGAGGAGCTTTCGCGCTTCCCCGTCTGGGATCCGGCCGCGCGGAAATTCGTCGGCATCGTCAACGTGTACGACGTGCTGGCCGACGAGGCCTCCGAGGGGAAGACCGCCGAGTCCTACATGCGCCATCCGCAGTTCGTCGCCGAGCACACGCTGGCCGACCACGTGATGCCGCGCATGCGCGTGACGCGGCAGCCGCTGATCCTGACGACCGACGAGAAAGGCGAGGTGACCGGCGTGGTGACCCTCGACGATGTGCTTTCCGTCATCGTCGGATCCGACACACCGGCCCCGGCGCCCGCCCCCAAACCGGCATGAGCGGCCCCGATCGCTGGGTCTTGATCGACGGCTACAGCCTCGTGCACCGCGACGCGACGACGGCGCGCGTGCACCGGGACGGCCGCCTGTTCGAGGCCCGGCGGCGGCTCATCCGCCGGCTCGATCGCATCGCGCCCCAGCTTGGCACGCGCGTGACGGTGGTCTTCGACGGACGCGACGGCGGCGGCCCCGATCCCGAGAGCCCGGCGGGTCCCGTCGAGGTGGTCTTCTCCCCCTCCGGTCTCAGCGCCGATGTCTGGATCGAGCGCGCCGCGCACGACGGCGCGCGAACGCGACCGATGCTCGTCGTGACCTCCGACCGACTCGAGCGCGAGTCCACGTCCGCCTCGGGCGCCGACACCCTGGGCTGCGGCGACTTCCTCGACCTCTGTGCGCGCATCGAGGCGGGGCTGTCCGCCGCGGCGCAGCGCGCGACGGCCCCCGCACCCCGGCGCACGCTGGGCGACCTTTTCCCGCCGCGGACCTGACGCCCTACGGGACCGGCCTCGGCGGGGGTGTCCAGGGCTTCAACCATTCGGCAGCGACCGCCGGGTGCCCCCGCCCCTGCCACCATTGGGCCCAGGCTTCCTTGTCGCCCTGGAAATCCTGCCCGGTCTTCCGCGAGAGCGCCGCCCGCGCCCACATCCGTGTGTTCTGGTTGCCATGGTCCACGAGACTGATAAGGAGCGGAACAGCCGCGTCCGCCTCCTGCCGTGAAAGGGCGGCCACGGCCATCCACTTCGGCCGGCAATCGTAGTCCGAATCCGTCCGGTGGTATCCGGCGACCTTCATGAGCCCCGTCACAAGGCGCGGGTCCTTGAAGGCGCCGGCCTCGGCCAGCGCGCTGCACAGGTGCCGGCCGTACTCGGCCTCCGCAAGCAGGCGCGCAAGGCGGGTGATGCGGATCTCGCGATCTGCGGGTGGTTTGTCACGAAAAGCATTCTCCGCCAGCCACATGCCGCTTCGTCCGAATGTCCGGGCGGTATGCAGGACGTATTCCTGCACTTCGGGGCTCGCATGGGCGTAGTGCGCCGCGATTTCCTTCTCCGCCTCCGCGACGACGTCGGCCGGCGGTTCGTCCGTTTTCCGGGCTTCCGGGGTGACGGCCGGCGTGCCGGTTCTGCACCCGCCGGTCATGATCGCAACGCCCATGGCCAGTCCGATGGTCCACACCGTCCTCATGGCATTCCTCCCGCGGCCTGGGTGCGCCGCCTGGTCCGCTTCGTCCCCGGGGGTTGTGTGCGGGCCGTCCGTGTCGACGTCCCGGGGCGGCGATCCCATTCTGCGACCCCTTCGGCCCCCGGTGCAAGCCCCCCGGGGAGGCCCGGCGATCCGGCTCCCCTCGATTCGGAGCTTGAACACGCGGGGAAAATGCGGATACTGCGGCATTCCCGGCCATGATCCGGCGCCCGCGCATTCGTTCGCGCCCGGCGCACGGAGGACCGGAACCCTGATGAAGAAACAAAACTCGCCCGAACTGGAGACGATGCGCCACAGCGCGGCGCACGTCATGGCCGCGGCCGTCTGCCGTCTCTTTCCCAGCGTCCGTCTCGACATCGGTCCGGCGACGGAGGACGGCTTCTACTACGATTTCGACCTCCCCCACCGGCTCGGCCCGGAGGACTTCCCGGCCATCGAGGCGGAGATGGCGAAGATCGTCGCGGAGGACCACCCGTTCGAGCGCGTGGAGATCGCGCGCGCCGATGCGCAACGGATGCTCGAGGAGCGCGGGCAGACCTACAAGGTCGAGCGCCTCGCGGAGATCCCCGAGGGCGAGACGATCACCCTCTTCAAGAGCGGCGACTTCGTCGACCTCTGCCGCGGCCCCCATGTGGCCAGCACCGGCAAGCTCGGCGCGTTCAAGCTGCTGACCGTCGCCGGGTCCTACTTCCACGGCATCGAGACCAACCCGATGCTCCAGCGTCTCTACGCGACCGCGCAGATGACGCAGGCGGAGCTCGACGCCCAGATCCAGCAGATCGAAGAGGCCAAGCTGCGCGACCACCGCCGGCTTGGCCGCGAGCTCGACCTGTTCAGCATCGAGGAGGCCGTCGGCCCCGGGCTCATCCACTGGCATCCGAAGGGCGCGCGCGTGCGCTGCCTTGTCGAGGACTTCTGGCGCCAGGAGCACTTCCGCGCCGGCTATGAGCTGCTCTACACCCCGCACATCGGTCGCGCGGGCCTCTGGGAGACCTCGGGGCACCTCGGGTTCTACCGCGAGAGCATGTACGCGCCGATGCAGATCGATGAGAACGAGTATTTCATCAAGCCGATGAACTGCCCGTTCCACATCCAGATCTACCAGGGCCGCCGCCGCTCCTACCGCGACCTGCCGGTCCGCTACGCCGAGCTGGGCACCGTCTACCGCTACGAGAAGGCCGGGGTGCTGCACGGGCTCCTTCGCGTGCGCGGCTTCACGCAGGACGACGCGCACATCATCTGCACCCCCGAGCAGATCGAGTCGGAGATCCGCGAGGTCATCCGCTTCGCCCGCGCCATGTGGCGCGCCTTCGGTTTCGAGGACATCGCCGCCTACCTGGCCACCCGGCCCGAGAAGGCCGTCGGCGAGGAGGCGCGATGGACCCAGGCCACCGCGGCCCTGGAGGCGGCGCTGCAGGGGGAGGGCATTCCCTACGAGACCGACCCCGGCGGCGGCGCATTCTACGGTCCCAAGATCGACCTCAAGGTGCGCGACGCCATCGGCCGCGAATGGCAGATGAGCACGATCCAGTTCGACTTCAACCTGCCCGAGCGGTTCGACATGACCTACACCGGGGCGGACGGCACGCCGCACCGCCCCTACATGGTCCACCGCGCGCTGCTCGGCAGCATCGAACGCTTCTTCGGCATCCTCGTCGAACACCACGCCGGCGCCTTCCCGTTGTGGCTCGCACCGGAACAGGTGCGCGTGATGCCGCTGACCGACAAGCAGCTTCCGTATGCGCAGTCCGTCGCCACCTCGCTCCGCCAGCGCGATTTCCGCGTGACGGTGGACTCCTCGCCCGATAAGATCGGGGCCAAGATCCGTCAGGCGCAGGTGGACAAGATCCCCTACATGGCCGTCGTCGGGGGCCGCGAGGAGCAGGCCGGCAAGGTCGCGCTCCGCCACCGCACCGCCGGGGACCTCGGCCCCATGGATCTCGACGCCGTGATCGCCCGCCTTCAGAATGAGGTGGCCCTCAAGGGTGCCGCCTCGGCCCAGGAGTAACCCCGGGGGACTTCCCACCGAACCCCCCGCAACGCAGGAGGACCGCCATCAGGACATTCATCCGAGCCAACTTCCGGATCCGGGTACCCGAGGTCCGGCTCATCGGCTCCGACGGCAGCCAGATCGGAGTCATGAACACCCGCCAGGCCCTCGCCATGGCCGAGCGGGAGGGCCTTGACCTGGTCGAGATCTCGGCCAGCGCCTCGCCTCCCGTGTGCCGGATCATGGACTTCGGGAAGTACAAGTACGACCTGGAGAAGAAGGAGCGCGAAGCGAGGAAGCATCACACGGCGACCCGGATGAAGGAAGTCCAGTTCCACGCGAACGTGGAACCCCACGACTACGAGACCAAGGTCCGGAAGCTCAAGGGCTTCGTTCTCGAAGGTCACCGGGTGAAGGTCTCCCTCTACTTCCGAGGGCGTGAGAACGCCCACCAGGACCTCGGGTATGCGCTTCTGAAGCGGGTGATGGCTGATTGCGAGGATGTCGCGACGCCGGAGCAGGTGCCGACGGCGATGGGCCGATCTCTGATCATGATGCTCGGTCCCAAGCGCGGTCTCCGGCAGCAGCAACAGCAGATGCAGGCCCGCCCGCCCCAGGCGCCCGCGCCGGCCGGTCCACCGCCGCCCCGGCCGGGCCCCGTGCCTCCGGCGACGGGTGGTTTCCGCAATCCCGCGTTCCGCTGACATCCGCCACGGCGGGTGCGGCCTCATGAACCGCACATTGACTCTCCTCCTGATGCTCGCGCCGGCCGCGTGCGCGGACGGCGCGGGCGGGGGTGCCGCCCCGCCGGCCGGCGGACCGGAACGGCCGACCGACCGGGTGGAGTCGCGTGTCTTCCCCGCGCGCC
>CAYODK010000176.1:0-12332 GCA_964402695.1 uncultured Verrucomicrobiota bacterium
GGGGCGATGGCGGTGTCGATGTCGATCCGGTCGAAGCCGGAGAGGACCTCCCGGTCGAGGAACTCCAGGTGCGGGGCGAGCGGCGTGTCGCCGTAGAGGAAGAAGAAGGCGTTCGACGGGTGGTAGTAGCGCGCGTGGAAGGCGCGGAACTGTTCGTAGGTCAGCGACGGGATCGCGTCCGGCGAGCCGCCCGAGTCACGGCCGTAGGCGTTGTCGGGGAAGAGGCCGGCCGCGGTGCGGTAGATGACGCCGTCGAGCGTCGAGTAGGCGCCCTTCATCTCGTTGTAGACGATCCCCTTCACGGTCAGGGGGCTCGCCGGGTTGCCGGGCTCGGCGACGTCGAGGTGGTGGCCCTCCTGGCGGAAGTGCTCCTCGGTGATGCGCGGGTGGAAGACGGCGTCGCAGTAGACGCCCATCAGGTTGGCGAAGTCGCGCGCGTTCATGCTCGCGCACGGGTAGACGGTGCGGTCGGGGTAGGTCATCGCGTTCAGGAACGTCGCGAGGCTGGTCTTGAGCAGCTCGACAAACGGGTCCTTCACCGGGTAACGGCGCGACCCGCACAGCACGGTGTGCTCGAGGATGTGCGGGAGGCCGGTGTCGTCCGGCGGCGGCGTGCGGAACGCGACGGCGAAGAGGTTCTCGGAGTCGGCCGTGGCCAGGTGGAGCAGGCGGGCGCCGCTTTTCCCGTGGCGCAGCCGGGTCGCCGTCGCGCGCAGATCCGGCAGCGGGGTGACCGCCTCGACCTCGAACCCGTGAATCTGTTGTCCCGCCGCAGGCATCGTGCTGGCCATGAATCCTCTCCCCTTTCCCGCCGCGGCGGAAAACGCAGCTCCAGCATAGGGGCGGGGGCCCGTGGCCTCAAGTTCGGAAGCACTGGGGGGCGGCCCGGGGGCGCCGTCGGGGTTTTTGCGATTGCCGCGGCCCGCGCGCCCCCCTATAGTCGACCGAATCTCCGGTCTGGCGACCGGGGCGCTGGATTTCGCGGTCGTACGGGGACAGAGATGCTCAACGTAGAAATCCCTGGTTACGAAATACTTGAGAAGATCGGCGACGGGGCCATGGGGTTTGTCTTCAAGGCCCGGCAGCGCTCGCTCGATCGTCTCGTTGCGGTGAAGGTCCTCCGGCCCGAGCTGGCCGGCGATCCCACGGCGATGGCCCAGTTCCGCCTGGAGGCGAACTCGGTGGCCATGCTGAAGCACCAGAACATCCTGCTGCTGCACGAGGCGGGCCAGGCGAACGGGCTGCACTACTTCATCATGGAGTACGTGGCCGCCTACAGCGTGGCGAGCTGGCTTGCGCGGAAGGGCGTGCTGTCGGAGGGGGACGCGCTGACGATCGCCGACTCGGTCGCACGGGCCCTGCAGTACGCGTGGGACAAGGCGGGGCTGATCCACTGCGATCTCAAGCCGGGCAACATCCTCGTCGACGAGGACGGCGTCATCAGGGTCGCCGACTTCTCCGGCATCAGCCGGTCGAACATGAGCGAGGAGGCCCAGCTCCTGCGCGAGGTGACGATCGGAACGCCGAACTACATGTCGCCGGAGCAGGTCCGCGGGTTCGAGGCCATCGATTTCCGCGTCGACATCTACGCGCTGGGCGCGCTGCTGTACCACCTCGTCACGGGCGTGCTCCCGTTCGAGCACTGCACGGAAGAGGAGGCGATGCAGCAGCAGGTCGAGGGGAAGCTGACGGATCCCGCCGAGCTGAACCCGGCCGTCTCGGTGAACTTCTCGATGATGGTCGAGAAGATGATGGTGAAGGACCGGGACCAGCGCACGGCCACGTGGGAGGCGGTCGTGGCCGACATCGCCCGCGTGCGGGCGGGCCAGCCGCCGCTCCCGCCGATGGCCTATCCCGGGTCGAGCACGATCCTGCGCACCGTGGAGGCCCCCCCGCCCCCTCCGCCCGCCCGGCCGAAGGCGCCGCCCGTGTTCGCGCCCCCCGCAGCGGCCGCCGCCCCGGCGCCGCTGCCGACGACCGTGCCGAAGCCCCGGTCCCGGAAGATCGCCGTGCTGGTCACCGCGGCCGCCGTCCTCGTGGTGGCCGACGTCCTGCTGTTCATGCTGACCCCGCTGAAGCGACGCCCGGCCGGAGCCACGAACGACGTGGAAAGGCTCGACCCCCTGGTTCCGACGCCGGCGCAACCCGTGACGGCGGCGCCCCCCGCCGTCGCACACGCCCCGGGGACGAACGCGGTCCCGGCGCCGCGGCCGAAGCCCAGGCCGAAGCCGGCCGTGCCGGCGGCGGACACCAACGCGGCGCCGGCCGCGCCGGCCGCCGACACCAACGCGACACCGGCCGCGCCGGCCGCCGCCACCAATGCGCCGGCCCCGGCGGCGGCGGAAACCCCGGACACGGCCGCGGAGGCCGCGCGGGCCGAGAACCTGCGCACCCATCTGCGCCTTCTGCAGAGCGTGATGACCGAGTGCATCCGCCGGAACTACGCCGGCGCCGCGACCCTGCTGACCGACTGGCTCAACACGAACACCGGCCACCCGAACCGGTCGCAGGTCGAGGCGGAACTCGCCCGCGTGCGGTCGATCGCGGCGCTCTACCCGATGCTGGAGGCGAGCAGCCGCGCGCTCACGGGACGGTCGATCGTCAACACGCCGGGCGTCGCGGGCGACATCCTGGCCATCCGCGGATCCAAGATCACGCTGTCGCGCCGGCTCGGAGAGGGCACGGCGCAGGTCGACCACGATCTCTACCGCCTCGGCGCCCAGGACCTCCTCTCGCTGTTCCAGGGGGCCGACGCCGCCGGCTTCCCGGTCCATGCCGCCCGTTTCCTGCTGGGCGAGGCGCAGTTCGCCGCCGTGGATTCCTACCTCCTGCAGGCGCGGGCGGCCGGCCTCGAGTGCGAGGATCTCGTCACCTGGCTCAAGGAATGGCAGCAGGTCGTGCTCAACGTCCGCGCCGATCGCGCCGTGGATGACATCAAGGCGAAGGTCGTCGACAGCCAATTCCGCATCGCGGGGGACCTGCTGGCCTCCGCCCTTCAGACGTACGGCGAATCGGACATCGTCCAGTGGGCCCGCCGCGCCGAGATCGAGCGGCTCGGCGCCCTGATCCGGGGCGAAATCGGCGAGGCCGCCCCCGTGGTGCCGGAGCCGGTGAAGCCGACGACGAAGCCGGGCGCCGAGCCGCCGGAGGGCAGCGGCGATGTCGACACCTCCAACATCGAGCAGTTCAACGTCAGCGAGCTTCTCGGCCGCATGCGCCAGCTCGACGGGCGTGTCGTCCGCCTGCGGTTCCGGTACCGCATGTCGATCTCGGAGGCCGGCCCCGGCGTCTACCGGACCGATGTCGGCCTCGACAGTTCGAGCATCGCCGTCGAGTTCTCGCAGGAAGGCTACCGCTGGTTCCGCAACTCCGTGTCGCAGAGCTACGGTTCCGACAATCCCATCCGGATCGTGTACGGCATCGTGGACGCCAAACGCCAGTCCGTGCGGCTGCTGGGCCGCACCATGAAGCGCCGCATCGGCGGCCAGGGCGATGAGTTCTCCTGGTGAGCCGCCCCCCGTGCCCCGCCGGCTTCTGCTGATCGCCGGAGCGGGCGCCTATCCCCGGCTGCTGGCCTAATCGGCCCGGGCCCAGGGCGTCGGCCGGCTGGCCCTCATCGGGTTCCGAGGCGAGACCGACCCGGCCGTCGCCCGGCTGGCGGACGAGACGCACTGGGTTCGGGTCGGACAGATGGCCGCCTTCCTCGAGGCCGTCCGCGCCGCGGCGGTCCCGGACGCCGTGATGGCCGGCCAGATCTCTCCGACCAGCCTCTTCCGCCTCCGCCCCGACCGCGCCATGTTCGAACTGCTCGCGTCCCTGCGGGAGCGCAACGCGGAGACCATCTTCGGCGCCGTCGTCGCGCGGCTGGCGCAGGAGGGCGTGCGCATGCACCCGGCCAGCCGTTTCATGGAGCGGACCATGCCGGAGCCGGGCGTGCTGGCCCGGCGGGCGCCGGACGAACGGGAGTCGGCGGACATCGACCTCGGCCGCCGCGTGGCCAAGGCGACGAGCAGCCTCGAGATCGGCCAGACCGTCGTCGTCAAGGAGGGCACGATCCTCGCCGTCGAGGCGTTCGAGGGCACCGACGAGGCCATCCTGCGCGGCGGGCAGCTGGGGGGGCCGGGCACGGTCGTCGTGAAGACCGCGAAGGCCGGCCACGACATGCGCTTCGACATCCCCGTGATCGGCCTCCGGACGATGAAGTCGCTCCGCAAGGCCGGGGCCACGACGCTGGCCGTCGAGGCGCGCCGGACGATCCTGCTGGAACGCGAAGCGCTGGTCGCCGAGGCGGACCGCATGGGGCTGGCCTTCGTGGCGTTCGAGGCCGAGGGCGACGTGAGGGGGGGGGCGGCATGAGCGGGATCATCCGGGTGGGCGTGGTCGGGGTCGGCGCACTGGGCGAGCACCACGCAAGGCTGTATGCGTCGCTGCCCTCGGTGAAGCTCGAGGCGGTCCACGATGCCAACCCGGCGCGCGCGGAGGAGATCGCCGCGAAATACGGCACGCGCGCCGTGCCGACGCTGGAGGCGTTCGCCGAGTGTGTCGAGGCGGCCAGCATCGTGGTGCCGACGGACCGCCACCGCGAGGTCGCCGGCACGCTGCTGGAGCGGGGGCTGCACCTGCTGGTGGAGAAGCCGATCACGACGACCACGCAGGAGGCCGAGGACCTCGTCGCGATGGCCGACGCGCGCGGGCTGATCCTCCAGGTCGGCCATGTCGAGCGGTTCAATCCCGTGATGTCGTTCCTCGAGGCGGCGGCCGGCGCGCCCCGGTTCATCGAGGCGCACCGGCTGGCCCCCTACCCTCCGCTCCGCCCCGGCGCCGCCCCGCGCGGCACCGAGGTGAGCGTCATCCTCGACCTGATGATCCACGATCTCGAGGCGATCCTGCATCTCGTGCGGTCCGAGGTCACCGGCATCCACGCCGTCGGCGTGCCGGTGCTGAGCCCGACGGAGGACATCGCCAACGTCCGCCTCTCCTTCGCGAACGGCGCCGTCGCGAACGTCACCGCGAGCCGCATCAGCCCCGAGCGGATGCGCAAGATCCGCGTTTTCACGTCCGACGCCTACCTGTCGCTCGACTACATGAACCAGGCCGGCGAGGTCTACCGGAAGGGCCCGGCCGGCATCGTCCGCGAGGCCGTGCCGATCGAGAAGGGCGAGCCGCTCCGCAACGAGCTGGCCTCCTTCGCCGAGTGCGTCGCCCGCCGCAGCGAACCGCGCGTGGGGGGGCGGCAGGCGGCCGAGGCGCTCCGGCTGGCCATCGCCATCCACCAGCGGCTGAAGTCCGGCCCCTCATGAGCCGCTCCGTCCTCGTCGTCGCCGGCGAGGTCTCCGGCGATCTCCACGCCGGCGCCCTGGCGGGCGCGCTCCGGGCGCGCGGGGCGGACCTCGCTCTCTGGGGTCTCGGGGGCGACCGCCTTCGCGCCGAGGGGGCCGATCTGCTCTACGACGTGCACCAGACGGCCGTCATGGGGTTCGTCGAGGTGGTCCGCCACCTCGGGTTCTTCCGCCGCGTGTTCCGGCACGTCCTCGACGAGGTCGAGCGCCGCCGGCCCGCGGTCGCGGTCCTCGTCGACTACCCCGGCTTCAACCTGCGGCTCGCCCCGGAGCTGCGGAAGCGCGGCGTGCGCGTCGTGTACTACGTGTGCCCGCAGGTCTGGGCGTGGCACCGGTCGCGCATCGGCTCGATGGCCCGCGCGATCGACCGCCTCGCCGTGATCTTCCCGTTCGAGGTCGAGGCGTTCGCGGGGACGGGCCTGCGCGTGGACTTCGTCGGCCACCCGCTGGTCGACGAGACCGCCGCGGCCCTGCGCGCACCGCCCGCGGACCTGCCGTGGCGCGGGGGCGGCCCGCGCGTCGCCCTGCTGCCCGGCAGCCGGCGGCAGGAGATCCGGCGCATCCTCCCGGCGCTGGCCGGCGCCGCCTCGGAAATCGCGCGACGCCACCCGGACGCGGCCTTCCTCCTCGCCGCGCCCTCGGAGCCCGTCGCCGACATCTCCCGGGAGGTCCTGCGCGGTGTGCCCGGCGCGGAGCGCCTGCCGATCGTCACCGGCGCCACGCGCGAGATCCTGCGCCAGGCGCGGGCCGCCTGGGTCGCCTCCGGCACCGCGACGATGGAGGCGTGCCTCATGGGCTGCCCGCAGGTGGTCGTCTACCGGACGCATCCGCTCAGCTACCCCATCGCGCGGATGCTGATCCGCGTGCCGCACATCGGCATGGTCAACCTCGTCGCGGGGCGCGGCATCTGCCCCGAGCTGATCCAGCACGAGGCGACGCCCGGGTGGCTGGCCGAGGCGATCGACCCCCTGGTGTCCGACACACCGCAGCGCGCCGCGATGCTCGACGGCTACGCCGGGGTCCGCGCGAAGCTGGGCGGCGGAGGAGCGGCGGACCGCGCCGCCGCGATCGTCATGGAGGAACTCGCAGCCGCGGGGTCCTGATTCCGGGGCGTCAGACGCCGCCAGGCGACGCCGCGCGGTCGATCCAGAGCGAGACGCGCGGGTGCCCCTCGACGGCCATGCCGGCCGGGATCGTTCCGGCGTCGGCGAGCAACGTGTGGACAACCGCCGCCTTGTCGGCCCCGGTCACGACAAAGACCAGGTCCTCGACGCGACGGAGCAGGCGCGGCGTCGTGCTGATCCGGTCCGGCGGCTGGGGCTTGCGGACGGGGATCGCGAGACGGTCGCCCGCCCGGGCCGCCTCCACGTCCGCCCGGCTGAACAGCGACGCCGTATGCCCGTCCGCCCCGACGCCGAGGATGCCGAACGGGATCCGGAGACCCGTCGAGAGAAGGGCGGACAGCGCGCGGTGGAACCCGTCCGCCGCGGCCTCAAGCGAGCCGGTCGTGTCGACCCGGAGAAACCGGTCGTCCGCGAACCCCGCCGCGCGCAGCAGCGGCCCGACCTGGAAGGCATTGGAATCGGGGGAGCCGGACGGAACCATCCGCTCGTCGCTCAGGAACGCGCGGGCGCGGCTTCCGGCCGGAAGCGGCGCCGAGGCGAGGAGGCCGTAGGCGGCGAGGGGCGTCCGCCCCCCGGCGAGCATCACGGCGCCGGATTCGCCGCATTCGAGGAGTGCCGCCCGGATCCGGTCGGCAAGTTCCGAGGCCAGCGCCCCGGCCGTTTCGAAGACGCGCAGGTTCATGGCCCCAGCTTACCGCCGCGCGCCGCATCCGCAACCGGCGGATTTGATTCCGGCGCACACTCCGCTACAATGAACAGCGGGATCGGTTTGGCTTTTCTCATGCCCGTCGAACGAACCAAAGACCGTCGCACATGGCGCGACTACCTCCGGCTGACGCTCGTCCAGCGGGGATCCCCCGAGAGCATCGCGTGGGGTGTCGCGATCGGTGTGTTCGTCGCCTTCACGCCGACGCTGGGGGTTCAGATCATCCTGGCGCTGGTCCTGGCCTCGCTCCTGCGCGTCAACCGCCTGGCGTCGCTTCCGCCGCTGTTCCTGACGAACGTTCTGACGGCCGGACCGGTTTACGGGTTCGAGTGCTGGCTGGGGGCGCAGTTCCTTCCGGATGCAAAGTCCGCCGACATGCTGGCCCGGTGGGAGAAGGTCCAGCACATCGTCGCGGAGACGGGAATCCTGTCGCTCCACAAGGACTGGCGGGACCTGATGCGGATCGGGGGCGACCTGTGGCTGGCGATGTGGATCGGCGGCATCCTCGTCGGCGGCCTGTCGGCCGCGGCGGCTTACTTCGCCACCGTGGCGATCGTGCGGCGTCACCGCGCCCGCCGGGCCCGCCGCCTTCAGGAGCGCGCCCGGGCGCGCCAGCCCGCGGGATGAATCCGGCGCCGGGTCCGGCCCTGCCGGACCCGGGCCGCAATCCTCAGGCCTTCGCGGCCAGCTTCTTCTTCAGCTTGACGGGCCGCTTCAGGAGCGTGCGGACCGCAACCGGCGCCAGGCCGGCGACCACGGTCTCCGGCATGCCCAGGGCGACCAGCCGCTTGCGCTGCACGCGCTGACGGCGACGCTTGTCCGCCGCCTTCTTCTTCGGACGGCTCCGGTTCTTGTTCTTCAGCGTCCGTTGCTTGGTATTCGTAGCCATTCTGCACCTCGTCTGCCCGCCGGGGATCCCCGCGCGAGCCGGCGCTTATACCATGCCCCGCCGCCGCGGGCAATGTCCCGCGTCCTCAAGGCGTGGCGGATCGGCCCCCCTTCATCAGTCGCAGCATGGCCTCGCCCATCGAGGTTCCGATGAGGTGGAAGGTCCCGGCGTTGCCGTTCCAGTGGTAGCCCTGGCCGTTGGGCGACTCCTCCTTCGGGCGCCAGAAGGGACGGGTGTCGATGTAGGCGACGCCCCCCGTTGCGCCGAAGAACGCCGCCGCCGCCTCCTGGGCGCGCACGAGGGATACGGCGCGAGGGTGAAGATCGTTCGTGCCGCCCTGGCCCGTTGCGGCGATGACGAACGGGAGCGCGGGGGCGGCGAACTCGCGGCGGATGTCGCGGATGAAGCAGATCAGGTTCGTCGTGTACGCGTCGTTGAAGGCCTGGTTGACGCGGTCGTTCCAGCCCTGGTGCCAGCCGAAGCCGGCCAGGCGGACGGGGCGGCCGACGGCGGCCGGCCACACGCGGCCGGGGTCGGCAAGGGTCTCCTTCACGGTCCGGACGAGTTCGACGTAGGACGACCCGGTCTCGCCGCCGGCGGAGGGCGGCCGGAAGTCCTTCCCCAGGCTCCTGCCGCCCCACGCGAGCTTGATCAGCAACACGGGTTCGTCGAGCGCGTCACCGACGACTTGTCCAAACCCGAGTTCCGGGCCGATGCGGTCGTCCTTCGCGCCGAAGCCGGGCCGCAGCCCGCCGGTGCGGCCGAGATACGAGACCCACACGTCGTCGCGTTCCGCCCATCCGCCGTCCGCGCGGATCCATCGCCGGAGCCGGTCCGGGGCGGTCGGGTCCTTTGCGAGGGCCTCGAGGCTGCCCCTGCCGCCGTTGCGCTTCGGGTCCGCCGCGATGAACCCCTGCCCCTCCATGTTGGACTGGCCGGCGAGGACGAAGGCGGTCACCGGCACGGGATCGGCCGCGCGGGCCGCGTGGACGAGGAGCGCCGCCGCGAGGGCGGGCCGTGACAGGCGGAGAGGCATGGGGCTCCTTTCGGGCCGGCGGCGCCGGCCGTTGTCACCCGCGCAGGAGGTCGCGGTGCTGGTGGAAGTAAACGAGACCGGAGACGACGGTGATGGCGGCGACGGCCAGCGCCATGATGTACGCGGCGGGGGCGAACCAGAGATCGAACGGCTCGACCCAGTCCGGGGCGAGCCACGGGAGCAGGTCCCGCTGGATCGCGAGGCCGACCAACATCGCGATGATCGCGACGATCTGCCAGATCGTCTTCTGCTTGCCCCACGGTCCGGCGGAGATGTCCCGCCCACCGCGGACGGCGAGGACGCGCAGCCCGGTGACCATGAACTCGCGGGCGAGGATGAGGACGACGATCCACGCGGGGATCAGCGGGTGGCGGGCGCCGGGCAGGCGGATCTCGACGAAACTGACGAGCGCCGCGCAGACGAGGACCTTGTCCGCCAGCGGATCAAGCAGCTGGCCGAGAACCGTGATCCCGTAGGACCCGCGGGCGAGCCGGCCGTCCAGCCAGTCGGTCAACGCCGCAAGGCCGAAGACCAGGAGCGCGCCCGTCGCGCTGAACGGAAAGGGGGCGAAGAGGAGGGTGATCATGACCCCCGCCATGACGAAACGGCTGAGCGTCAGTGCATTGGGCAGGTTCATGGGCGGCGCGCGGGCGCGGCGGGGGGACGGACGGACTGCGGATCCAGGTAGGGGTCCGGCGGCTGTTCCACGGGCGCCGTAAGCCCGGTCGGCGCCGCGGCAGCCGGCCGCTCCGCCACGCGCCGGGCCAGGACACGGATGCCCTCGACCGCGAGCCACAGGGCCACCAGCGCCGCGACGGCCAGGCCCGCGGCCCGCAACGCGGAACGGACCTCGCGCCGGTCGAGGAGTTCGCGCAAGGTCACGCGCGGAGGCGCCTCCGGATCCGTCTTCGCGGAGGACCGCCCGCGGGCGCCACCGGTCCCGCCGTACCCGGGCGGCTCGGCACCGAGGTCCGTTTCCGGGGCGAGTTCCCGCGACAGCGGGGTCCGGCGCCCGACGAGTTTCGGGGCGGTCTCGTGCGGAAGCGTGGGCCGCTGCGGACCGTGCACCTCGAGGTAGGCGCGGACGAGCGACTCCGGGTCGAGCCCGAGGAACTCGCCGTAGAGGCGGAGGAACCCCTTGACGTAGATGACCGCGCCGAGCTGGTCGAACCGGTCCGTCTCCATCATCTCGAGCTGCGTCGACTTGATGCGGGTCGCCTCCGCCGCCTGGGACAGCGTCGCCTTCCTCGCCTCCCGGGTCGACCGGAGCTTCTGTCCGAGGGTCTGCATGGGATCGGCCCCGCCCGCGCGGGTCAGGTGTTCTCCTCATCCGCACCGCCCAGTTCAGCCGGCGGCGCGTTGGGATTCTGGGGGATGTCCCCCTCGAGGTCGATGAGAATCTCCCGGGGATCGGATCCCTGGGCCGGCCCGACGATGCCGCGCTCCTCGAGGAGGTCCATCACGCGCGCCGCGCGGGTGTAGCCGATGCGCAGCCGGCGCTGCAGCGACGAGGTCGAGGCGCGCCGCGTCTGCTTGATGATCTCGATCGACTGCTCGATGATCTCCTCGTCCTCCTCCATGTCGGGAACGTCGGAGGTCTTCTTCTCGATCTTCTCGCGGATCGAGGCCTCGTACTGCGGGGCGGCCTGGGCGCGCCAGTGGTCGGCGATGGCGTGGACATCGTGGTCGCTGACCATGCAGCCCTGCGCCCGCACGAGCCGGCCGATGCCCGGCGGCAGGAAGAGCATGTCGCCGCGGCCGAGGAGCTTGTCCGCCCCGTTGGCGTCCAGGATGGTGCGGCTGTCGTTCTTCTGGGCGACTTGGAACGCGATGCGGGCCGGGAAGTTGGCCTTGATGGTGCCGGTGATGACGTCGACCGACGGCCGCTGGGTGGCGAGGATCATGTGGATGCCCACCGCGCGGGAGAGCTGCGCGAGGCGGGCGATCTGGTTCTCGATCTCCGCCTGCGCGACCAGCATGAGGTCCGCGAGTTCGTCGACCACGATCACGATGTAGGGCACGCGGTCGGGGATCGCGGCCGGGTCGCCCGGCGCCGGCTCCGCCCCGAAGAGGTCCGGCTGCTTGACGATCGGCCGCGTGTTGAACGCCTTGATGTTGCGGACCCCGGCGCGCGCGAAGAGCTTGTACCGCGCCTCCATCTCCTGGATCGCCCAGCGAAGGCCGTGCATGACCTTCTTGGCGTCGGTGATGACCGGCACGACCAGGTGCGGCAGCTCGCGGTAGGCCGAGAACTCGACGATCTTCGGATCGACCAGCATCAGCCGGAGTTCCGCCGGCGTGCGCGCCATCAGGAGCCCCGACAGGAGCGAGTTCATGCACACGGTCTTGCCCGACCCCGTCGCGCCGGCGATCAGCATGTGGGGCATGTCCGCGAGGTCGGCGACCAGCACGCGGCCGCCGACGTCCTGGCCGACGGCCAGCGGCAGGGCGGCCCGGCTTCCGCGCCACGTGTCGCTCTCGAGGATCTCGCGCAGGTACACGATGGACGTCTTGGGGTTCGGCACCTCGATGCCGACCACCCCCTTGCCGGGGATCGGCGCCTGCACGCGCACGCTCTCGGCCTTCAGCGACAACCCGATGTTGTTGCTCAGCCCCGTGATCTTCTCGACGCGAACCCCGGGGGCCGGCAGGAGTTCGTAGCGCGTCACGACGGGACCCGTCTCGACGTTGGTGATGCGCGCCTCGATGCCGAAGTCCGCCAGCGTGTCGATCAGCGTCTGCTGCGAATGCTGCAGGTCGTCGCGGATCGTCCGTTGCTCGGCCGGGGGAAGCGGCTCGAGCAACGACATCGGCGGCAGAGCGTACGAACCGCCCCCCGCCCCCCCGGGGAGGGCCCCGGGCATCTCGGCGGCCGTGACCGCCGGCTCCACCGGAGCCACCGGCTTGGGCGGACGCTCCGGCCGCGGCGGCTTCGGCCGCGGCGGCGGCTCGGGGGCGGGCGGAACGATCGCGGGCGGGGGCTCGGGCTCGGGCGTCGGCGCGGGGGGCTCGGGGGCGGGACGCTCCGGGGCCGTCTTGACGGGCCCGGGCTTCTCCGGCTGGGGCTCCCGGACGCGGGGCGGGCGGGGGGCCGGGGCCAGGCGGTCCGTCGACGGGATCGCCTGGTGCTGCTTCATCGCCTCCTCGAGCGTGCGACGTTTCTTCGCAACCTCGGTCTGGGCCTCCTGCAGCTGGCCGATCCGGTCCATCTTCGCGACGCGGGCTTCCCGCCAGCGCT